>JAKDNM010000059.1 GCA_030456445.1 Hyphomicrobiales bacterium
GAAAAGATCATGCTCAAACAATGAGATAAGAGCATGATGCGATTCAATCCAATCGCATCATGCTCTAGGATCAGGCTTTACCCTGCCGCTTCCTGCGCAGGCGCACGACGATATCCACATTGGCGATTTCGAGGCCCTCGGGCGGTGCCGGCAGGTTGATGACGGTCACCGGGCCTTTTTCGATCTCGATATCGACGAGCCGGTTTTCATCTTCCACAAAAAAGTGATGATGGTCGGAAGTGTTGGTGTCGAAATAGGTTTTCGCCCCCTCGACCGCCAGGATCCTGAGCAGGCCGGCCTCTGTGAACTGATGCAGCGCGTTGTAGACCGTGGCCAGCGACACCGGAACGTCCGCCGCGATCGCCTCCTCGTGCAGTTCCTCGGCCGAAAGATGCCTGTCGCCTTGCGCAAAAAGGAGATTGGCCAGCGCTACACGCTGACGCGTCGGCCGAAGGCCGGCGTCCCGGACGCGCCGCTCGATCTCCCTCGTTTCCTCCAAGGCCTCTGACGTCATCTCCACCAGTTCTCTTCCACCACGGCGCACGGCACTCATCAAGGCCGCCGCCGAGGCTTTGATATCAACAACCTGATATATTCTGAGGAGCCCGTGCAATCAATAGCGGCGCATTGACCGGGGAACCGCCCCACGCTAGAGGCAACGGCGGTTTCCGCAAGCTGAAGGTTTGTGTTAGGGAATCAACGAGAAGGATGGGCGCTTCCTAGTTGCCTCTCAGGGCATCCCAGGGGGCCGTCCCCCCAAACGGGCCACCTTAAGGCCGTCACGGCAGGAGCAGCATGATCGCAGGCGCCAAATCCAGTTACGACTACGAGGATCTGCTGAGCTGTGCGCGTGGCGAGCTGTTCGGCTCCGGCAATGCGCAACTGCCCGCGCCGCCCATGCTGATGTTCGACCGCATCACCGATATCAGCGAGACCGGCGGCGAGTTCGACAAGGGCTATATCCGTGCCGAACTCGATATAAAGCCGGATTTGTGGTTCTTTCCCTGCCATTTCATCGGCAATCCGGTGATGCCCGGCTGCCTCGGCCTTGACGCGCTGTGGCAGATGACGGGCTTTTTCCTCGGCTGGCTGGGCGAGCCCGGCAGGGGCATGGCGCTGTCGACAGGCGAGGTCAAATTCAAGGGTATGGTGACGCCAGCCACCAAAAAGGTCGAGTATGGCGTCGATTTCAAACGTGTGCTGCGCGGCCGTCTCGTGCTCGGCATCGGCGATGGCTGGCTGAAGGCGGATGGCGACCCCATCTACAAGGCCACCGACCTCAGGGTCGGCCTATCCAAACAGGGCGCGGAATAAGCGCCGCCACTAACGGGAGCCTGCGATGAGACGGGTGGTTGTCACCGGGATCGGGATCGTGTCGCCTATCGGCAGCAATGCCGGGGAAGTCGCGACTTCCCTGCGTGAGGCGAAGTCGGGAATCACGTTCTCGGAGGAATTCGCGGAACACGGGTTCCGCTGCCAGGTCTGGGGCATGCCGAAGCTCGGCCCCGCGGAACTCGCCGAGATGGTCGACCGGCGCGCCATGCGCTTCCTTTCCAAGGGCGGTGCATGGAACCATGTCGCGATGCGACAGGCGCTCGCGGACGCCGCCCTTGAGGAGGACGGCATCACCGACGAACGTATCGGCATCATCATGGGATCGGGCGGACCGTCGACGCGCGCCATTGTGGACGCTGCCGAAACCACCCTCAAGAACGGCTCGCCGAAGCGGATCGGCCCCTTCGCCGTGCCAAAAGCCATGTCTTCGACCGCCTCGGCGACGCTGGCGACCTGGTTCAAGATCCACGGCGTCAACTATTCCATCTCCTCGGCCTGCTCGACCTCGGCGCACTGCATCGGCAACGCCTATGAACTGATCCAGTGGGGCAAGCAGGACATGATCTTCGCCGGCGGACATGAGGATCTGGACTGGACCATGTCAGACCTCTTCGACGCCATGGGCGCGATGTCGAGCAAGTTCAACGAGCGCCCGTCCGAGGCATCCCGCGCCTACGATGTCGATCGCGACGGTTTCGTCATCGCGGGCGGCGCCGGCGTGCTGGTGCTGGAAGAACTGGAGCATGCGAAGGCGCGCGGCGCCAGGATCCACGCCGAAATCGTCGGCTACGGCGCCACCTCCGACGGCTACGACATGGTCGCGCCATCCGGCGAGGGAGCGGTGCGGTGCATGAAGCAGGCGCTCTCCACCGTCTCCGGCCGGGTCGATTACATCAATACGCACGGCACCTCGACCCCGATCGGGGATTCGCGCGAGATCGGGGCCATCCGCGAGGTCTTCGGTGACGATCTGCCGAAAATCACCTCCACGAAGTCGCTGACGGGCCATTCGCTCGGGGCAGCGGGCGTGCAGGAATCCATCTATTCGATCCTGATGATGAAGGACCGCTTCATCGGGGAAAGCGCGCATATCGAAACGCTGGACCCGGAATTCGAAGGTGTTCCGATCGTTCGCGAACGCATCGACAACGCCACGATCGATACCGTTCTGTCGAACTCCTTCGGTTTCGGCGGCACCAACGCGACGCTCGTCTTCCGGCGCTACTGCGAGTAGGCGGAAGGCACGATCGATCAATTCGAGAGCGCCGCCGGGGCCGAGCGCCCTCAGGGTTCATTTACGGGGACATTGAATGGAAGCATTGATGAAGGGGAAGCGAGGCCTGGTGATGGGCGTCGCCAACGATCATTCGATCGCGTGGGGGATCGCCAGGAAACTGGCCGAGCAAGGCGCCGAACTCGCTTTCACCTATCAGGGCGAAGCGTTCGGCCGCCGCGTCAAACCTCTGGCTGAAAAACTCGGCGCGTCCATCGTCGTGCCTTGCGACGTGGAAGACAGCGCCTCTATCGACGGCACTTTCGAGGCCTTGAAATCGGCATGGGGCGGGCTTGATTTCGTCGTGCACGCCATCGGGTTCTCCGACAAGAACGAGTTGAAGGGCCTCTATGCCGATACGTCGCGCGAGAATTTCGTGCGCACCATGGTGATCTCCTGCTACTCCTTCACGGAAATCGCCCGCAAGGCGGCGAAACTGATGGAGAACGGCGGCAGCCTCGTCACGCTGACCTATGCCGGCTCCGTCAGGGTCATGCCGAACTACAATGTCATGGGCGTTGCCAAGGCGGCGCTTGAGGCAAGCGTGCGCTATCTGGCAAGCGACTACGGGCCGGCGGGAATCCGCGTCAACGCCATCTCGGCTGGACCCGTAAGGACATTGGCCGGCGCGGGCATTTCCGACGCGCGCCACATGTTCTCCTACCAGCAGCGCAATTCGCCGCTGCGCAGGCCGATAACACTGGAGGAGGTGGGCGGCTCCGCGCTCTATCTCCTGTCCGATCTGTCGTCGGGCGTGACCGGCGAAATCCACTATGTGGATTCCGGCTATCACATCGTTTCAATGCCGACGCTCGACGAGCTGAAGCGCACGGACGTGCCTTCCGACCAGGCGTAAGGCGGCTTGGAAAGTATCAATACTTCCTTCACCATGCCGGAGGTTTTCGCAGCCGGCGGAAACGAATCTTAAGCGGCACCCGCATACCATCCGTCGCATTGATCGAGATGGATTGCATTCCATGACAAATCCGAACCGGAGCACGGCGTTTCGGCTCATCACAATCGTAAGTTCGGCGCTAAGCAGTTTCGTACTGGGGCTGTGGGCACTGAAATTCGATTTCGGCGTCGGACCCAGCGGTCTTTCCGCCGATGCCATAGGTTCGATGATCGCCGGCTTGTGCGCACTTTCCGCCGGCGGAGCCGCCCTGTCCTATTTTGCCGGCGTCGACGAATCCATCGACTACGTCTTCAACGAGACCCAGATCGACAAGCTGACAGGGCTCCATGCACGCGTTGCCATGATCGGCAAGATCGCGGAAGCCTCGATAGCGGCATCCCGCAAGGGCGAGCCGGTTTTCCTGATCGACATCGATATCGACCGGTTCAAGCAGATCAACGAGGCCATAGGCTACGGACGGGCCGACGAACTGGTCCGCGCCTTTGCCCGAAGGCTGAAAGACAATTTGCCGAAGCGGGCCGAGATCGGCCGCATCGGCGCGGGACAATTCTGCATTCTCTATCCGGACCGCAAGGCCATGCCCGATATGGACATGATCGTGCGGGACCTCATCGACATCATGATGAAGCCCTACCAACTCGGCAGGCACTCGCAGTCGGTCAATATATCGGTGGGGGTCGTGGCCCTTCCAAAGGACGGCAGCGACCCGACGACGCTCCTGCGCCGCTCCAATCTGGCCCTGCAGCACGCCCGGCTGGGCGGCCATGGCAACTGGGCGGTCTACCAGCCGGAAATGGGCGAGGTGGCCGATTTCCGGCGCTGGATCGAGGCGGAACTGCTCACTGCATTCGAGCGGGGAGACTTCGAGCTTTATTACCAGCCCCAATTCGACCTTACCGCCGGCCGCGTCGTCGGCTACGAGGCGCTCCTGCGCTGGAATCACCCGGAGCACGGCATGATCCCGCCGATGGACTTCATTCCGATCGCGGAAGAAACGGGCATGATCGAGCCGATCGGGCGCTGGGTGCTGCGCACCGCCTGCCATGACGCATTGCGGCTTCCCGAAGACTGTTTCGTCGCCGTGAACATCTCGCCGGTCCAGTTCATGAACACGGAATTCATTGCCGTGGTGCGCAAGGCGCTGGGAGAATCCGGGCTAGCCCCGGCACGGCTCGAACTGGAGGTTACCGAGACCGCCATGATGCAGGATCGCGGGCGGGCGGCGAGGATCCTGGAAGAACTGGCCGCGATCGGCATTTCGGTCGCCGTGGACGATTTCGGCACCGGCTATTCGAATTTGAGTTATCTGATCGATTTCTCCTTCCACAAGCTCAAGATCGACAAGACCTTCATCGACAGGTTGGAGGCCGACGCCAGTTCCGGCGCGGTCGTGTCGACGATCGTTGGCCTGTCGAGAGCGCTCGGTGTTCACACGATCGCCGAAGGGGTGGAGACGGAAAGCCAGGCCACGCTTCTGCGAGCGGCGGGCTGCGATGTGGTGCAGGGCAATTTTTACGGAAAGCCCGCGCCGCTTGCCAGCGCTTTCGAAACGCCGCAAGCCTATGCGGTAGCGATGACCGTCCATTGAGCGCCCTTCGGGGCGCTCTCAAAAATTCCGCTCATCGTCGCACTGCCCACAGCACCTTGTAGCTTGCGTCGCGAACCGTTTCGCCCGATTTCCGGAAATCCCTCGCAAGCACCTCTTCGTAAGGCAGTTGCCGGTTGGCGACGAGATAAAGCCGGCCGCGGGGCTTGAGAGCGCGCGCGGCGGCAAGGATCATCCCCTGCCCGATCGTGGGCGCGGCTGCGCGCCCCGCATGGAAGGGCGGGTTCATGACGATGAAATCGTAGCGGCCCTCGATGGGCTCGGCCAGCAGATCGCTCCAGAAGAACCCCGTCTGCGCCGCGCTATCGCTGCCGGCAAGATTTCGACGGGCCGCCTCCAGCGCCTCGAAATCGGCCTCGTAGAGGTCGATGCGCGAAACCGCATCCGATCGCGAAAGCAGTTCGGCCGAAAGGTAGCCCCATCCGGCACCGAAATCGGCCACGTCCCCCGAGATATCGTCTGGAAGGCTCTCGACCAGAAGCCGCGATCCAGGATCGACATGATCCGGCGAAAACATGCCCGGAGCCGTGCGGAAGCGGCCATCCACCAACGCGAGCCCCGCAGGCGCGAGGACGGCAACCGCGGCAGGCGCATCGACCGGACGCGGAAACCAGAACGCAATGCCGTGATATTTGGCGAGGCTCCCGGCGAGCGGCACCGTTCCGGCAACTTTCCGGCGCAGGCTGTCGATACCGTTCACCTTGCTGCCGGCGACAAGGACAAGACCGCCTTCCCTCACCCGCGTCAGGGCATCCGCGATCCGGGCTTCGTTTTGACGCCGATGCCGGCCGCAGAGGACAAACGCGGCATCGTATCCCGCGCCTTCCGCCCGGGGGGAAATTTCGAAGCCTGCCTCTTCGAGCGCGCGGAAGGAGGGTCGGAAAGGCTGGGCGAGCGCCAGGTCCGCCGCGAAGCCCGCCGGCAACCGCAAGCCTGGCTCGGCGCCGGAAAACAGCACCCGCGTCCCTTCCGGCGGTATCGGCAGATCGCCTGTCTCGAATGGATGGAAAAGCGTCTTGCGGCTGTCGTCCGTCATGAAGGCCGTTGCGTACCTTGGAGCGTGAGCCGGAAAAGCGGGCACCGGTTTTCCGAAAAGATCATGCTCAAACCAAAAGATAAGAGCAGGACACGATTCAATCCGGCCGCATCATGCTCCAAGAAAAAGCGGGCGCGCCCGAGGAGCGCGCCCGCCGATCCATTATCCGTGGAGCGAAGATCAGGCCTCGGCGTCCTCGCCCTTCTTCTCGCGGGCGAGTTCCTTGCCCGTCTCCTGATCGACGACCTTCATCGAAAGACGAACCTTGCCGCGCTCGTCGAAGCCCATGAGCTTGACGAAGACCTTGTCGCCTTCCTTGACCACGTCGGTGGTCTTCTGGACGCGTTCGGATGCAAGCTGGGAAATGTGCACGAGGCCGTCCTTGGGGCCGAAGAAATTGACGAAGGCTCCAAAATCCGTGGTCTTGACGACCGTACCTTCATAGACCTCGCCGACCTCCGGCTCGGCCACGATGGTGTGTATCCACTTCTTCGCCGCCTCGATCTCCTTGGCGTTGGAAGAGGCGATCTTCACCGTGCCGTCGTCCTCGATATTGATCTTGGCGCCGGTCTTTTCCACGATCTCGCGGATGACCTTGCCGCCCGAGCCGATAACGTCGCGGATCTTGTCGACCGGGATGTTCATCACCTCGATGCGCGGGGCGAATTCGCCCAGTTCGGCGCGCGCGCCGGTGATCGCCTTGGCCATTTCGCCCAGGATGTGCAGGCGGCCGTCCCTGGCCTGGCCGAGCGCCACCTTCATGATCTCCTCGGTGATGCCATCGATCTTGATGTCCATCTGGAGCGAGGTGATGCCGCCCGCCGTGCCCGCCACCTTGAAGTCCATGTCGCCGAGATGGTCCTCGTCGCCCAGGATATCCGACAGCACCGCGAAGCGCTCGTCTTCCTTGATGAGGCCCATGGCGATGCCGGCGACCGGCTTCTGGAGCGGAACACCGGCATCCATCAGCGCCAGCGAGGTACCGCAGACCGTCGCCATCGAAGAGGAACCGTTCGATTCGGTGATCTCGGAGACGACGCGGATCGTGTAGGGGAACTGTTCGGCGCCGGGCAGCATCGGATGGACGGCGCGCCAGGCGAGTTTGCCATGGCCGATCTCGCGGCGGCCGGGCGAACCCATGCGACCGGTCTCACCGACCGAATAGGGCGGGAAATTGTAATGGAGGAGGAACTTCTCCTTGTAGGTACCGGTCAGCGAGTCGATGTACTGCTCGTCCTCGCCGGTGCCCAGCGTCGCCACCACCATCGCCTGCGTCTCACCGCGGGTGAAGACGGCCGAGCCATGGGTGCGCGGCAGAACGCCGACCTCGGCAACGATGTTGCGCACCGTCTTGAGATCGCGGCCGTCGATGCGCGAGCCGGTGTCGAGAATGTTCCAGCGGACGATCTTGGCCTGCAACTCCTTGAACACGGTGCCGATCTGCTCGGACGTGTAGCGCGCCTCTTCGTCTTCGGCCGGCGCGAACGCGGCCTTGACCTTGGCCTTCACCGCATCGACCGCGGCATAGCGCTCCTGCTTGTCGACGTTCTTGTAGGCCGCGCGCAAATCCGTTTCCGCGATCTTCAGCATCTCGGCCTCGAGATCGGCATAATTCGGGGAGACGAAGTCGCGCGGCTCCTTGGCGGCGGCCTCTGCAAGCTTGACGATCGCGTCGATGACCGGCTGGAAACCCTTGTGGCCGAACATGACCGCGCCGAGCATGATGTCCTCGTCGAGTTCCTGCGCCTCGGACTCGACCATCAGCACGGCGTCGCCGGTACCGGCGACGACGAGGTCGAGCTTCGATTCCGGCATTTCGTCGACATGCGGGTTGAGCCTGTATTCGCCGTTGATGTAGCCGACGCGGGCACCGCCGATCGGGCCCATGAAGGGAACGCCCGAAAGCGTCAGCGCGGCGGAAGTGGCGACGATCGACAGGATGTCGGGATCATTCTCCAGATCGTGCTGCAGCACGGTGACGACGATCTGCGTGTCGTGCTTGTAGCCGTCGGCGAAGAGCGGGCGGATCGGACGGTCGATGAGGCGGGAGACCAGCGTCTCCTTCTCGCTCGGCCGGCCCTCGCGCTTGAAATAGCCGCCCGGGATCTTGCCGGCGGCGAAGGTCTTTTCCTGATAGTTGACGGTCAGCGGGAAGAAGTCGAGGCCGGGTTTCGGCTCCCTTGCCGAAACGACGGTGGCGAGCACGACGGTTTCGCCATAGGTGGCGAGCACCGCGCCGTCTGCCTGACGCGCGATCTTGCCGGTCTCGAGGGTGAGCGGGCGACCGCCCCACTGGATTTCTATCTTGTGGTGATTGAACATGTCTTGTCCTTCATATGCGGCCGAACCGCCGTCGCTATGGCGACGCGGCCCAACCTTCGGCTTCCTTCGGACGAGCCACGGGCAAGACAACGGGAAGTCTGAAAAGCGGCGCGTCCAGCACCTTCAGGCGTCCTGCAATCCTGCCCCATGACCGGCCCATGGGTGGCTCCCGCCGCCACTGTCGGCGACCGGAACCCGGTTAGAGCCCGCCGTCGAAGGCTCAGGCTCGCGGGACCGACGACCATCGCCGGTCCGAATGCACGGCTGGCGGGTTCCCTTCCGGGAGCCGCCAGCCAATCCGATCAGCGGCGCAGACCGAGCTTCTCGATCAGCGTCTGGTAGCGCGCATCGTCCTTGCCCTTCAAATAGTCGAGCAGACGGCGGCGCTGCGAAACGAGCTTCAGGAGACCACGGCGGGAATGGTTGTCCTTCTTGTGGTCCTTGAAATGCTCGGTGAGATTCTTGATGCGCTCCGACAGAATGGCCACCTGGACCTCGGGCGAACCCGTGTCGCCCGTTACGGTGGCATATTCGGTCATCAGTTCCTGCTTGCGCGGCGCGGTTATCGACATCGTGCTTTTCCTTTCTGATCTTGCGGAAACGGGACGCCTTCAGCCGGGATGTCGTCCAGCAGAGGCCATTAGAGCCGGCGCAAAAGCTCGGCGCTGGCGCGCCCTATAGTCCAAGAAAAGGAGAATTACCAGACATTTCGAGATGCCGCTCCGCTCAGTCATCAAACGGAAGGCAAATGGTCCGCTCAGAGGTCGTCCTCTTCCTCCGTCGCCGCATTCGGCCGGAGGCGATCGAGCGGGATTTCGAAACGCCATTCGAGCCCATCGCGATGGTGGGTCCTGGTGACATTCGCAAAAAGCGCACCCTTGAGCATCCGCTCGATCACCTCGGTGCCGAAACCACGCCTTTCGGGGCGCCTGCGGGAGCGCCGCACACGCTCGCGCCAGTCGAAATCGAAAGTGGTACCGGTCACGTTCCATGTCGCGGAAAGACGTCCTTCCGGCACGGAAAACGCGCCGTATTTGGAAGCGTTCGTGGCAAGCTCGTGGAGCGCCATGCCGAGCATCTGAGCCGCCTGGTTGTCGAGCCTGAACTGCGGCCCGTCGACCTCCAGACGATCGGGTTCGCTGGCCTGAAAGGGCTCGATCTGGGCAAGGAGGAGTTCGCGGAACTCGACGCCGGCCACACCGCCGGCAATCAGAAGATCGGTGGAGCGCGCCAGACCGTGCAGCCTTTTTTGGAAGCTGTCCTGAAAGGCGTCGATGCCGCGGGCGCTGCGCGCACTCTGCTTGGCGATCGACGACACCACGGTCAACTGGTTCTTCGCCCGGTGCGCCACCTCGCGCATCAGGAAGCGGACCTCGTTATCGGACGCCTGCCTGCGCTCGGCAGCCTTCGCCAGCGCATGCGATACGGTGGCGATCTCGGCAATGGGATAGTCGACCGCCTTCACCATCTCGCCGGAGCCCAGACGGCGCGCGTCTCTCGCCAGCCGGCGCACCGGTCCTGAAATCTGCCTTGTGAGCAGAAGGGCCGCCCCGATCCCCAATCCGACCATGACGATCCCCCCAAGGATCAGCGAACGCAGGGAATTGCGCAGCGGGCGGTTGAGTGCCGACATCGGCGCCCACATCACGATGTTCCAGCCGCTCAGTTCCGAACCTTGCACGACCGCCTGATAGGAAATCCCTTCATGGGTGACGGGCATTTCGCCGGAGGCCGCCGGACCTCTCGATATGAGGTCCAGGAAGAAGTGCTGCCCGGTGTTGGCGGCGGGGGAGGTCGAGGTGATCACCGTATTCTTGCCGTCCACCAGCGCGGCATTCCAGCCATCGGCAAGTTTTCGGCGAACCAGCGCGGCGTTCAGACTGGCCGCTTCGCGCGTCATCATTACGACGCGCGGCGGTCCATCCTCAGGGAATGCCGGCAAGGCTACGATGAAAACCCAGTCCTTCGCGACCTTGCCGAAAAACACATCAGATACGACAGCCGCGCGTTTCTCGATGGAAACGGCTGCGGTATCGGGATCGGACGTCTTCGACAGCGGCGTTCCCAGCGGCACCCTCGTATTCATCAACTGATCGTAATTCTGGTCGAGTACGACCAGGTGTGCGCCGGTTCCGGCCAGCGCGCGGGTGGCGCGGTCATAGAAGGGCGAAAGATCGCTATCGAACAATGACGGCGTCTTGGAGAGGACCCTCAGCGTGGTCATCATGCCGGTGATCTCGCGATCCACTGCCTCGGACATGGAAGCGGCGGCGGCCGCCGTCAATGTGGACAGAACCTTCTGCTGCGCCGTGTTGTTGCGCTGGAGAAGCAGCACCGAAAAGACGATCATGGGGATGATCAGGACGGCGACCATCAGCACCAGATAGGCCGCGATCGGCTGCGGCCTCGTCCTCTTGCCCGTCGAACTTCCCGACGAGGCGGAGTTCAACCCTTCGGCCGATCTTTCCGATGCCTTGAAATTCAGAGTCATGCCCTGCCCGGCTGCGGCCCGCGATCATGCGCGCGGGCATTCTCCTGCGTTCCAGCTTCCCGATTATAAGGAACGGACTGCGATAGGAAAGGATAATGCCCCGAAGCGGCAAAAAGCGCCAGCATGCCTTCCTGGGGCATTTCCGCTTTTCTGCGAGAGCGGGCGTTCTGACAACCGATTCCGTCGGCTGCAAAATGCTCTGGTCAGACCGAAAAGACCCGCTTCGGCTTGAACATGCCGGCCTCTATGGCGCCGATCGCGACAAGCCTGCCATGCGCGGTCACGCACGCCTCCGCCGCCTCGACAGGGGCGTCGCGGCCGCGCAGGATGACGGGATTGCCCGAGCGGATGCGGCTTGCCGCGTCGTCGCCGATCTTCACCTGGGGAAGGCAGTCCAGCGCCGCCACCGTATCGACCAGCAAGGCATCGAGCGCGGCGAAGGAAGGCGTAGAATCCGGACCGCCTTCGGAAGGCGCGGCTGCCTCCAGTTCCTCGATCGTGACCAGATCGTCCGGCGTGAACGGCTCGACCTCGACCCGGCGCAGTTCGGAGACGTGGCCGTAGCAGCCGAGGTCGCGGCCCATGTCGCGGGCTATGCTGCGAACATAGGTTCCCTTGCCGCACTCGATCTCGAAAACCGCATGGCTGGCGTCGGGGAGTGAAACGAGGTCGAGCCGCCCGATCTCGATCTCGCGCGGCGGCAGGTCTACCTCCTCGCCGCCACGGGCGAGGTCATAGGCACGCTCGCCGCCGATCTTGACCGCCGAGAATTTCGGCGGCACCTGCATGATGACACCCGTATAGCGCGGCAGAAGCGCTTTCAGTTCTGCTTCGGACGGACGCTTGTCCGAGTTCTTCGTCGCTACGCCTTCGAGGTCGTCGGTGTTGCGTTCCTCGCCCCACCCGACGGTGAAGCGATAGATCTTGGCGCCGTCCATCACGTAAGGCACCGTCTTCGTCGCTTCGCCCAGTGCGATCGGGAGCATGCCGGATGCCAGCGGATCGAGCGTGCCGGCATGGCCCGCCTTCTCCGCCTTGAACAGCCATTTCACCTTGGAAACGGCCTCGGTCGAACCCATGTCGACTGGCTTGTCGAGGACAATCCAGCCGGAAACCGGCCGGCCTTTCTTCTTGCCGCGACGCGCCATCAACAACTCCGGCAAACATTCGGCAATTGCGGCATCCTCATTCTTCGCCTTCCTTGCTTTCGTTCTCGTCCAAATCGCGCGCCACTTCGGGCGACTTCAGCAAGCGGTCGATCCTGGCAAAATTATCGAAACTGGTATCGAGGCGGAAACGGATCTCAGGCATGTATTTCATCTGCCTGAGCGCCGGCGAAAGCCGCCCCCGGATGAAGCGTGCGTGGCGATTGAGCGCCTCGACAGCGGCTTCGTGATCCACGGCCCCGATCGGCGAGACGAAGGCCGTCGCGATCTTCAGGTCGGGAGACATGCGCACCTCGGAAACCGACAGGACCGCGGCCTCCAGGAGATCGTCGCGCACGTCTCCACGCTGCAGCACCTCCGACAAGGCATGGCGCACCTGCTCGCCGACACGAAGCTGGCGCTGGGATGATCCGCCCGCGCGTGATGATCTCATTTAAACGTCCCGGTCCACTTGCTTTGCGCCGTCCGCTCGCGGACGCAGGGCGGTCATGCTGCCATGAATACACACCGCCACGCGCGATGGACGCTTGACACCGGATTCAAGGAATTGCAAGCCCTAGTCAGGAATGATTCTTTGGGATCCGGCCATGTCGAGAGCCAATCGGTTTTTCGTTGCGTTTCTGGCGTTATACGGAATGCTGCTGGCCGGTCCGGCTAGCGCGAAGGACCGTTATCTTTTCTCCGATTTCGGCCTTCTGGGAAAATACTCCGACAAATTCGAGTTGCGCTTGGGCGTCGCCGCCTACGATATGGGCATCTTCAGCACGCACGATTTCAATGGCGCGGTGATAAACGGCGAGTTGCTCTTTCCCTCGCCGGATTTCCTCTCCGTGATCGGCTCGCCGCGGCCGGTGATCGGCTTTGATGTCGCCACAGCGCCCGATGCCACCCATTTCGCCTATCTCGACCTGAACTGGGACGCCCACTTCACCGACCGGATCTACGCCACGTGGAGCCTTGGCGGCGCAATAAATTCGGCAAACGACCTCGATCATTCGACGCGCTACAAGAATCTCGGCTGCAGGGCGCTGTTCCACCTCGGCGCCGGGCTCGGATACGATATTTCCGAGCATGCGTCCGTCGAACTCTACGCCGATCATTTCTCCAACGCCGATCTGTGCACACCCAACAACGGCGCGGAGTCGGCGGGCATCCGCGTAGGCTATCGATTCTGAGCGTATCCGCTCTTCGATGACGTTTTTCTTCGATGACGTTTTCGCGTAACCGCGAAAATCCTGTCCCGTCGCCGCGGTCGGCGCTATAATGCCAGGCTGCCAGGCGAAGGCTGGTCGGCAGCTTCCGAAGCCAGGTATCTTCGCAGGATCGCAAGGGCGGAATGGACCTCCTGCCGCTGTTTGGAGTCCTCGGGATAGACCGCGAAGGCGGGATAGGTGAAACTCGGCGCGCTCTCGACCAGTTCCAGTTTCCCCTCCTCGATGAACGGCGTCACCATACCGCGGCGGAAATAGCCCGTTCCACCGGACCTAAGGAGATAGGCGAGCCCGAGGGGACCGAAGCCGACGAAGGCACCTGCCTCGCCAAAAGAGCCCAGATGGGCGCCATGCTGGGCGGAAAACGCCGGCCCCCAATCCACATAGACATATTCTTCCGGGGCATACCCCTCCGGCAATCCCGACGCGGACGGGAGAGGCAGGGCGGCGGCTGTGCCCGGCGTTATCGCCCGCACGAGGACGAGCCGCTCCTCGATCAGCGGCTCGACCTGGAAGCCGGGCAGAAGCTGCGGCGAATAAAGAAGCGCGACGTCCAGCGTCCCGGTCCTGAGTTCCTCCACGAGCTGGTCGGGAACGCCGACATGGGCGCGCACGGCAAGCAGCGGTTCCCCGGCCCTGATCCCCGCCATCCACTCGACCAGAAGCGGGTTCCACAGACTGAGCTCCGCGGCGATGGTGACAACGCCGGTCTTGCCGGAAGGTACGGCCAGTTGCTGGCGCGCCCGTTCCCACACCTGCATGAACATCTGGGCGAAGCGTTCAAACTCGACGCCTGCCGAGGTGAGCCTTGCGCCGTTGCGGTTGCGCACGAAGAGCCGGCGGCCAAGCTCCTCCTCGAGCATGCGAACACGGGCGCTGACGGTCGTCTGCGTCACGTGCAGCCGTTCGGCGGCCTTGAGGAAACTGCCCGTGTGGACGATCTCGAGAAAGGTCCTGGCCCGGTCGATATCCACATCTATTCCTAATGCAATTTTTTTGCACTGATACTGCATTTAATTCCGCTTGTCTTCTTCAATCTGCCGGCTACGCTTTCAGCGTCCCGCTCGTGCCCCCATTGATGATCCCTTGGCGCGAACGGGTAAAAAGGGACATCGATTCATGGGCACCGGCACGGCTGACATGGCACGGCCCGAGACGGCACACAGGCACGAGAAGCCGACGCCGGCGATGAACGACCCGGCGGGGAACGAGCCGGCGGGCCGGAGCGAGGTCGCGGCATGGCGCCGCTCGATGCGCGTGCACCTCCTCGATCGGCGGACCCGAATGCCGGTGAAGGAGCGGGATGCACGGTCGGCGCGGATCGCGGCCTCCCTCGATCGCGTGCTCGACCGTATCGCGGGGCGCGTGATCGGCGTCTACTGGCCCATCAAGGGCGAGCCGAACCTTTATCCGTGGATACGTCGACTGGCCGAAACGGGAGTCGCCTTTGCCCTGCCCGTGGTCATCCGCAAGGGGTGGCCGCTGGAGTTCCGCCGGTGGCGGCCCGGCGAAGCGCTGGAGCGCGGCTTCTGGAACATTCCCGTGCCGGCGAACGGGCCGGCGGTGCTTCCCGACGTGCTCGTCGCTCCGCTGGTCGGCTTCGACGAGGAACGCTATCGGCTCGGCTATGGCGGCGGCTTCTACGACCGGACGATCGTGGCCGCCCCAAACAGTCCGCAAATCATCGGAGTGGGCTTCGAGCATTGCCGCCTGCCGACCATCTACCCACAGCCACACGACATCCGCATGGACACCATCGTGAACGATGCGTGACCCGACGAAAGCAGGAGACGAAAATGCCTGAAGAAACGGCCTCCCAAGCCGCGCCCCAAATACCCCAGGAAGCAGCCGCCTACGGCTCGGACCGCCCGCCCTTCTGGACCCGCTGGTTCTTTTCGACCAACCACAAGGACATCGGAACGCTTTATCTCTGCTTCGCGATGCTGGCGGGTGTGCTGGGCACGGGCCTGTCCGTCGCGATGCGCATGGAACTACAGGAACCGGGCCTGCAATTCTTCGCCGATCCCAATACCTACAACGTGCTCGTCACTTCGCACGGGCTGGTGATGATCTTCTTCGTCATCATGCCGGCGCTGATCGGCGGCTTCGGGAACTGGCTCGTCCCGCTGATGATCGGCGCGCCGGACATGGCATTCCCGCGCATGAACAACATCTCGTTTTGGCTTCTCGTCGCTTCCTTCACGCTGTTCCTGATTTCGCTTTTCGTTCCGGGAGCCGCCGGTTCGGACGGCCATAGCGGCGGATGGACGCTCTATCCACCCTATTCGACGGTCGGCCAGCCCGGCCCGGCGGTCGATCTCGTCATCTTCTCGATTCATCTCGCCGGAGCCTCGTCGATCCTGGGCGGGATCAACTTCATCACCACGATCTTCAACATGCGCGCACCCGGCATGACGCTTTTCAAGATGCCGCTCTTCGCATGGTCGATGCTGGTGGATGCCTTCATGCTGCTTTTCGCGTTGCCGGTCCTGGCCGGCGCAATCACCATGCTGCTGACCGACCGTAATTTCGGCACGACGTTCTTCGAGCCGTCCGGCGGTGGCGACCCGATCCTCTACCAGCACCTGTTCTGGTTTTTCGGGCACCCGGAGGTCTACATCATGATCCTGCCGGCGTTCGGCATCGTCAGCCACGTCATCTCCACCTTCTCGAAAAAGCCGATCTTCGGCTATCTCGGCATGGTGTGGGCGATGATCGCCATCGGCGCGATCGGGTTCGTGGTGTGGGCGCACCATATGTACACGACCGGCATCTCGATCGACACACAGCGCTATTTCGCCTTCGCCTCGATGGTCATCGCCGTTCCGACAGGCATCAAGGTCTTCTCCTGGCTGGCGACGATGTGGGGCGGATCGATCACCTTTCGCGTGCCGATGCTGTGGGCGATGGGCTTCGTCTTGCTCTTCACCATCGGCGGCGTAACCGGTGTCGTGCTGGCCAATCCCGGCATCGACCACACGCTCCAGGACACCTACTACGTGGTGGCGCATTTCCACTACGTGCTGTCGCTCGGCGCCGCCTTCGCCATCTTCTCGGGCTTCTATTTCTGGTTCCCGAAGATGTCCGGCTATCTGATGAGCGAGAGCCTCGGCCGGCTGCATTTCTGGCTGACCTTCGTCGGCGTCAATCTGGTGTTCTTCCCGCAGCACTTCCTCGGCCTTGCCGGAATGCCACGGCGCTATGCAGACTATCCGGACGCCTTCGCCGGCTGGAACATGATCTCGTCGATCGGCTCCTACATCTCGGCGCTGGGGCTGGCGGTGTTCTTCATCGCCATCGCCGAGGCGTTCGTGCGCAAGAGACAGGCCGGTGCAAACCCGTGGGGCGTTGGCGCGACGACCCTGGAATGGACGCTGACCTCGCCGCCGCCGTTCCATCAGTTCAATGAGTTGCCCCGAATCCGCTGATGCGGGGCGCCACTCGGCAAGAGACGGAAACATGGAAGGGACATCCGAACTAGGCATCAACCTGTGGCCCGCAATAGCGGTTGCCATAGGTTGGGTCTATCTGCTGGTGTTCCAGGAATTGCACAGGCGCAACGGCGGGGACCGGCCCGCCGGGCCTGTATCCGTGGCGTCAGACGCGCACGCCGAACGTCGTCCCCCGGCATCGCGCGGATCGGGGCCTTTGGCGCAGCAGGCTTTCGACGAGGCCCGGTTTCTCGAGCAGGCAGACGCCGCCTACGAGTTCATCCTTACGCGTTACGCGGCCGGCGACATGGAAAGGCTGTCGGGCCTCCTGGACGCGGAGGTCTTCGAAGCCTTCTCGGCGGAGACGGCGCGACGCGCCTCGACCGGCGAGACGCTGATACTGGAGTTCGTCGGACTGGAATCGTCCCGGATTCTCGACAAGGAGTTCGGTGAAACAGAAGCGACGATCCGGGTGCGGTTTGAATCCGAACTTTTCCTCTCCGAAGGAAGAGAGGCTGTTGGCGGCGACACGGCCGCGACCACACTCCTCCGCGCAGTCGATGTCTGGGCGTTCCGGAGGGAGTATTCGTCGATAAGTCCCGTCTGGACGCTTGCAGCGACGGACACCGGGTGAGCGGCGAGAGGCAGGCCGGCTGGAAATGGTGCTTTGGTGCAATTCTCACGCTTCGACATGGAGGTTAGTTTCGTTTGTCCCTGCCCAGATCGGACAAGTATCCGGTCTTTGCGGGGTCGTACTGCGTTTCGGCGGATATGCGGCGCTTTGCAGACACCGCCGACCTCTCAGGGGAGGTTTCAGGTTTGCCGATGAACCGACGTGATCATATCCGTCAGAAGAGAAGAGGTCGCGGCAGGGCCGCGGCAAGCAGGTCATGACTGCCAGGCACAGCGCGCCGGACGATCGGGCCGGGCAGGTCAGGATCAAGCGGATCTACGAGGCCGCCTCCGATTCGGACGGCAACCGCATCCTCATCGACCGGCTGTGGCCTCGCGGCATGTCGAAGGAGCATGCCAGGCTCGACGGCTGGGAGAAAAGCGTCGCACCGAGCGACGATCTGCGCAAATGGTTCCAGCACAAGGTGGAACGATGGGCCGAATTTCAGGAGCGCTATCGGGCCGAGCTGAACGAAAAGGATAGCGAACTGGAGACGCTCGCCGCCATCGCGCGCTCCGGGGTTCTCACGCTGCTCTACGGTGCCGCCGATGACGAACACAACAACGCGGTGGTGTTGCGCGAGGTCCTGCTCGAACGGGAGAAGCACCACGGGTAGCGGAACGAAAGGGCCGGAAACATGAAAAACAGCGAAGGCCGTTGGGAAATCTTCGACGATTACGTGCTCGATTTCGCGCTAGAGCAGATGCGGAACGGCGTGCGTACCGCCATCGTCACGCTGGTCGAGGTGGACGGGTCGTCGCCCTGGCGGCCCGGCGCGCAGATGGCGGTCACCGAGGCCGGGCAATGGGTCGGCTATCTCTCCGGAGGCTGCATCGAGCGCGCTGTCGCGGCAGAAGTGTGCGACGCATTCGCAAAAGGCAGGTCGCGCCGGGTGCGCTACGGTCGCGGCTCGCCCTATCTGGATATCCAGTTGCCATGCGGCAGCGCCATCGAACTGGTCATGGATATCGGCGTGACCGTGGAAGAACTCGCCCGCGTGGACGGGCTTTTGCGCCGGCGCAAGGAGGCGACCCTTGCTATCCCCGACCCCGTCCAGACGCACGGGACGGGCACCGCCGTCGGTCCCTTCGTCCGGCGCTATCTGCCGAGGCGGCGGCTCGCGGTGGCGGGCATCGGCCCGGTCACGGTGCAGCTTGCCCGGCTTGCAAAGACGAGCGGCTTCGATGTCCTCGCGGCAGCGCCCGACGACGCCACGCTTGGAGCGATCGGCGATTCAGGTATCCCGACGCTGCCGATCCACCTTAGCGGCGCCGGGGCCGGGTTCGAGATCGACGCCAGGACCGCCGTCGTCCTCGCCTTCCACGACCACGAATGGGAAACCGGCCTCTTGCCCGGCATCCTCAAGTCCAACGCCTTTTATATCGGCGCGATGGGGAGCGTCAGGACGCATCAGTTGCGCATCGAGCGGCTGAAGGCGGGCGGAGCCGCCGCGCAGGAAATCGGCCGGATCAGGAGCCCGGCGGGCGTCCTTTCGGGAACGAAGGGCGCAACCGACATCGCCATCTCGATCCTCGCCGAAATCGTGCAGGAAGAAGCAAAAGCGATCGGTCCGACCCTGCTCGTCGATCCGGGCACGCGCGAACCCGCCCCGGAAGAATTGATGGAGACCGTCACCTCGCTCGCCGACTGCCCCGCCGGCGCGGAGCGGAGAAGCGACTGGCATTGAGGGACAGAGAGGCTCCGTCCGCGCTCAGGCCGCGTAGCGCGACAGGCTGAGCGCGCTCATATCCACTTCCGGCTTCTTTCCGCCGATGACATCGGCAAGGACGCTGGCTGAGCCGCATGACATCGTCCAGCCGAGCGTGCCGTGGCCGGTGTTGAGATAGAGGCGCTCGACCAAGGTGGCGCCCACGAGCGGCGGGCCGTCCGGCGTCATCGGGCGCAACCCGCACCAGAAGGTGGCCTTCGCCGTGTCGCCGGCATGCGGGAACATGTCCGTAAGGGAATGTTCGAGCGCCTCGCGCCGGGGCTGTCTAAGCGTCAGGTCGAAGCCGGCCAGTTCGGCGGTGCCGCCCACCCTGATCCTGTCGCCAAGCCGCGTGATCGCCGTCTTGTAGGTCTCGTCCATGATGGTCGAGACCGGCGCCTTGGCGTCGTCGGCAAGCGGCACGGTGATGGAATAGCCCTTGACCGGAAAGACCGGCACGTTGAGGCCGAGCGGCCTCACCGCGGCCGGCGAATAGCTGCCGAGCGCGACGACATAGGCATCGGCCACGCGCGGCCCCTGCGAGGTCATTACCTCGCTCACCGCGCCGGCGTCCGTCGCGATCCCCTTGATCTCCGTTTTATAGGAGAAACGGACGCCAAGTTCCTCGGCCATCGTGGCGAGCCGTTTCGTGAACATGCGGCAATCGCCGGTCTCATCGCCCGGAAGCCTGAGGCCGCCGACGAAATCGGCCTTTGCGTAGGCCAGCGCCGGCTCGGCGCCGATGCAGCCCTCGCGGTCGAGCACCTCATAGGCGACACCGAACTCGTTGAGCACGTCGATATCCTGTCCGACCCCGTCGAGCTGCTTTTGCTTGCGGAAGAGTTGCAGCGTGCCACGGGCGCGGTCGTCATAGGCGATGCCCGTCTCTTCCCGAAGCGCCCGCAGGCAATCGCGGCTGTATTCGGCGATCGGCACCATGCGCGCCTTGTTCACCGCGTATCGCGCGGAGGTGCAGTTGCGCAGCATTCTGAGCATCCACAGCCACATGACGGGATCGAGCTTGGGGCGGATCACGAGCGGCCCAAACTGCATGGTCAGCCATTTCACGGCCTTGAGCGGCACGCCGGGGCCGGCCCATGGCGAGGAATAGCCGGGCGACACCTGCCCGGCATTGGCGAAGCTCGTCTCTTCTCCCGGCCCGTCGCGGCGCTCCACGACCTCCACCTCATGGCCGGAGCGCGCAAGATAGTAGGCCGTCGTCACCCCGATGACCCCGCCGCCGAGGACCAGCACTTTCATTTTTCCGCTCTCCTGTACCCCAAGACTTTCCTCGGTCATACGACAAGCGGCGGGAAGAAAACAACGCCCGGCAAGCGCGTTACCGTCGCAGGCGCTCTCAGCCGGGCGCCGGGCGATCAGGCCGCCGAGGGACCAGGATCGTCGCAGCCGCCGCCCCTTCCAGCGGAGATAGGACGCGGCTCGTCATAATAGGCGCCGCGGATCAGCCTGAGCGCCGGGCGACGCGCAGCCTCGGCCTGTTCGCTCTCATCCTTCTCGCGCCGCGCCGATTCGGGCTGGTAGACTACTTTTTGCAGGACGATCGTTTCCTCGGTCCCGTCGCGCCGGACAAGGCGCATCGCCTGCCCTTCCGCCATGCCGATCAGAGCCAGCCCGCGCGCCGAAGTCACCGGAAGGAAAAGACCGACAGACGATCCCGACGATTCATGCGAGATCACCCGCGTGTCGGTTTCGCGCCCGTCGATGCTGAACGCGACCCTGCTGTTGAGGGTCGCGACATCGGCCGAAACGTCGTCGCGGAAGACGATCGTCGCCGACGCCATCTTTTTCCGCAGGACAGGCGCCAGCGGGTCGTCCTTGCCGAGGCAGCGGTCGAGCATGATTTCGAGGATCGTGAGGTCCTTGGTGGTGAGGATGCATGTATCTGGCGACATCGCGGTTCTCCTTCGCCCCGTCAGGGGTGCGCGCATGTTGGGACAAGGCGGAGATTCCCCTGGCCGCGACACGCGGCGCAGGGGCTAGGATCCTGCGATGAGGCAGCCTCCGAAGAGGGAGAGACGGGAGCGAGGACGGATACCGGTCATGATGCCGAAGAAAGCTCGCCTTCCGGCGCCGGCGCGACGCCCGGCGCTTCCACGGTCTCGACGGTCAGCCGATGCGTGCGGCCGTCGCGGGCCGTCCAGTCGATCGACTGGCCGGCGGAAAGGCCGATCAGCGCCGCGCCGATCGGGGTCAGGATGGAAATCCTGCCTTCCGCGATATCCGCCTCGCCCGGGAACACCAGCGTCACCTGACGGCTCTCGGCCGCATCCGTCGAAAAGCCAAGCGTGGAGCCCATGCGGATCACACCCGGCGCAAGCGCCTTGTCGGTAACCACGCGCGCCCGGTCCAATTCGGCGAAGAGTTCGTCCGCAAGCTCGGGGTTGCGCGCCGAAACGGATTCGGCGAGGCGTGTCAGCCGCTCGTGGTCCGAACGGGTAATGGCAATGGCCGGCTTGCGCCGCTTATTCGTCTGGGGAGCCATTCCTGGACCTCCTCGCTCTCTTGAGCCGCCGACACATTCCGCGCCGCGGGCATGATGTTCATTTCGAGACTGTTTTTGGAATTTAACGCCGCGTTATCGGCAATTGCCATCCGCCTGACGGGAAGCCTGCCTGCGCCCCGCGGCCGGGGCGCGACGCACCAAGCCGGGGGTCAGTGTCCCGCGATCGGACACACCCTGTAATAGGTGACGATAAGGTGCTCGGCTTTGTACATACCAGACAGTTGGGGAAGATCGCCTTGAATGTCAAGCCATCCGGCCTGGTCGGAACCTCGGACCAGTCGACTGGAACGGGAACCGCGCCCAGGCCCTCGACCGTGGTCAGGTAGATCGGGGACGGAATGGCGCGGATCTTGACGCCGGCCAGATGGGAAGGCTGCTTGATCTCCTTGTTGC
>JAKDNM010000187.1 GCA_030456445.1 Hyphomicrobiales bacterium
CGCGTCGAGCAGCGCCTGTGTCGGGTGCTCGTGCGCGCCGTCGCCGGCGTTCACGACCGAGCAGCCTACCTTCTGCGCCAGAAGCGCCGCCGCGCCCGCAGATTGATGGCGGATGATGAGGATGTCCGGCCGCATCGCGTTCAGCGTCATTGCCGTATCGATCAGCGTCTCGCCCTTCTTCACCGAAGAGGAGGCGACGGCCATGTTCATCACGTCGGCGCCAAGCCGCTTGCCCGCGAGTTCGAACGAAAACTGCGTCCGCGTCGACGCCTCGTAGAAGAGATTGATCTGTGTACGCCCGCGCAGCGTCGCCGTCTTTTTCTCCGGCTGGCGGGAAATAGCGATCGCCGCTTCGGCCCGTTCGAGCAGCAACTCGATGTCCGCCGACTGCAGCATCTGTATGCCGAGCAGGTGGCGGTGCGGGAAAAGGGGGAGGGCGTCTGGCATTAAAGCCGTGCTATAGGCTGAGGGCGGCCGCAGGGCAAGCACCCCTTTGCAAGCTATTGCCGCTTGTCCAACGGAACCGTGCCCGGAAAACTCGACCGGCGAGAGAAGCGCCCCATATGACCGCCATAACGCACTTGTAGCGCTATCTCTCTTGCGGTTGTCATGCCGCTTTGACAATAAGGGGCGGCATTTGACAATCGTTCAGCAGGGATCATCCATGGTGCATCATGAAGTCGTTGCCGGTCTTGACCGTATCCTTACCCTCGAGCTTGTCCGGGTGGTCGAGCGCGCCGCCGTCGCGGCCGCGCGGCTGAGGGGGCGTGGCGATGAGAAGGCGGCCGATCAGGTGGCGGTGGACGCAATGCGCGCCGAACTCAACCGCCTGCCGATCCGCGGCACCGTCGTCATCGGCGAGGGCGAGCGTGACGAGGCGCCGATGCTTTATATCGGCGAGGAAGTCGGTACTGGCGAAGGTCCCGAGGTCGATATCGCGCTCGATCCGCTGGAAGGCACGACGATCTGCGCCAAGAACTTGCCCAACGCCCTTGCCGTCATCTCGATCGCGGAAAAGGGTACGCTCCTCTACGCCCCGGATGTCTACATGCAGAAGATCGCGATCGGGCCGGGCTACCCGGCCGGACTGGTGGATATCGACGCGTCCGCCAAGGACAATATCGCCAATCTCGCTAAGGCCAAGGGCGTGCCGGTCGAGGAGGTCACCGCTTGCATCCTCGACCGCCCGCGTCACGCCGCGCTGATCGAGGAGGTGCGGTCAACGGGCGTTGCCATCCGCCTGATCGGCGACGGCGATGTCGCCGGCGTCATCCATACCACCGACCCGGACGAAACCGGCATCGACATCTATCTCGGCACGGGCGGCGCGCCGGAAGGCGTGCTGGCGGCTTCGGCGCTGCGCTGTGTCGGCGGCCAGATGCAGGGGCGCCTCATTCTCGACACCGACGCGAAGATAGCCCGCGCCGCCAAGATGGGCGTCTCCGACCCGAACAAGGTCTATACGATGAACGAGATGGCGCGCGGCGAGACGCTTTTCGCCGCGACCGGCGTCACTGACGGCAACATGCTTTCCGGCGTCCGTTTCGGTCGCCACGACATCCAGACGCACACCATCGTCATGCGCTCGTCCTCGCGCACGGTGCGCGAAATCAAGGCCCGTCATCAGGATATGGACAAGTTTTAGGATCGAGCCCTTCCGGCTATTCTGGAAGCGCGATGGCGGAGGAAAAACGGTTCTTTCTGGACGTGCGGCGCTCGGCGAACGGCGTTCACTGGGTGCATCGACTCGACCGGCGCCAGGAGAACGTTGCGCTTGCGATTGCCCAGACCAACGGCATTCCCGACCTTGTGGCGCGCGTTCTGGCCGGCAGGGGCGTAGGCGCGCAAGAGGCGGCGCGCTTCCTCGATCCGTCGATCCGCGATCTCCTGCCCGATCCCGCCTCGCTGAGCGGCATGGAGGCGGCGGCAGGGCGGCTAGCCGGCGCTATCGGCCGCCGCGAACGCGTAGCCATCTTCGGCGACTACGATGTCGACGGCGCTGCCTCCTCGGCGCTGATGAAGCGTTTTCTCAGCCATTACGGGGTCGAATCCGAAATCTATATCCCGGACCGAATCTTCGAGGGCTACGGACCCAATCCCGAGGCGATGCGGGAACTGGCTGCCCGGGGTTCCTCGCTGATCGTCACGGTTGATTGCGGAACCAACAGCGGGCCGTCGATTGCCGCTGCGAACGAAGCGGGCGCGGAAGTGGTCGTGATCGACCATCACCAGGTCGGCGGGCCGCTCCCTGACGCGGTTGCCGTGGTCAATCCCAACCGGGAGGACGACCTGTCGGGGCAGGGGCATCTTTGCGCGACGGGCGTCGTGTTTCTGGTTCTTGTCCAGATCGTCAAGCTCTTGCGCGAAGCGGGTCGCCCGCTCCCGCCGCCAGACCTCCTCGGCATGCTCGATCTGGTGGCACTGGCGACGGTCTGCGATGTCGTGCCGCTCGTCGGCGTCAACCGGGCCTTCGTCGTCAAGGGGTTGGCGGTGGCGCGCCGCCTCGGCAATCCGGGTCTTGCCGCGCTGGCGCGGGTTGCCCGCATCGGCGAGCCGCTCGGTCCCTTCCATTTCTCTTTCCTGATTGGTCCGCGTATCAACGCGGGCGGCCGGATCGGCGACGCCGCGCTCGGCTCGCGCCTGCTCGCCACCGACGATCCTGTGGAGGCGGCCGCGATAGCCGAGACGCTCGACCGGCTGAATCAGGAACGACAGGCGATGGAGCATGCGATGCTGGAACAGGCGCGCGCCGAAGCCGACGCGGAACTGGCTCGCGGCGCCGGCCCGGCAATCCTCGTCACCGGCAGCAGCGAATGGCATCCGGGAGTCGTTGGCCTTCTGGCATCACGGCTGAAGGACCATGCGCGCCGTCCGGTCTTTGCTATTGCATTCGGGGCGGACGGCGTCGGCACGGGCTCGGGCCGCTCCATCGTCGGCTTCGATCTCGGCCGGCTAGTGCGTGAGGCGGCCGAAAAAGGCTTTATCGTCAAGGGCGGCGGTCACGCCATGGCCGCCGGCATCACCATCGAGCGGTCACGTCTCGGCGATCTGCGCGCCTTCTTCGAGGAGCGGGCAGGCACGGAAGTGATGCGGCTGAACAGCGAGGAAACGCTGAAGATCGACGCCGCTTTGTCGGCGGAAGGAGCGACGGTCGAGCTTCTCGACACGCTGGAGCACGCGGGTCCCTATGGCGCAGGCCATCCCTCGCCGATCCTCGTCCTGCCGCGCCATCGCATCGTCGACATCCGCATCGTCGGCAACGGCCATATGCGCGTCGGCCTTCGCTCGGAAATAGGCGGCAGTCTCCAGGCCATGGCCTTTCGCGCGGAGAACACCGCGCTCGGCGCGTTCCTTGCAGCCAATCGCGGTCAAACGGTACATGTTGCCGGCATGCTGTCTTCGAATTTCTGGAATGGCCGCCGCAGTGCTCAGTTCAGGATAGCCGACGCGGCGGCGGTAGCGTGAGTTCGGACGGGGGTTGCCAGCCTTCGATCGATTGTCTCTGGCTTGTCTTGCCACGGAAGCGGTAAGTAGGATTCGGTTCCGCTGCTCGATCCTACGTCGATCGGGAGCATGCGGCGGGGATCGAAATGGGGGTATAATTGCGGTCACAGGTCGTGATCATCGGTTCGGGGCCGGCCGGCCTGCTGCTTGGGCAGCTGCTGACCAATGCCGGCATCGACAACGTCGTTCTGGAGCGTTCCACCAGGGAGCATGTCCTGTCGCGCGTGCGCGCCGGGGTACTGGAGGAGGGGACCGCGGCCATGCTGGAAGAGGCCGGAGCCGGCCAGCGCATGCGGCGAGAGGGCCTGCCCCATGATGGTTTCGACGTAGCCTTCGACGGCAAGCACCACCGCATCGACCTTTTCAACCTGACCAGCGGCAAGCGCGTGATGGTCTATGGCCAGACCGAACTGACGCATGACCTGATGGATACGCGGGACAGGGCGGATGCGGCCTCTGTTTATGAAGCAGCCGAGGTCACGCCGCATGATTTCGATCGCGACGCGCCCTATGTCACGTATGAGAAAGACGGCGCAACGCATCGGATCGACTGCGATTTCATCGCCGGCTGCGACGGTTATCACGGGGTGAGCCGCCGCTCCGTGCCGGAGAGCGCCATTCATTCGTTCGAGCGGACCTATCCGTTCGGCTGGCTCGGCATTCTCGCCGACGTACCGCCGGTCAGTCACGAACTCATCTATTGCAATCACAAGCGCGGCTTCGCACTCTGCTCGATGCGCTCGATGACGCGCAGTCGCTACTACGTGCAATGCTCGCTCGACGATCATCTGGAGGACTGGCCGGACGACCGCTTCTGGGACGAGATCCGCCGCCGCTTGCCGGAGGATGTGGCCGGACGAATGACGACCGGCACTTCCTTCGAGAAATCGATCGCGCCGCTTCGTTCCTTTGTCGCCGAGCCGATGCGCTTCGGCCGGCTTTTTCTCGCAGGCGACGCAGCGCATATCGTGCCGCCGACCGGCGCCAAGGGCTTGAACCTCGCCTGCGGCGACGTGCGTTATCTCTTTGACGGGCTTCGGGACTACTATATCGGGAAATCGACGGCCGGTATCGATGCCTATTCGGCAAGGGCGCTGGCGCGTGTATGGAAGGCGGAGCGTTTCTCCTGGTGGATGACGACGACGCTGCATCTGTTTCCCGAGACCGGCGCCTTCGGACAGCGTATCCAGGAAGCCGAGCTTGACTATCTGATCCATTCGCGCGCGGCCTCGACGGCGCTTGCGGAAAATTATGTCGGCTTGCCGTTTTGAAGGAAAAGGAAGATGACCGAAAAGAACGACGCGCCGA
>JAKDNM010000060.1 GCA_030456445.1 Hyphomicrobiales bacterium
TTGGCTTCGCCGCCGTTGGCTTCGTCGCCATTCGTCCCGATCTCTTCGGAGACGATTTCGGCGGAAGCGCTTTCGGCCATTGCCGGGCCGCCATCGTCATCCTGGTGGTCATCGTCGCCGGCTTCCGAAGCTTCGGCTTCGCTCTCCGACGAAGAATTGTCTTCGTCGGTTTCCGCCGCCCCGGCCGCCTTCTGTTCCCGGCCCCGTCCGCGACCCTTGCCGCCACGCCGGCGGCGACGGCCATTACCGCGCTCGGCACTGTCTTCTTCGGCGTCCTCGGCTTCCGCCGCGTCGGCCTCGGCCTTCAACAGCGCCTGCCGGTCGGCAACCGGAATCTGGTAGTAATCGGGATGGATTTCGTTGAAGGCGAGGAAGCCGTGACGGTTACCGCCATATTCGACGAAAGCGGCTTGAAGCGAGGGTTCGACGCGGGTCACGCGCGCCAGATAGATATTTCCTCTTAGCTGCTTCTTGTCTTGTGATTCGAAATCGAATTCTTCGATACGGTTACCGCGGGTGACGACCACCCGCGTTTCCTCCGGGTGGGAGGTGTCTATAAGCATCTTGTTGGGCATGTTCGAAAATCTCCCCGACCGCTGCCGCCAGAGGCATGGGCGGATAGGCGCCACGCATCGGGAAAAGGCAGGTGTCGGACAATTGTGCGCGCGCCGGGGGACGTTTCGGCAGGACGAAAAGGGTGACCGGCGCCACAGCGGCGCGGGTTCTTCCCGATCCGTCCATGTCCATGCCTGAATTCATCGCTTTTCCCGGCGAGACCGCATCTTTGATATTTGGACCCGGGATATCCGGATCCGCTCTTTCGCTTTTACAAAGCCGGCGCGGGATTTCGATCCCGACCGTTTTCTTCACGCCGGGGTTCCAGCCATTCGGAACACCCCGAGAGAATTCGTAGAGCCGCATGTGTCCCCGGAAGGACGCAATTTCAAGACGCCTCTCTCCGCCTCGTAACAGCATCGTGGCGACCACGTCCGGTCCGGGGGCATTGCAGCGACCCTTTGTCGCTTTTATGATTTGGCGCGGTTCATGGCAACCCTGTTTCGATGCCGGCAAACGGAACCGCAAGCGAGCGCGCCAACCGGCAAGGCTTGGTTAACCAAGCATCGTTACCAGTCGTTAATCAGCGCGTCCGGCTTGCATATTGGCTGGTGCGGCCTGCCGGAAGGATATTCATGCGACGGCTCCACGGCCCCTTATCGGACTGTTTGCGGCGGGCCGGGCTGCTCCTTCCAGCTATGCTTCTGCTCGGCTTTGCGGCTCCCCTGACGCCGCGCCCGGCCTTCGCGGATATCCTGAAAGGGCACGATTTCCTGGTCGCGGGAGATGCATCCAGGACGCGCGTCGTCATGCAACTGGACGACGACGCCACGCTCAACTGGTTCCTGCTGAGGTCGCCGCACCGGCTCGTGGTGGACCTGCCGCAGATGAGCTTCGCCATCGTGCCCGCCGATCTCAAGCCGCGCGGACTGGTGACGAATGTCCGCTACGGCAAGATCAGCGACGACCATTCGCGCATGATCTTCGCGGTGAAGGGGCCGTTCACCGTGGACGATATTTCCGTCGCCAGGAACGAATCTTCGCCCGGCTACCGCCTTGTCATCGATATCGTGGCATCGTCGGAGGCGGCTTTCGAGGCGGCGCTGGCGAAGCAGGCGGGCGGCGCACCCAGGGCGGCCGCCGCGACCGACGACCCGGTCGACGTAAAGCCTGAATCCCCCGGCAAGCCCTTCACCATCGTTATCGACCCCGGCCATGGCGGTATCGACGGCGGCGCGGAGGGCGTGTCCGGCGCGATCGAGAAGAACATAACGCTGGCTTTCGGGCAGGAACTCAGGGATGCGCTGGAGAAAGCGGGTAAATACCGCGTCTATATGACCCGCGACGACGATCGTTTCCTGCCGCTCGACGAACGCGTCCGGGTCGCCCGGCAGGACAACGCCGATCTGTTCATTTCCATCCACGCCGACACCATCTCGATCAAGGGCATCCGCGGCGCAACCGTCTATACCGTCTCCGACAAAGCGTCTGATGCCGCCGCCGCCGCCGTCGCCAGCCGCGAAAACCTTTCCGACGATCTGGCCGGCGTCGAGATCACCGAGGCCAACCACGATGTCGCCGATATCCTCGTCGACCTGATCCGTCGCGAGACGCATTCCTTCTCGATCCGCTTTGCCCGTTCGCTCGTCGGGCAACTGTCGAGCACAATCGAAATGATCAACCATCCCCACCGCTTTGCCGGATTCAGGGTTCTGCGGGCGCCGGACGTACCTTCCGTCCTCGTCGAACTAGGCTATCTGTCGAACCCGAAGGACGAGGCGGAATTGCGCGATCCGAAATGGCGTGCAAAAGCGGTCGACAGCATGTGCAAGGCGATTGCGCAGTTCGCCGCCGCCAAGGTGAGAGCCGGGGGATGAGAGCCGGGGATGAGAGCCAAAGGGTTGGGGCAGGGAATGAATCCGGCGATGGCGATCGATAGCGGCAAGGCGTTGCAGCGGCACAACAGTTCGCGGCCTAATGGCGATCAATTGCGTGGCCGTGGTGCTGTTGCCGCATTTTGCCCACAACGGCGGAGCATGGACCGCCAAATAATTGTAGGGTGGTGGCGTGGGCGCGAGTCTCGCCGGACGCCGTTTGCGTTCGGTCATGCCCGACGCATGCTGGAGCAGGCATGATACGACTTCTGGGCTATTTCTTCGGCGTTGGGATAATGCTGGCGCTGCTGGCGGCTGCCGGCGTGGCGATCTATGTCGGCAATCTGACCAAGGATCTGCCCGATTACGAAGTGCTGGCCAAATACGAGCCGCCGGTGACCACCCGCTTCCATGCGGCGGACGGCTCGCTGATGGCCGAATACGCCCATGAAAGGCGGCTTTACCTGCCGATCCAGGCCATCCCGGATCGCGTCAAGGCCGCCTTCATCTCGGCTGAGGACAAGAATTTCTATTCGCATCCCGGCATCGATATACCCGGCATCATCCGCGCCATCGTCACCGACGTGCGCAATCTCGGCACGGGCAAACGGCCGGTGGGAGCCTCGACGATCACCCAGCAGGTGGCCAAGAACTTCCTGCTTTCGTCCGACCAGACGATCGCGCGCAAGATCAAGGAAATGATCCTGGCGTTCCGCATCGAGCGGGCTTATTCCAAGGATCGCATCCTGGAACTTTATCTCAACGAGATTTTCCTCGGGATGGGTTCCTACGGCATCGCCAGCGCAGCGCTCACCTATTACGACAAGTCCGTCAACGAATTGACGGTTTCGGAAGCGGCCTACCTTGCCGCGCTGCCCAAGGGGCCGTCCAACTACCAGCCTTTCCGCCATACAGAGCGTGCCATCGGGCGGCGCAATTTCGTCATCGACCGCATGGTCGAGAACGGCTATGTCAGCAAGGAAGAGGGCGAGAAGGCGAAGGCCGAGCCTCTCGGCGTCAAGCTGCGCCGCGGCGGTACCTATCTTTTCGCGGCCGAATATTTCACCGAGGAAGTGCGCCGCGAGATCCTTGCACGCTACGGCGAGTCGGCGCTTTACGAGGGCGGCCTGTCGGTCCGCACCTCGCTTGATCCCAAGATGCAGCGTCTCGCGCGCAAGTCACTGCAGCACGGCCTCATAAAATACGACACGCTGCGCGGCTATCGCGGCCCGGTGGAAAAGATCGACGTTTCCGGCGACTGGGGCCCCGCGCTCGGCAAGATCGACGCACTGAGCGACGTACCCGAATGGCGTCTTGCGGTCGTCCTCGACGCTTCCGACAAGGACGTGACGATCGGTATCCAGCCCAAGCGGCTGCAATCGGGCAAGCTGGCCCCCGAACGCGACAAGGGGACCATCGCCACCGCCGACATGAAATGGGCGATGCGCCATTTCAAGGACGGCAAACTGCTCAAGGCCAAGTCGCCGGCCGACGTGCTTTCGCCCGGCGACGTCGTCTATGTCGAGAAGAAGAAGGTCGCCGAGGAAGGCCACGATCCGGAAAGTGCCGGCGACCAGAACGTGGTGGGAAGCGGCTGGCTCTTGCGCCAGGTGCCCAAGATCGAGGGCGGCATGGTGGCCATGGACGCGCACACCGGCCGCGTGCTCGCCATGGTCGGCGGTTTCTCCTACGCCGAATCGCAGTTCAACCGCGCCACCCAGGCGATGCGCCAGCCCGGCTCTTCGTTCAAGCCGATCGTCTATGCCGCCGCGCTCGACAATGGCTATACGCCGGCTTCCGTGGTGCTCGACGCGCCGATAACCGTCAAGGTCGGCAACACGATCTGGCAGCCGCATAATTACGGCGGCAAATGGGCCGGCCCCTCGACGCTTCGCCTCGGCATCGAGAAGTCGCGCAACTTGATGACGATCCGGCTTGCGCAGGACCTCGGCATGAACATCGTCGCCGAATATGCCGAGCGCTTCGGCGTCTACGATCATCTGGCGCCGTACCTGCCGATGGCGATCGGTTCGGGCGAGACGACCGTGATGCGCATGGTTTCCGCCTATGCGGTGATGGCCAATGGCGGCAAGCAGATCAAGCCGTCGCTCATCGACCGCATCCAGGACCGCTACGGCAAGACGATTTTCAAGCATGATCAGCGCACCTGCGAAGACTGCAACGCCAAGGATTGGCACGACCAGCCGGAACCGACCGTCGTCGACAATCGCGAGCAGGTGCTCGACCCGATGACCGCCTACCAGATCACCTCGATGATGGAAGGTGTCGTGCAGCGCGGCACCGGCTATATCATCCACGATCTCGGCTATCCGATCGCCGGCAAGACCGGCACGACCAACGAGGAGAAGGATGCCTGGTTCGTCGGTTTCACGCCCGATCTCGTCGTCGGTCTCTATATGGGCTACGACACGCCCAAGCCGATGGGTCACGGCTCGACCGGCGGTGGGCTCGCCGCGCCCGTGTTCAAGGAATTCATGAAGGCGGATCTTGCCGGCACGCGCCCGGTCGATTTCCGTGTTCCGCCCGGCATGAAGCTGATCGCGATCAACCGCAAGACCGGCATGCGCGCCGAAGGCGGCGGGCCGGACGTCATCATGGAAGCCTTCAAGCCCGGCACCGGTCCGGCCGATACCTATTCCGTCATCGGCATGGGCGAGGAGATGGACGTCAATGGGCCGCGCGTGCTGTCGCCGGAGGCCAGTCAGGCCGTTACCACAGGCAGCGGCGGGCTCTACTGATCCGGCCCGGTTTTCGGTGCGGCCGTCCTTTACAGGGGCGGCTGCCGTCCCTATGTTCCGCGCCGATTCAAGGCCAAGAGCATGCCTCCCGAAAGTGGACACCGGTTTCGGGATAAGGACATGCGCAAGATCAAAAGCCAAAGTACACGAAGCGAATCTGAAAGATCGCGACGCGCTTTGGAAGAAATGAAAGAGCGAGCCGATGCGCGCCGAAACGGAAAGCCTCGTCGATGAGATCAAGCAGGCGATCGACCTGCTGAGGAGGCATCTTTGACTGGGACCCGGCTCTAAAACGACTCGACTACTTAAATAACCGCGCCGAGGACGGCGACCTGTGGAACAACCCGCAGGAAGCGCAGAAGCTGATGCGGGAGCGACAGTCGCTCGATGACGGCATCAAGGCCGTGCGCGGGCTGACGCAGGCGCTTGACGACAATCTGGGCCTGATCGAGCTTGGCGAGGAGGAAGGCGACCACGGCGTCGTGGACGAGGCCGAGGCGGCGATCCGGGCACTGGCGGGCGAGGTCAAGGCGCGCCAGATCGAGACCATGCTCTCGGGCGAAGCCGATGCCAACGACACCTATCTGGAAGTCCACGCCGGGGCAGGGGGCACCGAGAGCCAGGACTGGGCCTCGATGCTTCTGCGCATGTATACGCGCTGGGCAGAGCACCGCAGCTTCAAGGTCGAGGTGCTGGAGATGCATGACGGCGAAGAGGCCGGCATCAAGTCGGCCACCGTACTTATCAAGGGCCATAACGCCTATGGCTGGCTGAAGACGGAATCGGGCGTGCATCGGCTTGTGCGTATTTCGCCTTACGATTCCAACGCCCGCCGCCATACCTCCTTTGCCAGCGTCTGGATCTATCCGGTCGTGGACGATTCGATCGAGATCGACATTCCCGAATCCGACGTCCGTATCGACACCTACCGCTCGTCGGGCGCCGGCGGCCAGCATGTCAACACCACCGATTCGGCCGTGCGCATCACTCATATCCCGACCGGCATCGCGGTTGCCTGCCAGGCCGAGCGCTCGCAGCACAAGAACCGCGCGACGGCGTGGGATATGCTGCGCTCGCGCCTCTATGAAGAAGAGCTGAAGCGGCGCGAGGAAGCGGCCAACGCGACCGAAGCCTCCAAGACCGATATCGGCTGGGGCCACCAGATCCGTTCCTATGTGCTCCAGCCCTATCAGCTCGTGAAGGACCTGCGCACCGGCGTGGAGAACACCAGCCCCTCGGGCGTGCTCGACGGCGACCTCGACGAGTTCATGAAAGCGTCGCTGGCGCAGCGGATCGAAGGGAGCTCCGGCCAACCGGTCGAGGATATCGACTAGACCGCCATATGACGAAGGTGGAGGGGCCTGAAAACGTGGACAGGATCGCCCGGCCGCCTCTTCAACCCTCTGTCATTCCTGCCTGCCCGAACTTTCTTACCCCGTCTTGCATCGGCAAGGGATGCGGTTTACCCCCTGACCGCCTTCGTCGGGGATCGATTTGACCATGCATGACATACGATGGATTCGCGAAAACGCGGAAGAAATGGCTGCCGGGCTCGCCAGACGCGGCTTTTCGCCGGACGAAGCGACGCGGCAGGTCGATGACCTGATCGCACGGGACGAGGCCCGCCGTGCCAATCTCGTCGCGCTGCAGGAGATGCAGGAGCGCCGCAATTATCTGTCGAAGGAAATCGGCAACGCCATGCGCGACAAGGATATGGTGCGCGCCGACGAACTGAAGGCCGAGGTCGCCGAGATCAAGTCGGTGATCCAGGGGGGCGAGGGCAGGGAGCGCGAGCTCGACCAGGCGCTGGCCGACGCGCTGGCTGGAATCCCCAATCTGCCGCTTGCCGACGTGCCGGTCGGCAAGGACGAGCACGACAATGTCGAGCTTCGTGTCGTCGGCGAAAAGCCGCGCATGAATTTCAAGCCGAAGGAGCATTTCGAACTCGGCGAAGCGCTCGGCATGATGGATTTCGAGACGGCGGCAAAGCTTTCCGGCGCGCGCTTCACGGTGCTGAAAGGCAAGCTCGCGCGGCTCGAACGCGCGCTCGGCCAGTTCATGCTCGACCTGCATACGACAGAGCACGGCTATACCGAGATTCAGCCACCGCTTTTGGTGCGCGATGCGGCACTATTTGGAACTGGGCAGCTTCCCAAATTTGAAGAGGATTTGTTTTTTACTGCGTCAGAGCAAGGCGTCGTCGCGGGTGACCAATCTGTAAGTGCTGGAAGCGACCCTGTTACCGTAAGGAAGCGGTTTGGTCTCATTCCAACCGCCGAGGTGCCGCTCACCAATCTCGTCCGCGAACAGATCCTAGAACAGGAAAAACTGCCGCTGCGCTTCACGGCGCTGACGCCGTGCTTTCGCTCGGAGGCGGGGTCGGCCGGCAGGGACACGCGCGGCATGCTGCGCCAGCACCAGTTCGATAAGGTCGAGATGGTTTCGATCACCGATGCCGAGTCCTCGCTGCACGAGCACGAGCGCATGACCGAATGCGCCGAGGCGGTGCTCAAGCGGCTCGAATTGCCGTTCCGCACCGTCGTGCTGTGCACCGGCGACATGGGCTTCGGCGCGAAGAAGACCTACGACATCGAGGTGTGGCTGCCCGGTCAGAACGCCTATCGCGAGATCTCGTCCTGCTCGGTCTGCGGCGATTTCCAGGCGCGGCGCATGGAGGCGCGCTATCGCCCATCGGAAGGGAAGGGCACGCGCTTCGTCCATACGCTGAACGGCTCGGGCGTCGCCGTCGGCCGCGCGCTGATCGCGGTGATGGAGAATTACCAGAACGCCGACGGCAGCATCACAATTCCGCAAGCTCTCCGTTCCTATATGGGCGGCGCCGAGAAGATCGACTAATCCGCTGAAATCCTGGAAAGTACCATGCGCATTCTCCTGACCAATGATGACGGCATCCACGCCGAGGGCCTCCAGGTGCTGGAACGCATCGCACGTACTCTTTCCGACGATGTGTGGGTCGTGGCGCCGGAAACCGACCAGTCGGGCTTTGCCCATTCGCTGTCGCTTTCCGAGCCGCTCCGGATGCGCAAGATCGACGACCGGCATTACGCGCTGCGCGGCACGCCGACCGACTGCGTCATCATGGGGGTGAGGAAGATCATGCCCGAGCCGCCGGACCTCATCTTGTCGGGCGTGAATTCGGGCGCCAACACCGCCGACGACGTCACCTATTCCGGCACCGTCGCCGGCGCCATGGAAGGCGCGATGATCGGCCTGCGCTCGATCGCGCTCAGCCAAGCTTACAATGTATTGGAAGAGGGCAGGGTCGTTCCATGGGAAACCGTGGAGGCGCATGCGCCCGGCCTGCTTGCCAGGCTCGTCAAGGCGGACCTTTCGCCCGGCACCTTTCTCAACGTCAATTTCCCGCGCTGCCCGCCCGACGAGGTCAAGGGCGTCACCGTGACCGATCAGGGCAAGCTTGTGCATGGGCTGTGGATCGACGAGCGCAAGGATGGGCGCGGCTTTCCCTATTACTGGCTGCGCTTCGGGCACGAGCCCGCCGAAAATCGTCCCGGAAGCGATCTTGCGGCGCTGAAGGATAATCTCATATCGGTCACGCCGCTAAAGCTCGACCTGACCGATCGCGACGCCAGGGCCGAACTGGAGCGGCGGATCGCATGAACGCCGTCCACGACGAACGCGAAGGTTTCGCCGCCTTTCTTTTGAGGATGCGCCGGCGCGGCATCGGCTCCAAGCAATTGTTTGCGGCCATCGAATCCACGCCGCGGCACAATTTCGTGCCCGGCCAATGGCACGACGCGCTCTGGTCGGAAGGCATGCTTCCAATCGAGTGCGGCGAGGCCATCGAGGGGATCGACCTGCAGGCTGCCGTCATGACGGCGCTCGATCTCGCGCCCGGCCAGCGCGTGCTGGAGATCGGCACGGGTTCCGGCTTTACCGCGGCGCTCATCGGCAGGCTTTCGGGCCGTGTGCTGAGCGTCGAGCGTTACAAGACGCTCGGCGAGCTTGCGCGCCAGCGGCTGGAAACGCTCGGTATAGAGAATGCGGTCGTGCGCCACGCCGACGGCTCCAAACCGCTGGCGTCCGAAGGCCCGTTCGACCGCATCGTGGTGTGGGCTGCCTTTGACAGCCATCCGCGCAGTTTCGTCGAAATGCTTTCGACCGGGGGCGTCATGGTCGCGCCGGTCGGCCCTGCCGACGGCGAGCAGCAATTGATGCGCATGAGCAAGGTCGGCAGCCGCTTCGAGCGTGAGGACATCGGCAAGGTCAGGCTGCAGCCGATCACGCCGGGCATGGCCTCGGCGCTTTGATTGCGGCGGCCGTTCGACGGATTTTAGGAGAATTTGCCTCTTTCTTTAACCGTTTAACCGACCGGTAACATTAACGCGCTTTAATTCCTCGGAGTTGTCTTGTGTGCGGGTAAAGCGATGCGTTATCGGGTTTTGGGTACCATCGAACGCAGGTTGGCGTTGAGCGCCGCTGTTGTTCTCATTGGCGGCTTGGCGTCGGGCTGCAGTTCCGACACGGCGCGCTTCTCCGACGATCTCTTCACGGGCTCGACCTACCGCGGCGATACCGTCGTTCGGCCCCCGGCCAGCCAGCCCTTTCCGGGCGATACGATGGCGTCCAACAGGAACGTCGATCCGATGCCGACCGGCACCGTTCACGGCCGTTCGGGCAGCATGGGCTCGGTATCGGGATCGACCCTCGCGCCGGTTACGGGATCGAGCCTGCCGCCCGTCGCTTCGTCCGGGGCTATCGGCTCGCATCGGGTTGCAAGCTACGAACCGCCGGCTTCGCGGAACCCGCCGCGTGCCGTCGAAGAAAGCCGGCATAACGATGCGGCTCCGGTGCGCACGCATGGCAGCGGTGTCGGAAGCTGGTCGCGGGCAGGAGGCACCGAGATCACCGCGAATGCGGGCGATACGATTTACAGTCTGTCGCGGCGCTTCGGGGTGCCGGCCAAGGAGATCGTGGCGGCAAACGGCATGAGTTCCGCAAAGGCGCTGCAATCCGGCCAGAAGATCATAATCCCGACCTATCATCAGGGCGGCGCCAGCCGTACCGCCGATGCCCGTCCGGTGCGGGACGAGCCGAAAACCTCGCGGGCGCCGGAACAGGTGGCCGTCCTGCCGCAGCAGCCGCGTGTCAAGGAAGATCGCAATACGAAAACCCCGTCATCGGCCTCGACCAGAACCGGGGCGTCGACGGGCAAGTATACCGTCGAGTCAGGCGATTCGCTCTACGCTGTCGCCAGGAAGACCGGTGTCAGCGTGGCGGATATCAAGGAAGCCAACCGGCTGAACAGTTCAATGCTCCGGATCGGGCAGGTGCTGACCATTCCCTCGGCCGACAGCGGCACGAAGGTAGCGCGGGCCGAACCGGCCAAGGTCGATCCCGTAGAGACCGGCACGACACCGCCCGCGCATAAAGCAAGCGCGGCCAGTTCCGAGGGAGCCAAGCCGGCGGGCTATACGCCGCCGCACAAGGCCGACAAGCAGATCGCCGCCGTCGAGCAGGACAGCAAGGCCACCGCGCCGGACGCGACGGGAATCGGCAAGATGCGCTGGCCGGTGCGCGGACGCGTGATCTCCGCCTTCGGCGGCGGTGGAGCGGACGGCGACGGCATCGACATCGCGGTTCCGGAAGGCACGCCGGTGAAGGCCGCCGAGAACGGCGTGGTTATTTATGCCGGCAACGGCCTCAAGGAATTCGGCAATACGGTCCTCGTTCGACACGAGGACGGGCTGGTGACTGTTTACGGGCATGCCAAGAGCCTCGAAGTCTCGCGCGGAGACAAGGTCCGGCGCGGCCAGGAGATCGCCCAGTCGGGTATGAGCGGCAAGGCTGATTCGCCGAGGCTGCATTTCGAGGTCCGCAAGAACTCGGCCCCCGTCGATCCGCGCAAATATCTCGAATAGCCAAGAAGAGCATATCGGGCCGGTCAGACCTCCGGTCGGCCCGACTACTATGCCCGTCCTCGTAGAGGGCGGGTTTTTCGTTTGGAGCATGATCTTTTCGGAAAACCGGTGCCCACTTTTCCGGATCATGCTCCAAAGCGAACGGAGCGAATCTGAAAGATCGCGACGCGCTTTAGCCGTCCAGCCTCTGCCCGAGTTGCCCGGCGAGATCCTGCACGAACTGCCAGGCCACCCGCCCCGACCGGCTGCCGCGCGTGGTCGCCCATTCGAGCGCCGAAGCACGCAGTTCCTCCGGGTCGACGGCGAGCTTGTGGTGCTCGACATAGCCCTGGATCATCTCGAGATATTCGTCCTGCGAGCATTTGTGGAAGCCGAGCCACAGGCCGAAGCGGTCGGAAAGCGAGACCTTCTCCTCGACGGCCTCCGAAGGGTTGATCGCGGTGGAGCGCTCATTGTCGATCATGTCGCGCGGCAGGAGATGCCGCCGGTTGGAGGTGGCGTAGAAGATGACGTTGACCGGCCGGCCTTCCACACCGCCTTCGAGCGCGGCTTTCAGCGACTTGTATGACGTGTCGTCGTGGTCGAAGGAAAGGTCGTCGCAAAACAGGATGAAGCGGAGAGGCGCCTTCTTGAGGATGGCAAGCAGCGCCGGCAGCGTGTCGATGTCCTCGCGGTGGATCTCGATCAGCTTGAGCGGCGGCTCGTCGGGCTTGCGCGCGGCGTTGATCGAGGCGTGGACGGCCTTGACCAGCGACGACTTGCCCATCCCCCGCGCACCCCACAAAAGCGCGTTGTTCGCCGGCAGTCCGGTCGTGAACCGTTTCGTATTGTCGAAAAGAATGTCGCGCACCCGGTCGACGCCGCGGATAAGATCGATATCCACCCGGTTCACCTTTTCGACCGGTTGGAGATAGCCGGGATCGGCCTCCCACACGAAACAGTCGGCAACGGAAAGGTCCGTCCGGGGCACGGGCGGCGGCGCCAGCCGCTCGACGGCCTTGATGAGGAGATCGATCTTTTCGGCAAGCAAATCGGCGGTGGTATCGGGCATTTCTCGTTCGCATGTTCTGGTATGATGGCGCTCAGCCTGTAACACGCGCCTTTCGCAGGGAAAAGCGGTCTGCTGCGGCAAAGGCGTGGTTGCAAACGGCCTGCAATGCCTATATTCGGGCCACTTTCGGGCCCCGGCAATTTTTCAGGAGTTTTGGATGTTCGTGACACCCGCATACGCACAAACCACGGGCGGCACCCCGGACATGTTGATCAGCATCCTGCCTTTCGTCCTGATCTTCGTGATCATGTATTTCCTGATCATCCGTCCGCAGCGCCAGCAGTTGAAGAGGCGCACCGAGATGCTTTCGGCGCTGAGGCGCGGCGACACGGTCGTGACGGGCGGCGGCCTTGTCGGCAAGGTGACCAAGGTAACCGACGATAATGAGGTCGAAATCGATCTCGGCGGCGGCAACAAAGTCACCGCGGTGCGCTCGACCATTTCGGAAGTGCGCGTGCGCGGCGAGCCGGTGGCCAATCAGAACGCCAAGAAATAACCACCTTCCGGGCGGTATTGCCCGGCACTCCTCGACGGATAACAAAACGCATGCTCTATTTCTCGCGCTGGAAGACGGTTCTGATCTGGCTTTCCGTCGTGGCCAGCGTGATTTTCGCCGCGCCGAACCTTTTTTCCAAGGCGACGCTGGAGAAGCTTCCCAATTGGCTGCCCAAGACGCAGATGACGCTCGGCCTGGACCTCCAGGGCGGCTCGCACATCCTTCTCCAGCTAGACCGCAAGAGCCTGATCGACGAGCGGCTGACGTCGATACGCGACGAGATCAGAAGCAAATTGCGCGACGCCCGGATCGGCTATACCGGTCTCAGCGGGTCGGGCAATACGGTTCAGGTGCGCATCCGCGACACCTCGCAGGTCGATGCCGCCAAGAAGGCGCTGGCGGACCTCACCAACCCGGTCCAGTCGGGCCTTTTCGGCGGCGGTTCGCTGACCGAAGCGACGCTTGAGGAGCCCGAGGCGGGGCTCCTCCGCTTCACCCTTACCGAAGAGGGCATCAATTACCGCGTCTCTTCGGCACTCACCAAGTCGATCGAAGTGGTCAGCCGCCGCGTCAACGAATTGGGCACGACCGAGCCGATCATCCAGCAACAGGGTACCGACCGCATTCTCGTCCAGGTGCCCGGCTTGCAGGATCCGCAACGGCTGAAGGAAATCCTGGGCAAGACCGCCAAGCTCACCTTCCAGATGGTCGACCAGTCGAATTCGGTCGAGGACGCCGTCAAGTCCGGGCGCGCGCCGGGCGGCGATACGATCATGTATTCGACCGACACCCCGCCGGTACCCTACCTGATCGAGAACCGCGTCATCGTGTCGGGCGAGGATCTGGTCGACGCGCAGTCCGGCTTCGACCAGCGTACCGGCGAGCCGGTCGTGTCGTTCCGTTTCGACAACAAAGGCGCGACCCGTTTCGGCATCGCCAGCCAGCAGAATGTCGGCAAGCTCTTTGCCATCATCCTCGACAACAAGGTGATCTCGGCGCCGGTGATCCGCGAGCCGATCCTCGGCGGCACCGGCCAAATTTCCGGTAATTTCACCGTGCAGAGCGCCAACGACCTTGCCGTGCTGCTGCGCGCGGGCGCGCTGCCGGCCAATTTGACCATCGTCGAGGAGCGGACGGTCGGTCCGGGCCTCGGGCAGGATTCCATCAATGCCGGCAAGATGTCGGCCGTGGTCGGATCGGTCCTCGTGGTCGTCTTCATGGTCGGCGCCTATGGGCTGCTCGGCTGGATCGCAAATCTGGCTCTCATAGCCAACCTGGCCATGATCGTGGCGGCGCTGTCGCTCCTGGGCGCGACGCTTACGCTTCCCGGCATTGCCGGTATCGTGCTCACCGTCGGCATGGCGGTGGATTCGAACGTGCTGATCTACGAGCGTATGCGCGAGGAGGAACGTAACGGGCGATCAATGATCCAGACACTGGATCAAGGGTTCGGACGTGCGTTGGCGACGATCGTGGACTCCAACGTCACCACGCTCATCGCGGCGGTCGTGCTGTTCTTCCTGGGGTCCGGTCCGGTGCGCGGCTTCGCGGTGACGCTCGCCATCGGCATCCTGACCACCCTCTTCACCGCCTTCACCTTCACGCGCTGGGTGGTTTCCACCTGGTTCCGCCGGTCCCGTCCGAAGAAACTGCCCAAGGGCTATTTCCGGCTGGTGCCGGAGGTGACGCGCATCCCGTTCATGAAGGTACGCCTGCAGGTCTTCGTCCTTTCGCTTTGTCTTTGCGTGGCCTCGCTCGGGCTGCTTTTCACCAAAGGGCTGAATTTCGGCATCGACTTCACCGGCGGCACGATCGTTGAGGTACGGGCCAAGACGGGCCAGGCGGATGTCGGCGACATCAGGCAGGAGTTGACGAAGGCGGGCATCCAGGAAATCCAGGTCCAGGGCTTCGGCGATGGAACCGATGCGCTTATCCGCATCGGGGCAGCCGCCGACGAGGCTTCCGGCAATGCGATCGTGGCGAAAGCGCGCCAGACGCTGTCCGACACCTATGACATCAGACGTGTCGAACTTGTCGGCCCAACTGTCTCCAGTGAGCTGGCGTGGTCGGCGATGATGGGCGTGCTGGCGGCGATGGGCGCCATCCTTGTCTATGTGTGGATCCGGTTCGAGTGGCAATTCGCGATCGGCTCGATCGTCGCCACCATCAACGACATCATCCTGACGCTCGGATTCCTGGTCGTTACCCAACTGGAATTCGACCTGTCGACGGTCGCGGCGATCCTGACCATTGTCGGCTATTCGCTGAACGATACGGTCGTCATTTACGACCGGGTGCGCGAGAATTTGCGGCGCTTCAAGAAGATGGCGCTCGGGCAATTACTCGACCTCTCCGACAACGAGATGCTGGCGCGCACGACAATGACGTCGGTGACGACCTTCCTTGCCTTGCTTGCCCTTTATGTGTTCGGCGGCGAGGTCATACGCTCCTTCGTGGCGTCCATGCTCTTCGGCGTGTTCATCGGCACCTTCTCCTCGATCTTCATCGCGGCGCCGATCCTGATCGTCTTCCATCTGCGCCCGACCTGGACGGCGGTGCCCGACGAAGCTGCCGCGCCCGCCGCCAAAGGGGGAGCGCAGCAGCTTCCGACGAAATGAGCGGCATCGAGATACGCGATGCGCATTTTCCCGGCCGCGCTCCGATCGAGGCCTATGGCAATGGCGGCTTCCGCTTTGCCGACATGTCGCATCGCGGTTCGATCCTTTGCCTGCCGTCCGGCATATATGGATGGCAGCCAGCCGACCCTGAGAAACTGGTGCCAGCCGACTTCGATGCGTTCGTGGCCGAGGCGGGCGGAATCGAAATCCTGCTCGTGGGCACGGGTACGGAGCTGAAGCCGGTGCCGGTCGGGATACGCGCCGCATTGCGGGAAAAGGGCATATCCGCCGATCCGATGAGCACTGGCGCCGCGGTCCGCACCTATAATGTGCTCCTCGCTGAGGATAGGGCGGTCGCCGCGGCCCTTATCGCGGTGGGCTGACAATATCCGTCATGGAAGGGGCTGCGGAAGAGACCATGCGGATTGTCCGCGAAGGCGACCGCGACCGCTATCTTTCGGTCCTTTTCGCGCCTGAGGCAAAGCGTCCGGCGCTCTTTGCCCTTTATGCATTCAATGTCGAGATCGCGCGTGTCCGCGACCTAATCCATGAGCCGATGCCAGGCGAGATAAGGCTGCAATGGTGGCGTGACGCGATTGTCGGCGAGGCGCCGGCGGCCGGCAATCCGGTAGCCGAGGCGCTGATCCGAGCGATCCACGAATATGAATTGCCGCCCGCCGCGTTCGACAACATGATCGAGGCGCGGCTTTTCGATCTCTATGACGACCCGATGCCTTCGCGTATCGATCTCGAGGGCTATTGCGGCGAGACCGCCTCGGCCCTCATCCAGCTTGCCGGCCTGGTGCTCGACGGGGATGCGGCCCTGGCAACGGCCGGTCTTGCCGGCCATGCCGGCTGCGCGCAGGCGATTGCCGGGCTTATTCGGTCGCTGCCGATCCATCTGGCGCGCGGCCAGTGCTACGTTCCGCACGATATCCTTTCGGCAGCCGGCACCTCGCCGGAGGAGTTCGTCGCGGAAAAGGGCGGCGAAGCAGGGAAAAGAGCGGTTGCGGCGATGGTGGCTCTCGCCCGCGAGCATCTTGCGCAATTCGAGGCGGGCGCACGCGCCTTGCCGCATTCGCTACGTCCAGCCTATCTGCCGGCCACGCTGGCGAGCGCCTATCTGGCGCTTCTTTCAACGGCATCCGTCGATCCGTTCAAGCAGATTCCCGACATCTCGCCTCTGAGGCGCGTTATGGTCATGACGCGGCGGGCTTTCTTCGGTTGGCGGTAGCGGGTTCACTCGGGCGGCTTCAGCACGTAAGTGTCGCCGGCAACTGATTGGGGCGCCGATTCGGGAGTACGTTCAGATGATCGACACCTCGCCCGCCGCTTCGGAAGATTCCCGCCTTGTCGGCTGGCGTGCCGTGGCGGTCGAAATGATGGAGGGCGCGCGCGATGCGGTGCTGCGCTTTCCGGTCACGGCGATCGCGCTCCTTGCGCTGGCGGTCAACGCCAACCTGCTCATCACCGATATCAGGGGTTTCTGGGGCGGTGACGACGATCTGATACTGCCGCTGTTTGCGGCCGCCGCCGCATCGCTTGCGGCGAGTATCGGCCTCGAAGCGCGCGGCGCGCCGACGCTGCTTCGCCACGGCGCGGCACTTCTGGCCGGTCTTGCTGCTTTCGCCATTGGCTGGTGGGACCATTTTTCAGGTGTCGAATACTGGTCCTATGTCGTGGCCCTTTGCGGCTTGATGCTGGTCGCGCCGGCGCTCGGCGGCCGCAGCGGCGAAGCCTTCTGGCTGTTCATGGTGCGCTTCGCCTTCGCGGTGCTGGTGTCGTTTCTTGCGCTGTTTTTGTTTGCGGGCGGCATTTCGGCTATCCTGGCCAGCCTCACCTATCTCTTTGGCATCGACGTGCCGCACAATGCCTATGAACATGTCTGGACGGTGACCGGCCTGCTTGCCGCGCCGCTGTTCGGGCTCGGCCGCATCCCCGCCGATCTGGACGACGAACCGGGCACGGATGCGAAGAAGTTCATGGCGCTCGGGATGAGGGCGCTGGGCGACTATGTCGCCGCGCCGTTGATCCTGATCTATGCGCTGGTGCTGCATGCCTATGCGCTGAAGATCTTGGTGACCGGGGATGTGCCGCGCGGGCAGATCGGCTGGCTGGTGCTGGCCTTCGGCCTTTCCATCTTCGCGGCGCTGATCGTCATCCACCCGTTTCTCAGCGCGGCGCGGGCGCCGACGCGCCTGTTTCTCAGGCTATGGCCGTTCGTGCTGCCGGTGCCGCTCGTTTTGCTCGGTTATGCGCTTTGGTTGCGGATAGGGGATTACGGCCTGACGCCCGAGCGCTACCTGCTCGGACTTTTCGGCGTCACGGTCGCCGTCTCGCTTCTCCTGCAAATCCCGAGATCGACAAGGAGCGATATCCGCATCCTCGCCGGCCTGCCGACGATCGCGCTTTTCCTCGCGAGCTTCGGCCCGCAAGGCGAGGTCGCGACCTCCGTTCGCGGCCAGGAAGCCCGCTTCCGCGAAGCCGTGCGGGTAAAGCCTGTCGACGAGGCCCGCAATCGGCAGGCGCTCGCCGCGCTCGGCTTCCTCCAAAGCCATGACGCGGTCGGCCGTGTCGCGCCCGAAAGCGTCGCGAAAATCGATGCCAACGACAAGCCCAAGACCGGAGACACACTCTATAACGAGGTCGCGGACGCCTACGGGCTGGATCGAAGCTGGCGATACGGTCTGAACGACCGCTATTTCTCCAAATCCTTCAACCAGCCGGTGGCGACGCCGATAGAGGGCTTCGACATCGTCATCCCGAACCTCCGCATCCTCGGCAAGCCGTCGGCGCCGACCACGGTGAAGTTGCCGGACGGCGCGGTGCTCGCCTTCGCGATGCAGGCAGGCGAGGTGCTGGTGACCGCCGGTGCCGAAACGGTCATATTCAAATTCGACAATGCTGCGCTTCGCGAATTCGTGGATTCACAGGATGAAACGGCCTATCCGCTGAAACTGTCGGATGGCAGGCGCACCATGATGATGCTGCCCCAAACGGCCTATGGCGATCTCAAGCCGAAACTGGAGCCACGCACGGTGAGCGGCACGCTTTTCCTGCGCGGTGCCGACTGGAAGTAGCTATTCGGCTGCCTCTATTTCGGCGGCGGCGGGCAGGCCGAGCCAGGCGCGGCAATCGGCGAGCGCGCGTGCTGTGATCGCCTGTTTTCTGGCCACCGTCTTTTCCTTGCCGCGCAGCCGCTTGCCTTCGGCGCGTGGCGCTTGCGCCGGCGGAAACAGGCCGAAATTGATGTTCATCGGCTGGAAGGAGCGCTTGCCGGGCTCGTCCTCGGAAAGGATGTGGCCGCCGGTGATGTGGCCCAGAAGCGCCCCGAATGCCGTCGTCGGGGGCGGCGTGGTCACCGGTTGGCCAAGGCGCTCGGCGGCGGCGAAACGCCCGGCGATCAGTCCGATCGCGGCGGATTCGACATAGCCCTCACAGCCGGTTATCTGGCCGGCGAAGCGCAGGCCCGGCCGGGATCTCAGTTGCAGCGTGCCGTCGAGCAGGGCAGGGGAATTGATGTAGGTGTTGCGGTGGAGGCCGCCGAGCCGCGCGAACTCGGCATTCTCCAGCCCCGGAATGGTGCGGAAGATTCGTACCTGCTCACCATGCTTCAGCTTGGTCTGGAAACCGACAATGTTGTAGAGTGTGCCGAGCGCGTTGTCCTGGCGAAGCTGCACCACCGCATAGGGTTTCACCGTCGGGTTGTGCGCGTTGGTCAGGCCCATCGGCTTCATCGGGCCATGGCGGAGCGTTTCCGGCCCGCGTTCGGCCATCACCTCGATCGGCAGGCAGCCGTCGAAATAGGGCGTGCCTTCCCATTCCTTGAATTCGGTCTTCTGCCCGTCGAGGAGCGCCTGAACGAAGGCCTCGTATTGCGCGCGGTCCATGGGGCAGTTGATGTAGTCCTTGCCGGTGCCGCCTGGCCCGACCTTGTCGTAGCGGGACTGGAACCAGCAAATATCCATGTCGATCGTTTCGAAATGGATGATCGGCGCGATCGCATCGAAGAAGGCCAGCGCGCCTGCTCCGGTCTCCCCGGCGATGGCGTCGGCCAGCGACGGCGCCGTCAGCGGGCCGGTGGCTATGATCGTCTGGTCCCATTCCTCAGGCGGCATGCCGCCGATTTCCTCGCGCCGGATCTCGACCAGCGGATGGGCCTCGAGTTTCTGCGTCACGAAGTCGGAGAAACCATCGCGATCCACCGCAAGTGCGCTGCCGGCCGGCACTTGATGTGCGTCGCCGCTTGCCATGACGAGCGAGCCGGCAAGCCGCATCTCGGCATGCAACAGCCCGACCGCATTGGTTCCTGCATCGTCGGAGCGGAATGAATTGGAGCAGACGAGTTCGGCGAGCCCATCCGTCTTGTGCGCGTCGGTGCCGCGAACCGGCCGCATCTCGTGCAGCACGACCGAAACGCCGGCCTCGGCAATCTGCCAGGCGGCTTCCGAGCCGGCGAGGCCGCCGCCGATGACATGTACAGGCTTGATCATGCGAGGGAGATAGGCCGGGCCGGAAACGAATGCAATCGTCTACTCGGGCGTGTAACTCGGGCCCCAAAAAGACAACACCCGCCGGGGGAGGAGGTCCGGCGGGTGTCGCTTTGGTCGACCGGCACTCGGGAGGAGGTGAATGCCGGTCTTATTCGTCAGAGCAGGGAGGAGGAAGCCCCGACGAAATTCATGCAATCCTTAGAGCGCTTTGCGCGCCACGAACGGGATGTCGCCACGGGCGATGCCCAGATCGTTGAGTTCACGGTTCGTCAGGCGGCTCAGCTCACTCACGGTCTCGCGGTAGCGGCGCCAATTACGGTAGTTGCGGATCAAGTTCATCTTCGTGCCCGTTTCTTGCTTTTCGTGTTATTTCGATTTTTCTTTTCTCTTGACGATGCGGAGATAGGCGCGTCCGGCCCGGCTTGGTAGCGATGATGTTGCATAGCAGCAATGCGTTTTGTGCATCGCAACATTAATGGAAAGTGAATGAGCCCGTTTCCATTCTTCGGACGTCTGCGAGGAAGGCGATCCGATCGGGCAGGCTGTGGCGGCCGCGGGACAGGGGCGCTGGGCGCCTGCGCCCCGAAAAAACCCGCTTTTCCGGCAAAATACGTTTGAACACCATGCCGCGAATGATATAGAAGCACGCGCTTTCGGGGCCGGCCGGCCCCTTTAGCGGGTGTGGTGGAATTGGTAGACACGCTTGGTTTAGGTCCAAGTGCCAAAAGCTTGGGGGTTCGAGTCCCTCCACCCGCACCAGGGCCACTCGCGGCAGGATTTTTCGGCAGGCTGGACGGCAGGAACGCCGCCAGCCGCCAATTTGAACAGAAGGTCGAACGATGCAGGTAACCGAAACACTCAACACCGGCCTCAAGCGCGAGATCAAGGTGGTCGTTCCGGCCGGCGACATGGAGAGCAAGCTGGTGGCCAGGCTCGCCGACGCCAAGGACAAGGTGCGGCTGAACGGATTCCGGCCGGGCAAGGTGCCGATGCAGCATCTGCGCAAGATGTACGGCAAGTCCTTCATGGCCGAGGTGGTGAACGAGGTCCTGAACGACTCCGCCCGCTCGATCCTGGCCGATCGTGGCGAGAAGGCCGCCATGCAGCCCGAAATCACCATGACAGAGGATGAGAAGGAGGCCGAGAAGGTTCTTTCCGGCGGCGTCGATTTCGAATTCTCGATTGCCTACGAGATCATCCCGCCGATCGAGATCAAGGATTTCTCCGGCATCAAGGTCACGCGGCATGTCTATGACGTACCGGAATCGGAGATCGAGGAGCAGATGAAGCGGGTCGCCGAATCCGCCCGCACCTACGAGCCGAAGACCGGCAAGGCCGAAGACGGCGACCGCGTGACGATGGATTTCGTGGGCTCGATCGACGGTGAAGCCTTCGAGGGCGGTGCGGCGGAAGATCAGGCGCTTGTACTCGGCTCGAACCAGTTCATCCCCGGCTTCGAAGACCAGTTGGTGGGCGTGAAGGCCAGCGACGAGAAAGTCGTGAAGGTAGATTTCCCCGAAGACTACGGCGCGGCGCATCTTGCCGGAAAGGCGGCGGAGTTTGCCGTCAAGGTCAAGGAAGTCGCCAAGCCGAACGAATTGAAGCTCGACGACGAACTCGCCAAGAATCTCGGCCTGGAATCGCTTGAGCGCCTGCACGAGATCGTCAAGAGCCAGATCGAGAGCCAGTTCGGTTCGCTCACCCGCCAGAAGGTGAAGCGGGAACTGCTCGATCGCCTCGACGAGAACTACAAGTTCGAAGCGCCGTCCAAGCTCGTCGATGCCGAGTTCGAGAACATCTGGAGACAGGTGACTGCCGAACTGGAGCAGACGGGCAAGACCTTCGCGGACGAGGATACGACGGAGGAGGAAGCGCGCGAGGAATATCACGGGCTCGCCGAGCGTCGCGTGCGGCTCGGCCTCGTATTGGCCGAAATCGGCGAGAAGGCCGAACTCCAGGTCTCGGACGACGAGATGCAGCGCGCGCTCGTCGAGTATGTGCGCGGGGTTCCGACGAACCAGCAACGCGAAGTCTTCGAGTTCTACCGCGACAATCCGAATGCGCTTGCCAATCTGAGGGCTCCGCTTTTCGAGGAAAAGGTGGTCGACCACATGCTGACGCAGATCGATGTCACCGACAAGAAGGTCACGAAGGAAGAGCTTCTTGCGGACGACGAGGACGATGCGCCGGTCAAGCCTGCGAAGAAGGCTGCCGCCAAGAAGGAAGCCAAGGCCGAGGCCGCGGATGATGCTGGCGAGGCCAAGAAAAAGGCCGCGCCGAAGAAGAAGGCTGCCGCCAAGAA
>JAKDNM010000009.1 GCA_030456445.1 Hyphomicrobiales bacterium
GGAAAGCGTGTTCTCGGCTTAGCGTAGGATTCCGCCCCCTCCCGCAAACGACCCCGATATGATCGAGCGCGATAAGCTATTGCTGTTGGAGGAAGGCCATTGCTTCCGAGATCAGGCGCTGATGTTTTGTGGACTTCAACAGATCGAAAATTCCGCCACGTTCGGCGTGTCGAGCCTGTCCACGCTTCTGGAGATGGTAGCCAACGGGCTTGGAGTGACATTGATTCCGGAAATTAGTGTGGGGCTGGAGTCAAGGCGCGCAAACATTCATTTGATGCGTTTCGCCGACCCCGAACCAAAGCGGGTTATTGGACTGGCCTGGCGCAGGAGTTCTCCGCGAAAGCATGATTTTGTCAAATTGGGCGAAACGATTACCGCCGTAACCGAGCAGTTGCGGACCCAAGCGTCGGAACACCATGAGTGAAAGAGAGGACGTCACGGCCGCTCTCCATCAACAAACTTACGACGGCTCGATACTCAAGCGGTGCCAGCGAGGATAGCCGTACTCAGTTCGCGGTGCCTCGCTTTTCATTGCATAGAGTATCTTGCACTCATCAAGCATCTTTTCAAACGGAATGGAGTCCGTTATGGCCGACGCCGAGCCAGCAACCGCTTACCAGCACTCGTGACTTTTGCTTCCTTTAAAACTATCCTTCAAATTGAGGCAGAACCTGCTTTCGCTAACATGAAGGCTGGATCAAGTGGACGTGATGGGCAAGAAATCCGATTGGCTGGAACGGTTTGAATGCTTGAACCGCCTCGCGCCTGACCTCCAAGGGGAACTCGTCACGGGCTGTTTTATTGTGTCGGTTTCGGCCGGCGCCATCGTCTTCGAGCCCGGTCAGACGGCTGACAACCTGCTGTTGCTGCTCAATGGCACGGTCCGTGTACAGCAGAGGTCCGCGACCGGTCGCGAGGTGTTCCTTTACCGTGTCCACGCCGGCGAGAGCTGCGTGCTGACCACCGCCTGTATGCTGGCATTCGAACGCTATTCCGCCGAGGGCACGGCCGAAACGGATGTGACGGCGGTGGCGATACCGCGCGCGACGTTCGACAATCTCGCGGGCAAGTCGCCGCTGTTCCGACAATTCATCTTCCAAGCCTTTTCCCGCAGGATTACAGATCTCTTCACGCTGATCGACGACATTGTCTGCCAGAAGATTGACGTGCGGCTTGCAGACCGGCTCCTCGAATTGGCTGGCGGCGGCGACACCATCCACGCGACGCACCAGGTTTTGGCAAGCGAACTCGGAACTGCGCGCGAGGTTGTCTCCCGAACCCTTGCCGAATTTCAGCGCAGACGCTGGATCGAACAATCGCGCGGGAAAATTCGTCTCGTGAGCAACGCCGGCCTAGTCCGGCTCCTGCGGGCTGCCGGAGAACGGTGACAATGTCACCAAGGCTGGCCGCTCTGTCATGCGATGATGTCTCATCGAAAACCACAGGAGGATCCAATGCGCACCAACATGGGAACGATCGATCGAGGACTGCGGCTAGTTGTAGCGGCAGCTCTCCTCTACGCGGCATTCGGCGGCGCCACTGTTGTCGCCGCGGGTATCCTTCACTGGGTCGTCGTTGCCGTCGCCGTGGTTTTCATCCTGACCTCGTTCGTCGGCAATTGCCCGCTCTACAGTATTCTCGGCATCAAGACGTGTCGGTCCGCGTGAGCCGCTACATACATCCGTTCGAGACTGATGCTATACCCAACCAGATGAACGTCCAGCCTGTTGTCACCGCCTTTTTCACCCTGCGGCCACGAATTGAGCGGCCCGAGAGTCGTGACAGAACGTGCCGGACACACGGGTAACACTTTTCGCGTTTTGCGGGAGGTGTTGATGCCTTGGAGTAAGTGTTCGGTGATGGATGAGCGTGTCGTTTTGTTGGCCACCCTTTTTGATGGCGAGGGGGATGATGCCGGTCAATACGCTTTGATCCGATGGAGGCTGCCGACCTTTCGCTCCATCCCGGTTTACGCTTTACGTCGTTTGGCTACGCTAGGAAGTCCGGCACGCTACGATAAAGCATATAGATCGCAACGACGACGATCAGCGCGGCGAACAGCGCGCCGAGCGTTCCTTTCTTGCCAGCAAGGCGGCGTGCGACGAGACTGCCTGCGATGCCGCCAACCACGCCGCCAGCCACAAACAGGATTGCCAGAGGCCAGTCAACGAGACCGGAAAGCGTGTAGTTGAAGGCAGTCGTCAGACCAAACGCAGTAATCGCGACAAGTGAAGAGCCGATTGCGTTAATGATCGGCATGCCTGTCGAGGCCATCAGCCCCGGGACGATCAGGAATCCGCCGCCGATGCCGAAAAAGCCGGAAAACGCTCCGGTAAGGCCACCATAGCCCGCGACCTTGGGCGCGTTCTCGCGCGTGCACTGGGCGGCCGCATCGCCTTCACGGCCCCGGCTCCTGAACATCAGCGTGCCCACCACCAGCATCAGCAGAGCAAACAGCACCAGCAGTTGCTTGCCATCCACGATCTTGCCGAGGCTGGAACCGAGGAAGGCGCCGACGATGCCGGCGGCACTGTAGACGCCGGCGCAGCGCCATTTGACATTCCCCAGTCGCCAATGGCTGATCATGTTGGTGAAGGCGTTCGCCGCGACGGCGAAGGCGCTCGTGCCAATCGCCATATGAGCATTCGGCACGCCGACCACATAGACCATCAAAGGAACGGCCAGGATCGAACCGCCGCCTCCGAACATGCCGAGGCTGAAGCCGACGATCCCTCCGGATATAACGCCGAGGAAGTATTGCAGAAAAGACAGGGTCATACGGTTTCAGGGCAAGCGTTTCAGCTCGTTTTGCCTTCCAGTTGTGTCGTGTGTTTCGGCTTTGCAAGCGGCTCGCGGCCCTTGAGCATCGCCTGCCAATAGATCGGTGGAAGCATCTTCTCCTTCAGGAACCAGGCCAGGCGTGACGGCTTGAGGTCATCGATCAGCCATGACGGGAAGCTCGGGACGCGTTTGCCGCCATAGGCAAATTCCGCGAGAACGATCTTGCCGCGTTCGACGGTGAGTGGGCAAGAGCCGTAACCGTCGTAGATGGCACGGCGGCGTGAATCGAGTTTGCCCATGTCGGCGAGCAGGTTTTCCGCAACGACAGGCGCCTGCTTGCGCGCTGCGGCTGCCGTCTTAGCGTTCGGTGCGCTCACCACATCGCCAAGGCCATAGACGTTCTCATATTTGGTGTGCTTGAGCGTGTTCTGATCAACCGAGACCCAGCCGCTGTCGGCTGCCAGCGCACTGGCGCGAATGAAGTCCGGCGCGGTCTGGGGAGGAACGACATGGATCATGTCGAACCTGCGCTCAACGATTTCGCTGTTGCCTTCCTTGCCGGTCTTCTTGAACCATGCCGTCTTCGCCGACCCGTCGATGCGGATGAGATTGTCGCCGAAAGAGAGCTGAATGCCGTATCGCTCAACATACTTCATCAGCGGCGGGACGTAATCGGCGACGCCGAAGAGACTAGGTCCCGCAACGAGGAACTCGACATTGCAAGCTTTGAGGATGCCTTTGTCGAGCCAGGTGTCGCAGGATAGATACATCGCCTTTTGCGGCGCGCCGGCGCATTTGATCGGCATCGGCGGTTGTGTGAAGAGCGCCGTTCCGCCTTTGAACTCGTTGACAAGCTTCCAGGTATAGGGCGCTAGATCGTAGCGGTAGTTGGAGGTGACACCGTTCTTGCCCAGCGTTTCGGGAAGGCCTTCGACGCCCGCCCAGTTGAGCTTCAAACCGGGCGCAACGACAAGCCATTGATATTTGACGACGCGGCAGCCTTCGAGGACGACCGCGTTGTTGTCGGGATCGAAGGCGACGACGCCGGCCTTGATGCGCTTGACACCGCGCGGGATAAGCGAATCAAGCTGGCGGCGCGTCTGTTCAGGCGTGAAAATGCCGGCCCCTACTAGCGTCCAGCCGGGCTGGTAATAATGGACGTCGGCCGGGTCGATGATGACGATGTCAAGATCCTTCGTGCGCGCGAGCATGCTGGCCGCTACGGCGATGCCTGCCGCGCCGCCGCCGACCACAACGATCTGGTGGCTTTCGCTCGCCGTGCCGGTCAGGACCCTGCCGCCATTGGCGATACGCGCCGCAACGCCGGAAAGGTCATACCCGGCCGCCTTTCCGGTCGCGAGAATCTCCGGAACGCTCTTGCCGCCGCGTTCCGCCTCGGACAGTGCCCATAAGGTGGTCGTGCGCGTACCGGTGCGGCAATAGCCGATCACCGGCGTGGGCAGCTCTTTGAGTGCCTCCGCGAAATCCCTGACATGGGCGTCTGAAAGCTTCCCCGGCGCTACGGGGATGTAGCGCGCCTCCAGTCCCGTTTTTCGGGCCTCCGCGTTGATCTCAGCGAAAGTGGGCTGATCGTCGCCCTCGCCATCCGGCCGGTTGACGATGATCGATTTGAAACCGGCGTCGGCCGCTTCCCTGACCTCGGCAAGCGAGAGCTGCTTCGAAACCGAGAGATGTTCGCTGATTTTCTTCGCTTCCATGTTATCCTCCCTGGAAGGGGTTATTGGAAAAGCCGTGCGATCAAGTGAGCCGCGCGTTTTCCTCCTGATCGAGAAGCCGGGCGAATACCGCCGCGTGAGAACGCGGCTCGGTTCTGGGCTTGCGATCCGCCGGAGGTTGCGGCGCGGGCCTTCCGGCCACGGTTTGCGGCGTGCAGAAAAGGGCGTGAACGTAGCCGACAAGGGCGCGGGCTCGCGCATCCGTCAGTTTGTAGAAAACGATCTTCGCCTCGCGGCGGTCATCGACCAGGCCTGTCTTGCGCAATTCGCCGAGTTGCTGGGAAAGCGTCGGCTGACGGATGCCTAGCTTTTGCTCCATCTCGCCCACGGACGCTTCCCCTTCCGACAGGCGACAGAGAATCGCGAGGCGATTGGGATTGGCGATAATCTTCAAAAGGTCCGCTGCTTCGACGATCACGTCGGAGGCTGGCTGTCCGGCAGGTGCCTTTGCCCGCATCGCTAGCTCCACGCCGCGCCGTCAAGCGCGTCCAGAGGAAATTTGAGATAGCGCCTGCCGTTGGCTTCGGGTTCGGGCAGACGGCCACCATTGACGTTCACCTGCAGCGCATGAAGGATGAGCTTCGGCATCGGCAGGGTCCGGTCGCGCGCCTCGCGCAGTTCGATGAAAGCGACTTCATTCCCGGTCCTGACCAGATGGATGTTCGCTGCGAGTTGTTCAGCGACGGTCGATTCCCATTTCGGCCGACGACCGCCGGGCTGATAGTCATGTCCTGTGAAGACGCGTGTTTCGGGAGGAAGCGCCACAATCTCCTGGATCGAACGCCACAATCGCGAAGCACTGCCGCCCGGAAAATCCGCCCGGGCGGTGCCGCCATCGGGCATGAACAGCGTGTCGTGGACAAAAGCGGTATCTCCGATCACATAGGTGATCGACGCGAGCGTGTGTCCCGGAGAAAACAGGATCTTCGCGGCGGTGTCGCCAACCCGGAACGTATCGCCTTCGGCGAAGAGACGGTTCCATTGCGAGCCGTCGGCCGGAAAATCCGGCCAGTTGTAGATGTCCTTCCAGAGCCTCTGGACCTCGACCACCTTCTCACCGATGGCCGTCGGCGCGCCGGTGGCGTCGCGCAGATAGCGGGCCGCGGATAGATGGTCGGCATGCGGATGCGTATCGAGTATCCACTCCACCGACAGGCTTTCGGCGTGCACGTAGTCGAGAAGCGTATCGGCGCTTTCTGTCTTGGTTGCGCCCGACTTCTCATCGAAGTCGAGGACCGGATCGATGATGGCACAGCGGCGCGTCCGCGGGCAACTCACCACATACTGGATGGAGAAGGTGCGAGGATCGAAGAAGCCCTTGACATTCGGCTTGCCGGTCATTGCTCGAACTCCGGCTGCATGGTGCGATAGAACCAGTCCGGATCGAGTTCTCCCTCCGCCGAGATCACCGCTGCGGGTTTGATCACTCGGCCGCCTGGTTGCCAGGCTTCCGGCGTGAAAACGTTGTAAGCATCCGTCGCCTGGAGTGCGCGGACCGTGCGCAGTATTTCTTCGACATTGCGGCCGGTCGACATTGGGTAGGACGCGGTCATGCGGATGATACCGTCTGGATCGATGATGAAGCACGCGCGAACGGTGGTGCTGTCGGGCGCGTCCGGCCGCAGCATGCCGTAGGCCTTCGCGATCGCCATCGACGGATCTTCCGCGATCGGGAACGGGATGGCGACGCCGAACGCGTCCTTGATCGCCTTGACCCAGGCCAGGTGGGAAAAGAGGCTGTCCACCGAGAGTCCGAGCAGATCGCAATCCGCCGTCTGGAACGCGTCGTAGTGCCGGGCGAAAGCGAGGAATTCCGAGGTGCAGACAGGCGTGAAATCGGCGGGATGGGAAAAGAAGACCAGCCAGCGGCCGCGATAGCCGTCGACCGAGCGCTCGCCCAAGGTGGTGCGGCAGAGAAAACGCGGTGCTGGAGAGCCGATCTGGGGATACTGCAAAGCGGGGTCGAATTCCTGGGCCATGCCGGCTCCGATTTATTGAACTATCAATTTCGAAACTGATGAATTGATTTAGGCCAAGTTTGGTAGTAGTGCAAGTCTTGACTGCGAAATGAGATCGTGCGGCGATTGGCTTGACCAAAGTTGCCGCCCCGAACCGGCGAATGCCCGAAGGGGTCTCGAATCGTCACTGATTGCCTTGTCGGGAGCCATCGGCAGACCGCGACCCGGTAGACGCATTCGTCGCTTCGGCCAGAGAGGTCATGATGTTCCAAGGAATGAGCGCTATCGATCTTGCACGTGGCCAGTTCGCCTTCACGGTGATGTTCCACATCGTCTTCCCCGCCTTCACAATAGGTATCGCCAGCTACCTCGCGGTTCTCGAAGGCCTGTGGCTGTGGACCAGGGACGAGGTCTACATGCGCATTTTCGACTACTGGAAGACGATCTTCGCCGTCGTCTTCGGCATGGGTGTCGTTTCCGGCATCGTCATGTCCTACCAGTTCGGCACCAACTGGTCCGTCTTTTCCGACAAGGCCGGCCCAGTTATCGGCCCATTGATGGGCTACGAGGTGCTCTCGGCTTTTTTCCTCGAGGCCGGCTTCCTCGGCATCATGCTGTTCGGCCTCAACAAGGTCGGGCCGAAGCTGCATTTCACCGCCACCGTGATGGTTGCGATCGGCACGCTGTTCTCCGCCTTCTGGATCCTGTCGGCCAATTCCTGGATGCAGACGCCGACCGGCTATTCCATCAACGAGGCCGGTCAGTTCGTTCCGGAGGACTGGTGGGCCGTCATCTTCAATCCGTCTTTCCCCTACCGCCTCGTGCACATGACGCTGGCCGCCTATTTGACGACGGCTTTCGTCGTCGGCGCGGTGTCTGCCTGGCACCTTCTTTCCGACCGCGAAAACCGGGCCGCACGCACCATGTTCTCCATGGCCATGTGGATGGCGCTTATCGTGGCGCCGGTCCAGATCTTCGCCGGCGACCAGCACGGTCTCAATACGCTGGAGCACCAGCCGCGCAAGATCGCCGCCATGGAAGGCCACTGGGAAACCGAAGCCGGTGCGCCGCTTATCCTCTTCGGCATACCAGACGACGATGCGGAAGTGACGCGCTACAAGCTCGAAATCCCCTATGGCAGCGCACTGATTTTGACGCACAGCCTCGACGGCACGCTCAAGGGCCTGAAGGAATGGGCGAAGCAGGATCGGCCACCCATGGAGATCGTCTTCTGGTCCTTCCGCATCATGGTCGGGCTCGGCTTCCTGATGCTCGGCATCGGGCTGTGGAGCGGATGGCGGCGACTGCGTGGCCACCTCTTTGACGACCAATGGCTCCTGCGCGCGGCCATCGTCATGGGGCCGAGCGGGTTTGTCGCCGTGCTCGCAGGCTGGGTGACAACAGAAGTCGGCCGCCAGCCCTACACAGTCTACGAGCTGCTGCGCACCGCCGACAGCGCCGCCCCGCTCGCCGCACCGGCGGTGGCTGCCTCGCTGATCGCCTTCATCGTCGTCTACTGCGCGGTGTTCGGCGCCGGCATCTTTTATATTTTGCGCCTGATGCACCGCCGGCCCGGCCACGAGACGCCGGTCGAGGAACTGGGGCCGACCCACGCGGCCGGCATCCCGCCCGCGATCGACAGCAACAGGGCACGAGGAGAGTGACGGCCATGGATTTCAACCTGCTCGCCTTCATCTGGGCCGCCATCATCGCCTTTGCCGTGCTCGCCTATGTCGTGCTCGACGGATTCGACCTCGGCGTCGGCATCCTCTTCCCCTTCATGAAGGGGGAGAAAGAGCGCGATCTGATGATGAACTCCGTAGCGCCGATCTGGGACGGCAACGAGACCTGGCTCGTGCTCGGCGGCGGCGGTCTGCTCGCCGTCTTCCCCCTCGCTTACGCGACCATCCTGCCAGCGCTCTACGCGCCCATCATCGCCATGCTGCTCGGTCTCATATTCCGCGGCGTAGCCTTTGAGTTCCGCTGGCGCACGCGGCGCGGAAAGTTCCTGTGGGACTGGGCCTTCGCAGGCGGCTCCATGATAGCGGCATTCGCGCAAGGCGTGGCGCTCGGCGCGCTGGTACAGGGCATCCGTGTCGAGGACCGCGCCTACGCCGGCGGCTGGTGGGACTGGCTCACCTGGTTCAGCATTCTCACCGGCGTCGCGCTCATCGTCGGCTACGGTCTGCTCGGCGCAACCTGGCTGGTAATGAAAACGGAAGGGCCAGTGCATGACCGCGCACGGCGGCTAGCCAAGCCCGCCGGCATCGCCACGCTCGTCCTGATCGGTCTCGTCAGCCTGATAACACCCTTCCTCGAGCAGCAATACCTCGCCCGCTGGTTCGATTTTCCGACGGTGATCTTCAGCCTCGTCGTGCCGCTCCTGGTGCTCGGCTGCGCCTATGTCCTGTTCAACGGGCTGATACGCGGCGGCGACCATGCGCCGTTCTTCGCCGCCCAGGCGATCTTCATCCTTTGCTATGCCGGCATCGGCATCAGCTTCTATCCTTACATGGTGCCAACCAGCGTGACCATCTGGGACGCGGCCGCGCCCGATTCCAGCTTGGCGTTCATGCTCGTGGGCGCCTGCATCCTTATGCCGATTATCCTCGCCTACACGGGCTTCGCCTACTGGGTCTTCCGCGGCAAGGTCCATGCCGACGGGGGCTATCATTGATGCAAGCCAATCGCCGTCGAAAACTGCTGTGGTTTGCCGGGCTGTGGCTGGCTGGTGTGCTCGTGGTCGCCGGCGCGGCGGCAATGCTGCGCCTCGCCATCATTGGAACCTAGACGCCCGCCCGTCGGAAAGAGCGTGTAGCCTTCAGCCGGCAGGTCACCCCTCGGCTTGCGAAGATGGCATGACCGTGCATGATCGCCAAAGTGATACCCAAAAGCATTTGCGATACGATATATTGGCTAATTCGGTCGAGAAATCGGGCTGGACAGAGCACCCGAACTATCGTTGCGTGCCAACAGCATGCGATGGTCGCGGACGCACTAGTCGCGGACAACGGTTGTATTGCCAGATGGTCTGCCAGGGTTTCGCGACTGCTGCAATGGCGACCAGCGCCGCCGGCTATCAGCTCGGCTATAGAATCCAGAACCGAGATCTCGTGATTGCTGCCTTAAGCTGGCCTTAAGGTCCGCCCGAGTTTTTGGGCTTCCATCGCATGCAATGATTCAGAAGGCAAAGAGACAGTGAGCGGAAGCGGAACAAGACATACCAGCGTCGTGACAAGACGCGCTGTGCTGATCGGAATAGGCGCTGTCACTCTGGCCGGCTGCGTTTCGACGCGACGGCCGGTCTCGGCCGTGGCGCCCGTGGCGGAGGTAAAGCCGCAACCGGCCGTTCCGTTGATGTATGCCGCGATGCCGGACGAGAAGTTCCCGATCCCTGCGGTGAAGATCGCCCAGCTCCCCCCAAAATTCTGGCGAACCGAGATCGATTATCCCACCCATGAAGAGCCCGGAACGCTGATTGTCGATACGCCGGCCAAATATCTCTATCATGTGAAGCCCAGCGGCCGGGCGACGCGCTACGGAATCGGCGTTGGACGTGAAGGCTTCGCCTGGGCCGGGCGGGCTATCGTCGCCTACAAGCGCAAGTGGCCGCGCTGGACGCCGCCCGACAGCATGGTGGCGCGTCAACCCGAACTCGAACCCTACAGCATCGCCAATGGCGGCATGGATCCGGGCCTGAATAATCCACTTGGCGCACGCGCGCTCTATATCCATGAAGGCGGGCGCGACACGCTTTACCGTCTGCACGGCACGCCGGAAGCATTCTCGATCGGCAAGGCTGTGTCGTCCGGCTGCATCCGTCTGATCAGCCAGGATGTCATTCACCTTTACAACGAAGTCAGGGACGGCAGCCCGATCGTGGTCATCCCCGATCCGACTATGTCGAACATCGCCATCGGCTGACGACAGGCAGCGTGACGGGGCGGCTCAAGCCACGCGACCGGACGATGCGACGGGCTTTCGGGCGACGAGGTCGATGAGGGCCGACGTTCCCGAGTGTCCTGCCTCCTCATCAACCGGGCTGTCATGTTCCTTGAGGTAGCAGATATCCCAGTGCGCGAACGCGCTTGGCGGAAGCTCGCTGGTGTAGAGTTGCTTTGCACCCGGAGGGCTTCCGGTTCCATGGCGCAATTGCTCGACGCGGTATCCCTGCATGATGAGCGACCCGCCTAGTTTGAGCGCGGTATAAAACCCCTCGAACATCCGGTCGCGCAGCATGGGCGTCCCGAACTGTATAAATATCGCGATCACGACATCATACCGTTCGGTCTCCCATTCCCAAACGGCTAGGTCGGCCTTCACCGTGGTCAGCATCACGCCACGCTTGGCAGCCAGCTCCCGCGATTTTGCAGGCCAACGGATGACGCGTCCACGGCGACGACTTCGAGAGCCTGTTCGGCCAGCCACACGCCGTTTCGTCCTTCGCCATCGGCGACCGCAAGCACCCGCATCCCGCCTTCGAGCCGGAATGCCCGCGAGACAAGGAAAGCATTCGGCTTTGTCCCGAACAGATAGTCCGCTCTGTTGTAGCGTTCGTCCCAATCCATGATCAACCTCGACCCCGGCACAAGCGGATCGCACCCGATGACGCGTCCTTTGCCTCCAATATTTTGCCGGGTTTTACGTTCCCGGTAGCCGGGGCCGTCGTGGAGGATCGATACCGATCCGATGGTTAACGCGAGGGGGCGATCTTGCCGAGGTTTGTGTCGAGGGCCTCTTTCGATATCTCGCCCATATGCAGCGATGCCAGCGTGCCGTCGGCGCGCAGGAACAGCGTCGTCGGCATGCCGGGCGCGCCATAGTAGCGCGGCAGGCGCATGGCCGGATCGAGCATGACATGGTCGAGGGCCAGATTCTCACCGGCCAGATAGCCGCGGATCGTCTCCGTGCTTTCGCCCTGATTGACGAACAGAAAGGTGACATCGCCGCGAGCGGCCGCCGTTTCGGCCAGGAGCGGCATTTCCCGGCGGCATGGCGGGCACCAGCTCGCCCACAGGTTGACGACGGCCGGCTTGCCTGCGAAAGCGCTGAGCGCCGCCGATGCGCCGTCCATCTGCTCGAACGCCATGGCAGGCGCAGGCTGGCCGAGCGTCGCCTTCGTCAATTGACCGGCGCCTGCCCAGACGAGCACGCCGACCCCGAGCGCCGCCGCCGCCGCCGCGCCGGCCTTGAACGAGCGGATATAAAAGACGCTGACGAGGAGAACGCCGGCAAAGCCTGCGACGGGCTCGAAGCCACCCTGCCAGACAGCTATCGCGCGCCATGGCTCGTCACGGAAGTTCTGCCAATGCAGCACCACATGCCCGAGCCGCGCGGTGACTAGGCCGCCGGTCAGCGCCCAGGACGACCATGGACCGATCGCGTGATCAGCGCGGCGGGCCAGGATCGCGGTCAGGATCAGGAAGGCGAAGATGCCGAGGATAGCGGCGAGACGATCCGCAGCGAAGACGAATGGCCCGACGGCAATGCCGTTCATTGCACGCTTTCCATCCGGCCTGCCGAGGCGTTGAGCGTGGTCTTGGTGACATCGCCGACCAGACGTGTTCCCGCCTTTTCGCGGCCATTGGCATCGACGAAGATGATCGTCGGCGGGCCGGCCACCTGAAGGCTCCGCATCATCTGCCGCTGGATCGGAGAATTTTCGCTGACATCGAGCTCGACGAGATTGAAGCCGGCAAGCTTTGTCTGAATGGCTGGGTCGGACAGCACGGTTCGATCGATGATGGTGCAGGCGACGCACCAGTCGGCGGTGACATAGAGCAGGCTCGGCCTGCCATCGGCGGCGGCGATTTGCGTCTGGAGGTCGCGGGGATCGCCGACGCTCCGAAACGCCATCCGTTCGCTTTTGCCAGCGCCCCCCTCGCTGTGCATCGCCGCGAGCATTCCGAGCGGGCGCAGCGGATCGTCCGCGCCGCTGGCCGCACCCACAGCCAGAACCGCGCCGTAAAGGCCCGCGGCAAGGCCCGCCGCCTTGGCTGTTCGCCTTGCGCCGCCGGCATTTGGCGCAAGCGCATCGAACGCGCCCAGCCAGACGGCGATGCCGATGGCAAACAGCGCCCACAATGCGAGCGTGGCTTGTGGCGACAACAGGCGCGAAAGCATCCAGATTGCCGTGGCCACGAAGATGAAGCCGAAGGCCTGCCGCACCACGTTCATCCACGCGCCGGCCCTGGGCAGCGCCTTGGGGCCGAGCGTGCCGAAGACGATCAGCGGCACGCCCTGGCCAAGGCCGAGCGCGAACAGGCTGCCCGCGCCCAGCGCCACGTCGCCGGTCTGCGCGATATAGATCAGCGCGCCCGCAAGCGGCGCTGTCACGCAGGGGCCGACGATGAGCGCCGAGGTGAAGCCGAGAAGGGCAGCGGAGGACAAGGAGCCGCGCCGGCCGCCGCCGATGCCGCCGACGCCCTTGACCCAGGTGGACGGCAATTGCATCTCGAACAGCCGAACATCGACAGCGCGAAGACGAGGAAGAGGACGGAGACGACGCCTATGGCGAGCGGCGACTGCAACGCCATCTGCAAATTCTGGCCCGACCATGCCGCCGCCACGCCGAGCAGGCCGAAGGCGGATGCCATTGCCAGCACATAGGCAAGCGACAGGGTGAAGCCGCGGCCCGCCGTCGGCACCTCGCCCTGCCGGGCAATCGTGCCGGCAAGGATCGGGTACATCGGAAACACGCAAGGCGTGAACGCCAGAAGCAGGCCGAACAGCATGAAGCTGCCCAGCAGCATCGGCACGCCGCCTTGGGCCAGCAGCGAGCCAACCATGCCGCCGTCGTTTTCGGCAATGACGATCGCACCGGATGGTTTTGGAGGCTCCGGCGCCGACCATTGCCCGGCGAGCGCCGTCGTCGCGTGGTCGCCCGGCGCGCTTACGGCCAGCGTCACACCATTGATGTGGCGTGTGGCCGGCGGATAGCAGATGCCGTTTTCCTGACACCCCTGATAATGGACCTCCAGCGTGACCGGACCCCTGGCCAGCGGCACGGTGAGTGCCGCCCGGTCGTGATAGACGTTCGTGACGCCGAATGTCGGATCGTCCTTTTGCCGCGGCATGCCCTCGATGGGCGGAACCTCAAGATCGGCCTGTCCCTGCCGAAGCGCGAACTGGTCCTGATAGAGATAATAGCCGGGCGCAATGGTCCATGCGAGCCGGACATTGCCGTCGGCAAGGCGCGTGGCAGTCAGTTGGAAGGCTTGGTCGGATGGCAGTGGCATCGCGCCGCCGGCACTCCCCTGCGCATGGCCGGGAAGTGCCGTCACCAGCGCGAGCAGGACCAGCAATGCGGCGCAAAGGACGGATCGGACGGATTTCACGGGCAAGGACAAGCTCCGGCGCGGGGACGAACGGAATTATTGGGTGCCGTCGCTCTGCTCGGCGCGGGCATCGGCGATCACCTGCCTGAAGCCCTTGTAGTCGAGCGTGGACACCATGAAGGGGCCGACGAGAAAGGTCGGCGTTCCGGTGAGACCGAGCGCGTCCGCCTGGGCCATGTTGCGCCGGACGATGGCCTCTATCTCCGCCGATCTGGCCTGCATGTCGGCATCGAGCCGTTGCATGTCGATACCGGCGGCCTGCAAGGCCTTGCGCATCTTTTCCTTTGAAATCCCGGCGCCGGGAATGGCCATCAAGGCGCGGTGCGCGGCCTCGTATTTGCCCTGATATTTGGCGCCAAGCGCCAGTTTCGCGCCATCGATCGATGTCGGGCGGATCACTGGCCAATCCTTGTAGACCAGCCGCACCTTGCCGTCTTCCTTCAGCGCGCGGTCAAGCTCGGGTGCGGACTTCTTGCAGTATATGCAATTGTAGTCGAGAAAGGCGACAATGGTGACGTCGCCCTTCGGATTTCCACCAATGGGGGCGGCGGGGTCGTTGAGGATCATCTCCTTCGAGAGATCGTCGGATTGTGCAAGAGCGCGGCGTCCCGTAAAGGGCGCGGCGAGGATGGCGCCGCCAATGGCGAGCAATGCGTGGCGGCGCGAAAGGCCTGTCATTCGAAATCTCCGTGCTGGTCTGCTATCGGTGGGCGGGGCGTGTTGCAGGCCAGATCGTTCCCGTAGCTTAAGGCTGGCTTAAGGTCGCCGATGAACCTGTATCGCCGTGAGATGCTGGACGGGATTGCATGAGAGTTCTGGTGGTCGAGGATGATCCGGTATTGCTGAACGGCCTTCAGGTCGGCTTGGGCCTTGCCGGCTTTACGGTCGAGGCGGTGGCGAACTGCGCCGACGCGTCGGCGGCTCTGGATACGTCGGATTTCGATGCCGTGGTTCTGGACCTGATGCTTCCCGACGGCTCGGGGCTGGATATTCTCGGCGCGTTGCGCCGCCGGCGGTCCCTGGTGCCCGTGCTGCTGCTTACCGCACGCGACGGCGTGCCCGACCGCATCGCCGGGCTGGACGCCGGCGCCGACGATTATCTCGGCAAGCCGTTCGATCTCGACGAGGTTGCGGCACGGTTGCGCGCCTTGGCGCGTCGCTCCGGCGGCCATGCGGCGGCGACGCTGCAATGGCGCGATGTCGTGCTCGATCCGGCAAGCATGGGCGTCACGCGTGGCGGGCAGCCGGTCCGGCTGTCGCGGCGGGAGTTTTCGATCCTGCGGGCCTTGCTCGACCGTCCGGGGCAAATCCTGTCCAAGTCGCAACTGGAAGACCGACTCTATGGATGGCAGGAGGAAATCGAGAGCAACGCCATTGAAGTGCATATTCATAATCTGCGCGCCAAGCTCGGGCCGGGTCTTGTCCAGACGGTGCGCGGGGTGGGCTATCGTATGGCGGAGACGGGCGCATGAAGTCGATCCGGGCAAGGCTTTTCACGATCCTTTTGGTGACCACCGGCATTGTCTGGCTGTCGGCGATCGCGTGGATCTATCTCAGCACCAAGGCGCAGGTCGAGCGCGTGCTCGATGCGCGGCTGACCGAAGCGGCGCGCATGGTCGGTTCGCTGGTGAGCAGCCAGGACATCGCGATCGGGAAGGCGGGCGCGGCTGCGGCCATCGTTGCCGTGCCGCACGCATCTTATGACCGGCAGTTGTCCTGCCAGATATGGGGTTTCGACGGCACGCTGGTCGGGCGCTCCGAAAGTGCCCCCGGCAAACCGCTGACGCTTGCCAAGTCGGGTTTTTCGGAAACATCGGTCGATGGCGAGACCTGGCGGGTCTATGCCGTCACCAACCCCGAACTCGGCATCCGCGTTCTGGTCGGCGACAATCTGCGTGTCCGCGATCGCCTCGTCGCCGATGTCATTCGCGGCCTGGCGTTTCCTGCCTTGCTCATCCTCCCGGTCCTGGCAGCCCTGCTGTGGCTGAGCGTGGGAAGAGGGCTTGCACCGCTGAACGCCATGGCAAGCGCGCTTGGCGCGCGGCGTGCATCGGATTTGAGCGCCTTGCCCGACAATGACAGCCCGTCCGAAATCAAGCCGGTGATCCATTCGCTGAACGGGCTGTTTGCGCGCGTCAGCACGGTGCGCGAGCGTGAGAGGGATTTCACCGCTTTCGCCGCGCATGAACTGCGCACGCCCATCGCCGGTCTCAAGACCCAGGCGCAGATCGCGCTGGGCAGCAGCGATGACAGTATTCGTAACAACGCGCTGCGCCAGATCACGGTGGCGGTGGACCGTACGGCCCGGCTGGTGCGCCAACTCACCGACCTGACGAACGCGGAAAGCGGCGAACTCGAAGACGATGTCGGCCATGTCGATGTTGGCAGGACCTTGCAAACGCTGGCCGACGATATTGGGCAGCATCACCGCAATGCGGCGTCCGTCTTGATTTCCGCGGAACTCGCGCGGCTGGAGCTTGGCGTCAATCCGTCCTTGTTCATGGCTGGCGCGCGCAACCTGCTTGAAAACGCTGTCTTGCACTCGCCGCCCGACAAGCCTGTTCGCTGCGGTTTGCGGCAGGAGCAGCGTTTTCTGGCCATCACCATCGACGATTGCGGTCCGGGTATTCCCGAGGACGAGTTGCCGAAAGTTCGCGGCCGCTTCTTTCGCGGCCGCAACCAGACGGCGGCCGGCAGCGGGCTTGGCCTGGTGATCGCCGAATTGGCGGCGGAGCGCATGGGCGCGGTCCTGCATCTGGAAAACCGCGCCGAAGGCGGGCTGCGGGCGGAACTGCAGTTTGCAGAAAGGGCTATCGCCGATGGAGCAGCGTAAGAGTCGGAGCGCCCTCCTGGATCATCCGTCTATTGCATTTTATTGCAATCATTATTACGTATCAGATGCTACCGGCATTCGATATGCGCGTGGCAAGGAGTAACGCATGAAACGGATTTCCGACACGCTCTATGTAGCGCCGCAACTAACGGCCAACGATATTCGTCAGGCCAAGGCGAACGGCTTTGCCGCGATCATCAACAACCGTCCTGATCACGAGGAGTTTGGCCAACCGACCGCAGCAGAAAACCGCGCTGCCGCTGAAAGCGAAGGGTTAAGCTACAGCCACATCCCGGTCGTACCGGGACAGGTGAGCGAAGGACAGGTCCGCGCGTTCCAGAAGGCTCTTTCGGAGGCAGGCGGTCCGGTGCTGGCCCACTGCAAGACTGGAACGCGCGCCGTCACCCTCTATGCCATTGGCGAGGTCCTGGACGGACGCATGACGAAGGACGAGGTGGCGGAGCTTGGCCCGTCTCTCGGTCTCGATCTCTCCGGCGCCGTCAAATGGCTGGACGGTCACAGCCACTAAAGCTTGACGAATACATAATTCTTGATTGAGGAGCGATTTGCAATGAGCACCGCCCAGCCTCTCGTGAAGGCCTTCTACGACGCGCACACCTTTTCCATCCAGTATGTCGTCTCCGATCCGGAGACAAAGAAGTGCGCGATCATCGATCCGGTCCTCGATTTCGACGAGAAGTCGGGCTCGATCGCGACCAGGAGTGCTGACGCCATCCTTGCCAATGTCGAGGAACAGGGACTCAAGGTCGAATGGATCCTCGACACCCATCCCCACGCCGACCATTTCTCGGCCGCACAGTATCTCGAGGGGAAGACCGGCGCGCCGACGGCGATTGGTAAAAAAGTCGTCGATGTCCAAAAACTCTGGAAGAGCATTTACAACTGGCCCGATTTCCGGGCCGACGGTTCGCAATGGGACAGACTGTTTGCCGAGGGTGAAACCTTCATGGTCGGCAGCATCCCGGCAAAAGTGCTGTTCTCGCCCGGGCATACGCTCGCGTCGATCACCTATGTGATCGGCGATGCGGCCTTCGTCCATGACGCGATCTTCATGCCGGACTCCGGCACCGCACGAGCTGACTTCCCCGGCGGCAGCGCCTCGCAGCTCTATCGGTCGATCATGGAAATCCTGTCGCTGCCGGACGAGACCCGTCTGTTCGCCGGTCATGACTACCAGCCGGGCGGTCGTGAGCCGCTGTGGGAATCGACGGTCGCCGAACAGAAAGCGAAGAATATCCACATGTCGCGGTGCAAGACCGAAGCCGAGTTCGTAAAAGTGCGCGAGGCACGCGACAAGACCTTGTCCATGCCCAGGCTGATCCTCCACGCGCTGCAGGTGAACATGAGTGGCGGGCGGCTGCCCGAGCCCGAGGCGAATGGCAGACGCTACCTGAAATTCCCGCTTGATGCGCTGCAAGGGGCCGCGTGGGACAGCCAATGAAGCTTGATCTCGCTCCCGATACGGCCGAAATGGTCGCAAATGCTGGGGATGCGGCGGACTTCTTGAAAAAGCTCGCTCATCCGTCGCGGCTGATGGTCGTCTGCGCGCTCGTCGATGGCGAGCGCTCGGTCCGCGACCTGGAGGATACGCTCGGCATTCGCCAGCCGGGCCTTTCGCAACAGATCGCCGAACTGCGCGAGGCGGGCTTCATCACCGGCCGCAAGGAGTCGAAGAGCATGTTTTATCGGCTCGCGGACGGCCGGATCACGGAATTCATCTCGCTAATGCACCGCATGTTCTGCGAAGTTCCGCAAAAGCATCACCAAGGAACCGAACCATGACAGAATTCACGCCTTTCGCCTCCCTGATCGGAGGCGTGATGATCGGCCTGTCGGCCGTGCTTCTGATGCTGTGGGAGGGGCGCATCGCCGGAATCTCCGGCATCGCCTCGCGGCTTCTGCCGCCCTATCGCGACAGCGTGTTCCTCTCGCGTTTTGGCTTTGTGATCGGCCTCGTCGCCGCGCCGCTTGCGGTGATGGCGCTGACGGGCGAGGCAGTGACGCAGACCATCTCCTCGAATGTCCTTCTGATGACCGCAGCCGCTCTGCTGGTCGGGTTCGGAACAGTCTGGGGCAATGGCTGCACCTCGGGGCATGGCGTGTGCGGCCTGTCGCGACTTTCCCCGCGCTCCCTCGTGGCAACGGTGATGTTCATGGCGACCGCCTTCGTCACCGTCTTTCTCGTCCGTCATGTGATCGGAGGCTGATCAAATGTCCTTCCTCGTCAATCTCGCGCTTGGTCTGCTCTTCGGCGTTGGCCTCGTCGTCTCCGGCATGGCGGATCCGGCCAAGGTGCTCAACTTCCTCGATCTCTTCGGCACCTGGGATCCCTCGCTCGCCTTCGTCATGGGCGGGGCCGTGCTGGTGGCCTTTGTAGGCTTTCGACTCGTGCTGAAGCGCGGCCAGCCGGTTGTCGGCGGCGGCTTCCATTTGCCGACAAGGAGTGACATCGACGCACGTGTAATCGCCGGTCCAGCCGTCTTTGGCATCGGCTGGGGGCTTGGTGGCTTCTGTCCCGGCCCGGCCCTCACCGCACTCGGCCTCGGTGCTACCGGCACGTTGGCTTTCGTCCCGGCGATGATTCTCGGTATGTGGGCCGCGCGGCTCATGGGCGAAGGCCGGCCGCAAGCGCCGGCACCAAACAAGCGCCAGGCGGCATAGATCATGCATCGCCAGTACGCGACCTCTCATACCTGACCACCATGCTGTTTTCTCTCCTACCAACCCTGCTGTCGGGTGCACTGGTCGGGTTTTCGCTCGGCCTCGTCGGCGGTGGCGGGTCTATACTGGCCACGCCGCTGCTCCTTTATGTCGTCGGCGTATCAGACCCGCATATCGCCATCGGCACGAGCGCGCTCGCCGTTGCTGTCAACGCTTTCGCCAACCTCATCGGCCATGCGCGCAGCGGCAATGTCCGTTGGCGCTGCGCCCTGGTCTTTGCAGGCGTTGGCACGCTCGGAGCGCTCGCAGGATCGAGCCTCGGTAAGCTTGTCGATGGAGAGCGGCTGCTGTTCCTGTTTGGTCTTTTGATGCTCGTCGTCGGTGCAATGATGTTTCGCCCGAAGCGACGGGCCGCTTCTTCCAAACAATCTGACAATCTGAAGATGTGCGTCCTCACCGCCGCGGTCGCTTTCGGGACCGGAATGGCGTCCGGGTTTTTCGGGATCGGCGGCGGCTTCCTTATCGTTCCCGCCTTGATCTTCGCCACAGGCATGCCGATGATCAACGCCATCGGTTCGTCGCTGCTTGCCGTCGGCAGTTTCGGCCTCGCTACAGCCTTGAATTATGCCGCATCCGGCCTGGTCGATTGGCCGGTCGCCTTCGAGTTCATCGCCGGCGGGGTTCTTGGCGGCATCCTCGGAATGATGCTCGCCAATCGTCTTTCGTCCGGCAAGAATGCGCTCAACCGCATCTTTGCCGCGCTGATCTTCGTTGTCGCGGCCTATGTGCTCTATCGCAGCGCGGGCGCCTTCCTGTGGTGAACGGGCGCGTTTGCCTGAACAGACCGCGAGCATCACACGGGTCGCTTCGTTCCGCATGCGGTATCAACCCATGACCATGGAAGATTGGAGGCCGGTAGTCCGGTGACCGCTTCTCCCGGGGGGACAATCGTCCTACAAGTTGATCGGCCAACAGGCGGACGGCAGAAACGATCGGGGCAGAACATGGCCGGTGAAATGCGAGAACACTGGACCAGGTTTTCAGGACAAAAGCGCCGGACGCGGTCAGCTGGTATCAATCCAGACCGGAATCGTCCTTGCAGGCGCTGGAGGAGTTCAAGGTCCCGGCCACGGCCTCGCTGATCGATGTAGGCGGCGGAGCGTCGCGCCTGGTCGATCATCTTGTCGGCCGCGGCTGGTCTGATCTGACCATCGTCGATATTGCTTCATCCGCGTTGGAGGTTGCACAGGCCCGCCTCGGCAAGGATGCCGGCCGGATCTGTTGGGAAACCGCCGACGTGACAGCATGGCGGCCCGATCGCGCTGTTTTTCATTTCCTTGTTGAGCCCAAGCAGAGAATGGCGTATCGTCACGAGTTGGAAGCTGGAACCATTGCAGGTAGCCTGGTCATTATCGCTAGCTTTGCGCTTGACGGACCGGAGCGGTGCAGCGGGCTTCCCGTACAGCGTTACGATGCCGCCGCGCTCTCCGTTGAACTTGGTCCCGCTTTTACCCTTCAACGCGACTGGCGTGAGGAGCACACAACACCCGGCGGCGGTCGGCAGTCCTTCCAGTGGTGTGTCTTTCGGCGAAATTGAACATAGCACCCCAAGAAGATGCACATCCATCGATTGCGCCGACCAGAAAAGCACGTCTCGCCACGACGTTGGAATGTCTTTGTTCGCTCACCGTCACCCAGCCTTCTCATTCATTTGCACCTGATGCTGTGAGAAAGGCTGGATGGACCTTAAACCCAGCTTAAGACTGTCGTCGTTTCTCGGCCGGATTGGTGAAGACATATCTTCGGCTGCCCGAATTTGCACCAGGCCGGCGAACCTCGGCCTTAAGACACTCTTAAGATTAAGGGCCTTGGCGAGCTTGTTCGACTGCCGTTCCGCCAGGCCGATATGTCATCCGTAGTCGCCGTTAATCACCGGGAGCCCCCACAACTAGCGACCCGGATCGTGGTGATCTTCGTCACAGTGGATCCTGGTCAGTCTGACCGTCGCCGCCTTGGTTGTGGGGTCGTGCCTCGCCAGCGTGCCGGGATTTGCTGAGACACGCAGCCTCAGGCTTTACCATCTGCATACGCACGAAAAGGCGGAGATCGTCTATAAGCGCAACGGCCGTTACAATAAGGCCGGGCTGAAGAAGATCAACTACATCCTGCGTGACCGGCGCCGCGACGAACCGACAAACATGGACCCTCGCCTTCTCGATCTCGTGTGGCAGGCCTGCCGACAGACCGGTTCGAGCGCCTACATTCAGGTTATCAGTGGCTATCGTGCGCCCCAAACCAATTCCATGCTTCGCAACCGCTCCAACGGCGGCGCGGAAAAGCCAGCATATGCTCGGCAAGGCGATGGATTTCTACACCCCCGGCGTGCCGCTCAAGAAACTGCGCGATATCGGCCTCTAGATGCAAGGCGGCGGCGTCGACTATTACCCGACCTCCAGCTCGCCCTTCGTCCACATGGATGTCGCTAATGTGCGCCATTGGCCCAGCATCAGCCGGCAAGAACTGGCCGCATGTTTCCGAACGGAAAAACGCGGCATGTCCCGTCAGATGGCAAGCCGCTGCCCGGCTACGAGCAGGCGCTCACCGCATACCGGGCACATAGCCGGCGGGACGACCAAGCCCGCCGGACAAGCGGAGGCGGTCAATACGCCCGGCATAGGCATCGTCGCCCCTGAGGATGCGCGGCGCGGACATTGCAGGGGCCGGAACAGATGACGCGGTCCAGGCGCCGCCGCAAACAGTCATCGCCGCGCTTGCTCCCGAGCAGATACCGGTGCCGGTCTTCGCCGAACGCCCGATCGTCGAAACCATCGCCGCTGATGTCTCGACCGTTCCGCTGCCGAACTGGCACCCTGATGAGCAGTCGCGATCCGGGCGGGAACCGGAAAGGCTATGGGAAACCGTGGTCGCGTCAATAGCGCCGGTTCCGGATATCTCCGCGCGCCACCATTCGAACACCGGGCAAGCCTGAAGGCCGGCTGCGTCACTGCCAGCCGCGCTCCAATCAAACCGACGCCTGCCGTGATGCCTGCGCAATCGCATGCCCGTTTCTGGCCGCACCGGATGGAGGTCGGGATCGCCGAAATCGCTGATGCCAGGGAGGCTCCAAGACTGGCGGCGAATCTCATCCGCACCGCGCCACTGGAAATCTATGTCGACGGATTCCGCCACGACCGGCAACGGCGAGATCATGACCGCTTCAGCGGTTCGGCGGTCAATTTCCTTCCCCTCGCCCACTTCGACTGACAGGGGGAAAAGCACAGAACGCCGCGTTCTTCCGGCGCTCCCGCCGTCAGGGAACGGTGCCCGAAGGTGGCGAGTTTTCGCCCAATACCGTATCGCCGACCTTCGTGCCGTAGAGCGACATCTTGGAGTCATGGTACTTCTTGCGCGTCTCCGCCGCAGATCCGTTGAAGCGCGGGTCCTGGGGCCTCTCGTGGCTGTCGAGGAAGGCCGCCACGTTCCACGCGTCCTCGTCGCTCAGCGAATTGCCCTGCGTCAGTGGCATGTTGGCCTTGATGAAGCCAGCCGCGTTGTTGATCGAGCCCATGCCGGCGCCCCAATTGAAGGAGCGCGGCCCCCAGAGCGGCGGAAAGACGGTGCTGCCGTCAGCCGCCTCCTGCCCCTCCCCATTGGCGCCGTGGCACAGCGCGCATTTCGCCTGATAAACCTTTTCGCCCTTCTGGAGATCGAATCTCGCCGGCTTGGCAAGAGCCGGATAACCTCGGCCCTCGACTTTGGTGTCGCCGGTCGGCAGCCCTTGGGCGAGGAAGTAGGCATAGCTCTCGAGGGCGACCAGCACCTTGTCGTTGAACGGCGGTGCCTTGCCGTTCATGCTGAAGCGGAAACAGCCCTGCAGGCGTTCCTGGAATGTGTTCACATGATCGTTCTTGGAGCGATAGGCCGGGTAGGCCACGTAAGCCGCCCCCAGCGGCGCCGAATTGGCGAGCCGCCCGCGATCGATGTGGCAATTGGAGCATTGCAGGTCGTTGCCCACGAATTCCTTGGCGTTGGCCTGCGTGTCATGAAAGATCGCCTGGCCGAGCTTCACCATCTTGCCGAAATCGTTGTCGGGGATATTGCTGTCATCCGGCGGCGTGAAGGCCGTTTTCGCTGCGGAATGGCTCTTTTTGCCGCCGCCGCCTGCGGGAACGGCATTCTGCTGCGTCTCGGCGGGAGCGGCCGTCGTGCCACCATTGTCCGCAAAACGGGCCATGTCCGATTCGCGCGGCAGGGAATAGCCGATGAGAACCGCCAGCCCGATGAAAATCAGCCCGACCAGCCATTCGCCGGCACTCGGTTTGCCATCCATCATTGTGCCGGCTCCTTCGTTTCGGACGCCATCGCGCCATCGGGGTTCCGGCTGGCGTAGTAGGCGGCCACAGCCTTGATCTGATCGTCGTCGAGCTTCTTGGCGACGCCAGCCATCAGGGCCAGGGGATCGTTGGTGCGGCTGCCCGCCTTCCAGTCATTGAGTTGCTTCTCGATATAGGCGGCCGACTGGCCGGCCAGTTTCGGAAAAACCGTACCGACCCCTATGCCGCCGGGGCCGTGACACTGGTTGCAGCCGGCCAATCCCTGAGGCCAGTCGCCATGCGCGGCGAGTTCAGCGCCCTTGGCGATGCTATCCTTGTCCGGCTTTTCCTCGCTCGGCGCGAGCGAGGAAGTCAGGTCGCTGACATAGGCCGCCACCGCCTTGCGATCCGCCTCAGGCAGGGCCTTGGCAATGGGCGTCATCGTATCGTCCTTGCGCGTTCCCTCCTTGAAGCTTTTGATCTGCTCCTCCATATAAGTCGCATTCAGCCCGGCGAGCCGCGGAAAGCCCGCGTCGGGCTGGCCTTCGCCGGATGCTCCGTGGCAGGCCGTGCAAGTCGGCGCCTCGCCCCCCCCATGCAGGAAAATATCCTTTCCGTCGGCAGCCTGCACGGCCACCGCCTGTGCCAATGTCAGCGATATGGCGAGAGCCACGATCAAATAGGCTCCTCCTACCGAGTAAGGGCAGAATTGGCACGGGTTGGTTGTCAAAACTCTCATTCTCCTTGCCACGGACCTCCGTCAAAGCTAGCGGAGCGACGAATATCCGCAATCACAAATTTGTCGTTGGCCGCCGATATGATCTTTTCCACAAGAACAGCCAGGCCGTTTCATGACCTCGCGCTTTGAGCGGCAGTTTGGGCGGTGATGGCGCCTGCGGCGTAACGGCGGGCCAACAAGCAGCACGAAGCCTAGGCCATCGGCGCCCGTTTTGCCATTGCGATCGGTCCTGGTGGTGAAGGCCTGATACTCATCCAGCCCGATTGGGCGGTCGCCGATTCCGAAGAGCGAGCCTTGGCTCCTTAGGAGCGATCTGCCATCCACGTGCATAATGATTCCCCCAGCAAGAATCTTGTCTCAACAGAATCGTTGATGCAAGTGAACGACGCGGTGACTTCTTTCCAGCTGGCCTACGGGCTCAAGGTCGGCGAGGTGAGCCGTGGGCGTTTAGAGGCCCACATTCTCGAACTCATCGAAGGTCATGACATGCTTAAGACGGTGATCGGCGCGATGTTGCAGGCGCGTGCCGGCCTATGGAACGAGTTTACCCGGCTGCATCGTCAGATGCTGAAAATCGCTCGGGCCGATCCTGTCTGCCGACATCTGATGAGCGCACCCGGCGTCGGGGCTCTGGTTTCAGTCACCTATCGCTCGGCCGTCGACGAACCGGGACGATTCGCCAAATCTCGCATGGTCGGGGCGTACTTCGGACTGACGCCCAAGACATATCAATCAGGCGAGACCGACATCGACGGCGGCATCACCAAGGTCGGTGATGGACTGGTGCGAACCGCGCTCTATGAAGCGGCACATATCATGTTGACGCGGGCGACACGGTTCTCTGCCCTGAAGCGCTGGGCGATGGACGTCGCCAGGCGGCGCGGCATGAAGCGGGCGAAGGTGGCGCTGGCCCGCAAGCTCGCGACCGTGCTGCATCGCATGTGGATGGACGCAACCGCATTTTGCTAGGGCAAGGAACCAGCGGCCGCGTAGAGAAGAAACAAGAAGCGAAGCGGCTCGACCGTTGCGTCGCTTCTTTTGAGGTCCCGTCGCCGGGACGAGGGCTTGGCAAGGTCGGGAGTAGTGCTGTGAAAGCTTCGGCAAATCACGCGTCCTAGATTGACCTGTCGGCTCTGGATCTTATGGCATGATGTGGCAGTCTTGGTGCCGACCACGGACAGAAGCATGATCCTGGCGGCGTGATAATCACTCGAAGGGACTTGACGGGTAAAGGCCCATTACAGAAGCACTTCTCCTTCGACAACAACCTACACCTTCGAGCGGCTCAAAGTCGGCAAGATCACGTTCTTTCCACGCGGCTGCATGCTCGGGACGGTTCGTCAGCACCATCGGAATCGCGCTCGACCGATCGCGCGGCATACGGTCAAATCCTTGTCGCTCACAATCGAAACAGCGAGAGACGGGCCTGAACTCGCGATGACACCAGATCTTCCCGTCAGCGACGATCTTGAAGCCGGCCGCCTGCTGACGCCGTTCGGCTTCGTCAAGATCCAGCTTGCCGCATGGGTGTATGTCAGCGTCAGGCAACGGGACGATCCAGACGTCACGGCGTCGATTGGCTGCCTTGCGGTAAGGGCGTCGGATTGAGACAGGAGAGCTGTCAGTTTCATAATCCCACGAAAGGCCCGCCGGCCGCTTCGGCATCCGCAGGGTCATGCGTGACGAGAAGCACAGGAAGTCGCTTCGCTGCCGCCCGGTCGAACACGAAGCGTCGGAAGTCGCGCCGCAGATCGGAATCGAGCTTGGAGAAGGGCTCATCGAGGAGAAGGGCCCTCGGCGCAGCCAGAAGGGTCCTCATGAGGGCGACACGGGCACGCTGTCCACCCGAGAGCGTTGCCGGATCGCGGCTCTCGAAGCCAGGAAGGCCAGCCACCGCCAATGCCTCGGCAATCTGTGTTCGCCGCGCCTCCCGTCCGACCACTGAGCGAGAGAGTCCGAAGGCGAGGTTGGCCCCGACCGACAGATGCGGGAACAGCAGATCGTCCTGGAATAGAATGCCGATGCCGCGCCGTTCCGGCGGCAGTCCTGTTATGTCGCGATTGCCGATCAATACCTTTCCCCTCGCCTGGAAGGCCGGATCGAGGTGGCCGCCGATAAATGAAATCAATGTGGATTTTCCCGAGCCGCTCGGTCCCATGACAGTCGTCACCGTGCCCGGTTCGATCACGAGGTCGAGAGCGGAGATCAAGCCCCTGTCTCCAATGGAAATCGTTACCGAGCAAACCGCCAGGATGTCGGTCATACGCGCCCCGACAAGGCTCGGCGATCGGAGAACACGATGCGTGGCGTAGCCAAAGCCGCAACATAGATGACTAACGGGAGAAGGCTCTGCAGCACGGCCAGGACGCCGACCGCCCGTCGGTCTCCGCCGCTCGCCAACGCCACGGCCTCGGTCGTGAGCGTGGCGACGCGCCCGCCGCCAACGAACAAGGTCGGCACGTACTGTGCGACGCCCACGGCGAAGCCGATGGCTGACGCGACGAGGATCGGCCGAAGAAGGATCGGCAGCTTCACCCGGATCAGCGTGCCGGTCGCGGACGAACCAAGAGCGGCTGCCGAGCGCGCGTAGCGCGGATCGAGTGACTTCCAGGGATCGGCCAGCGCCAGCAGGACATAGGGGAACACGAAGAGAAAGTGAGCCCAGGCGACCGCCTGGAGTGTCCCATCGATGCCAAGCTTTACCGCGAGCACCTGCGCGCCGAACATGAAGGCAATCTGCGGCAGCAGAAGCGGGACATAGACCGGATGAAACACGCTGGCTGGTCGCTTCGCGCCCACGCGGTCCTCCCCTTCAAGCCAGGCGATCGCCAGGAGAAGCGCGGCAACAACGGTCAAGGTCGCGAGCGCTAACGTGTTCCCGAGCGGCCAGATCAGCGCATGAGCCTGACGTTGCCAGATTTCGAAGCTCCAGATCGAAGGCAGGGCGTCGGGAAACCGCCATTGCCAGGCGAACGACCAGACGGCAAGCGCCCCGAGCGCGCCGAAACCGACAACAAGCGCGACCATGCCGAGCGCCGCCGCAAGCTTCAGGCCCAACTCGCCGGTCAGTCCCCGCCCGCCGCGCATCGTCCACCAGAGACCGACGCGGGCCGCTCCCCGTTCACCGAGGCGCCACGCGCCGATTGCTCCCGCGACCAGCAGTAATTGCAGCAGCGCCGCCGCGGCGGCCGGCATGTAGCGCGCAATATTGGGCGACATGAACCACTGGAACGCCAGGACGGCGAGCGGCGGCGGGTTCGCCGGCGCCAAGACCAAGGCCATGTCGACGACGGATAGCGAGAAGGCCAGGACGACATAGAGGGGCAATCGGATCTGCCGATAAACCTGTGGCCCGATGATCTTGATCCAGACGATCCCTTGTCCGTAACCCAGGGTGCGACCGGCGCGCATGTGCCGATCGACCGGAATCTGGTTCAGGGCCGCCAGGATGACGATCAGCAGGAACGGCAACTCCTTCGCCAACAGGCCCACCACAAGAGCCATACCCCATGGATCCTGGGTGGTGGCAATGTCGGGCGGCACCGTAAAGCCAGTCAGCCAGGGGCTAATCAGACGCAGGAGCCAGCCGCTCGGAGCGATAAGGAAGGCAATGCCGATCGCCATCGCGGCATGAGGCGTGGCCAGGAGCGGCGCCAGAAGCGCATCGGCGCCACGTTCCCGCATTCGCCCATGCACGACCGCGCAGAAACAGAAGGCGAGGACCAACGCCAGCATGGTCGCGGCAAGGCCGGTCGACAGCGTGAGGCGGATACTGGTTGCAAGGCCCGGCGTCGAGAACAAGTCACGCCACGGCTGCACGGTGAGCGCATGTCCACCAATCGAGGGCAGGTAACCGAACGCGGGCAGCAGCGTGAAAGTCAGGCCGAAAACGATCGGAGCGCCGAGTATGACCGTGACGGCGATAATGATTGCATGCCGAGAACCTGGTCTCGGCGGAGAGTGAGCGAAGCCACGTATGCGCCCCCCTATCTGACGTAGCGCTTCTTCCATTCCGCGGTGATCCTCATCATCCATGAGGGGTTCGGCTCGAGAAGAACCGGACCCAATTCCGCGTTGGTCGGCAACGTCGGGCTCTTCGGCAGGTCGGTGAAAAGCTTGCGCTGCGCCGGCGACAGTTGTTCAAGATCGAGCACGGTGAAGCTGCCAAGCATGCGAATATCCTGTGCATGCGCCTGGGTTGCCGGGTCGAGCAGGAAATCGGCGACTACCATGGCCGCTTCCTTGTGCGCCGAATTGTAGGGGATGGCGACGAAACTTGTGTTGCCGATCGTGCCGCCGGAAAGCGTGTAGGTGCGGATCGTGTCGGGGAGAAGGCCCGACGCAGTCGATGCCGCCGCCTCGGCGGGATCGAAGGACATCGAAAGATCGATCTCGCCGTCACCAAGAAGTTGGCGTTCGGCCGGCCCATTTGCCGGAAACTGTTTGCCATGGCGCCAGAGCAGCGGTCTCAGTTGATCGTACCAGGTCCAAAGCGGCGCTGTTTCCCTCAGGAAGTTCTCATCCGTTGCGGGCTGTTGCAGCCGGCCGCGGTCAGGCGCCAGTTCGACAAGCGCCTGTTTGAGGAAGGTGGCTCCCATGAAATCCCTCGGATCGGGATGCGTGAAGCGACTAGGATGCGCCTTGACCCACGGCAGAAAGTCGGGAATCGTGCGCGGAACATCCGTCACGCGGGCAGAGTCGTAATTGAAGACGAATTGCGCTAGGCGCCATGGCGATGCCATTCCGTCAACCGGGGTTGTGAAATCCGTGACATTCGACCGCTTGTCCGTCACATCGACATAGCGATAGTTGGGCAGGAGCTGCGTGAACGGCCCATAGAGAAGCTTTTTCTCCTTCATGGACAGAAAATTCGGGCCGTTGATCCAGATGAGATCGACGGACCCGTTATCGTCGCGGCCGGCGGTTTTTTCGGCGATGACGCGGGAGACGGCTTCCGCCGTGTCCGCGAGCTTCACGTGCCGGATGGTGATTCCGTAGCGGGCCTGCACTTCCTTTCCGACCCAGTCGATGAAGGCGTTCGTTCTGTCGTCGCCACCCCAGGCGTTCCAGTAGACCGTCTGGCCGCGCGCCCTCGAGACGATCTCGTCCCAGCCGCTGGAAGCGTGGGCGGGCCCGCAAACCAGCGCTAGAGCGGCCATTGCCAAGGCGGCGAACTTCATTTTTGCGGTCATGATTTCGGGGTGCCTTCCTTCTCAAGTTTCCTGATCTTGATTGCCGTGTTGGCCCGGGCTGGCGAGCTACGGTATGTGGGAGCCGCAAAGGCCCGCCACCCCCACCACCAGCGGGTGACGGTGGTAACGCCGCACAGCGCTGCGAAACCGAGCGCCAGCACAGGGAAAAGGGCCGGCCAAAGACACATCGCCACGAACACGGCAATGGTTTCCGTCCCTTCCGTAAGCCCACCGAGATAGTAGATGCCCTTCGTGGGGTAGTTCACGGACGACAGGCCGCGACGGACTGCAATGGCGGCGAAGGCGAGGAAGCTGCTACCGGTCCCGACGAAGGCCAACAGCAGCGTGGCGGCGGCGAGCGCATTCGCGGCCGGATCGGCAAGCGCAAAGCCGAAGGGCACAAGCGCGTAGAAGACAAAATCGAGGGAAATATCAAGGAAGGCACCGCGATCGGTCGGCCCCTTGATACGGGCCAGCGCGCCGTCAAGCCCATCGAGGATGCGGTTCGCCAGAATGACGATGAGCGCCGGGATATGGTGTCCGCCCGCCAGAAGAGGCACGACGGCAAGCCCGATCGCAAAGCCGAGCAGCGACACCGCATCAGCCGGCACGTCCTTTGCGGCCAGCCATGACGCCGGCGGGGCCAGCAGGCGTTTCTGGACGGGCAGCAGGCGCCGATCGAACATCGTCTCACCCCCCCCTCAACCATCGTAGGATGCGCGCCGACAGGGCCAGCGCCCAGGCCGGCGCATGAGCGCGGCGCCATTCGCCGGCCGCGGCTCTCGCTGCTTCGGTCCATCCCGGATAGGGATGGACCGTTCGCAAAATGGCGTTAAGACCGAGGCCGTGCCGCATGGCGAGCGTGAATTCGCCCAGCATGTCGCCGGCGCGGGCGCCGGCAATCGTGACGCCAAGGATTCGATCCTTGCCTGGAACTGTCAGGACCTTGACAAATCCATGGTTGGCGTCGTCGGCGATGGCACGGTCGAGTTCGGCGAGGTCGTATCGCGTGATCTCGTATGCGATGCCCCGTTCGCGCGCCTCGATCTCGTTCAGGCCGACCCGGGCGATCTCAGGATCGGTGTAGATGACCGCGGGGAATGCCTTCGTGTCCGCCTTCCAGGTCTTGAAGTCGCCGAACAGCGCGTTCATCGCCGCAAACCAGGCGTATTGGCCGGCGGCATGCGTGAACTGCAAGCGCCCGATGACGTCGCCAGCGGCATAAATGGTTGGCACCCGCGTCCTCAGCCGGTCGTCCACGACGAGCCTGTGGTCTTCGAGAAGTCCCAGCTCTTCCAGACCGAAGCCGCGGGTACGCGCTCGCCGCCCGACCGCGACGAGGACGCGGTCGAAGGCGAGCGCCGTACCGTCCGCGAGGTGCGCCAGGCGCGTTTTTCCATCGTTGGCAAATGACCGGATGGCGACGCCGGTGATGACCGTCACGCCATCGCGAGCGAGCGCGGCGAGCATCATCTCGCCGGCATCCTCGTCCTCGCGGGCGATGAGGCGTGGAAGAGCCTCGACGACTGTCGTCTCACTGCCGAGCCGGGCGAAGCTCTGGGCCAGCTCGCAGCCGATGGCGCCACCGCCGAGGACAAGCAGACGCCCCGGCCGCTCTTTCAGGCTCCACAGCGTTTCGGAAGTCAGCGGCTCCACATCGGCCAGACCGGGTATCGGCGGCATGGACGGTTCGGCGCCGGTCGCAAGCACGATACGACGCCCGGTCAGGCGTCGTCCCTCGACCTCGACCGTCCAGGGGTCGGCAAGCCTCGCGCGGCCCTTGACGACATCGACGCCGAGTGCGCGATAGCGCTCCGCCGAATCATGTGGCGCAACGCGCGCGATCACCTTTTGGACGCGGCGCATGATTGCTGCGAAATCAGGCTCCAGCCGGCCGTGGAGGCCGAGCCGTTCCGGTTGCATCGTCTCGTGCGCGAGCTTTGCCGAGCGGATCAACGCCTTGGACGGGACGCAGCCGGTGTTCAGGCAGTCGCCTCCCATCTTGCCTTCCTCGATGAGGACGACGCGGGCGCCCGCCGCCGCAGCGATGTAGGCGGTCACGAGACCGGCGGAGCCGGCTCCGATCACGATTAGGTTATAGTCGAACCGTTGCGGCCGCCGCCATGCCCGCAGCGCGGTGCGCCCGCTCCACCACGCGTTTGTCGCCTTGGCCACGAAGGGCAGCACCGCCAGGGCGGCGAACGCGAGCAGGATGCGCGGACTCAAGACGTCGCCGGTGCTTTCGATGGAGGCAAGTTGCCGGCCGGCATTAACGTAGGCAACGGTCCCCGGAAGCATTCCGACAAGGCTCACCCAAGCGAAGGTGCGCACCGGCATGCGTGTCAGGCCCATCGTCAGATTGACGAGGAAGAACGGGATCACCGGTATGAGCCGCAATGCAAACAGATAGCGGGCGCCGTCCGCCACAATGCCTCGATCGACCCTGGCGACAGCGTCGGGAACGCGGCGTTTGATGGCGTCGCGCAAGAAATATCGGGCGACGATCATCCCCATCGTCGCACCGGTGACGCTGGCGAAGGAAACAAGCAACGTCCCCGCCCATAGCCCGAACAGGCTGCCGCCGACAAGGGTCAGCGCCGTGGCCCCGGGCAGCGACAGACCCGTTACGGCAATGTAAACCGTGGCGAAGGTCAACGCCGCAAGGCCGGGATGCAGGCTTATCCAATCTCTTGAAGCTGCAAGCCTGCGCATGATTTCGGCGATGTTGACGTGGCTGCCGATGAGCACCGCCAGAACCGCTACCACAGCGACGAAGAGAACCGCACCAATCATCCTGGTTGTGCGGCGCAACGTTCCGGCATGATCCATGCGTGAGCGGCCTCCTTGGAAAAATCGGCGGCCACGCTCGGCGCCGAAACGATAGGATCTAGCCGTTAATTCGTGTTGACACGTTCAAAGGTTACGTCGGCCTCGCCGCGCGCCGGGTAGTCGTTCTTCACGACGTAATCGATCGCCCCCAGAATGTCGGCGAAATGGGGCCGCGCGAACGGCATGGTCTGGACGCTGCCGAAATAGAGCGTGCCGTCCGGCCGCACGAGATAGATCGCCGGCTCCGAGAAAAGATCGGGCTCATATACCCCGGTGGAGGTCTTTCCACGGCTGCGGGAAATAAAGAGGCTCCATTCACGGGCGACCGGCAGGGACAAGCCGTAACCGATGCGCAGATGCGGCAATTGCCAGTCGAGACTTGTCTGAAGGGCGCGCTCCTCATTGTCCATCGAGATGGCGACAACCGAGACGCCCCGGCGTTCGAACTCGCCAAGGCGGGTTTCGATATCCTTGAGTTGCGTCTTGCAGATCGGGCAATGCAGCCCGCGATAGAAAACGATCAGCGAGAATGTCGCCGGCGTCTCCATGCGGATATCGTAGGAGCGTCCCCCAACGACCGGTACACGCAGCTCGGGGACGGTCTGACGTGGAAGAAGGCGAGGAAAAGAGGTAGCCATGGGCATGTCTTTCGAGGTGCCTGTCGAGCAGGATGTTTCATTTTAGAGCGATTGGTATAAAACATGCACGGCCTGATGGGCTTTGCAAGGGAACCAGGGCACGAAACGGTCGTTGGAGGGTGATGAATGGCGCGGCCACGAAGTTTTGATCCGCCCTCGGCGCTGGCCGCCGCGATGGATCAGTTCTGGCGCCGCGGCTACGAGGCAACGTCCGTAAGGGATCTGGCGAGTGCGATGGCGATCACGGGCGCCAGCCTCTACAACGCCTTTGGCGACAAACGTTCCCTGTTTCGCCATTGTCTGGACGCGTACCTGGACGCCTACCCGAGGCGGCGCATCGCCGAGCTCGACGCCAGCGACGATCCGATCCGTGGAATCAGCGCCTTTTTTGACGATCTGATCGAGGCTTCGCTCAAGGATCGCCGGGGCTGCCTCCTCGTCAATTCCGCGATGGAAGTAGCGCCCTGGGATACCGAGCTCGCCGGGTTGGTGCAGAAAAGCCTGCGCGAGATCGAGGATGGATTCCGCCGTGCACTCGAACGGCAATCCGCCGGCGTCCACCGATCGCGCGATGCGCGTGCGGCGGCGCGGCAGATGCTGTCGGCGGTGATCGCCATGCGGGTGCTGGCGCGGGCGGGCGAGGATGCCGGGCGACTGCGCAGTATCGCCAAATCGGCGGTCGCCCTGGCCGAGGCCTGGCAGGAATGACCACCAGACGCGTCGTGCTCGTCGGAGCGGGCCATGCCCATCTCCACATCCTCAAGAACGCCGCCACGTTCCGAAGTCTGGGCGCGGAAGTGGCGGTCGTCGCGCCTGACGACTTCTGGTATTCGGGGATGGCTACCGGCATGCTCGGCGGGCTTTTCCCTCCGCAGGCGGATTGCGTCGACATCGGCAAGTTGGCGAAGGAAGCAGGCATTACGCTCTATCGCGCCACCATGACCGGGCTCGACCGCGCGGCGCGGGACGTGCTGCTGGACGACGGTCGGCGGGTGGGCTTCGACCTGCTTTCGCTCAATCTCGGCAGCGAGCCGCCTCCATTGCCCCGCGGGGGAAAGCAGATCTATTCCGTCAAGCCGGTTCGCTCGCTGGTCATGCTTCGGCAACGGATCGAGGAAGTGTGGCAAGGCGGCAACCCTACCGCTCTCCAGGTCGCGGTGGTCGGCGCCGGCGTAACCGGGGTCGAGATCGCGGCCAATCTTCGCGCCCTCTCCGATCTGCATGGGCGCGCCATGGCAATCACGCTCTATGGCCGATCCAGGCCGCTGAAGCAGCTTCCCCGCGGCGCCGCGACCGCGCTGATGGGGCATCTCGCGGACATCGACGTTGACGTCCGGTGGCCCGTCGCTGTCGTTTCGGCCGACGAGCACGGCCTTGTCCTCGGCGACGGCACACGCGCATCGTGCGATATGGTTGTCAATGCAACGGGTCTTCTCCCATCTGGCCTCACCTCCAGATTGGGCCTTCCGACAGACATGAACGGACGGCTGATGGTGAACACGTTCTTGAAATCGGTGGGCGATAGCTTGATCTTTTCGGCCGGCGATTGCATCGCTTTTGACGGGGCTGCCCTGCCGCAAGTCGGGGTCTATGCCGTCAGACAGGCGCCGGTCCTGCTCGCCAACCTTTGCGGAACTCTATCAGGTAAGCCGCTCACTCCCTTCGTGCCCCAAAGACGCTATCTCGCCATTATCGGGCTCGGAGCAGGCTCCGCACTGATGCTGCGTGGTTCCCTATGGTTCAAGGGACCGCCCGCCTTGTGGCTGAAGCGCTGGATCGATCGACGGTTCGTCAACAGTTACCGTAACCTTTCGTCGAGACGAATCAAACTGTGGTGATGGCGGAAAGACCCCGTAACACCGATATGATACGTGGGGGAGCACGATCCTGAAGGAAGCGATAGACGGTGACGCGGGTCGCAATCCTCGCCGCATATGATTCGCGAGACCGTACGGCAGAGCATCTGAAGGCAACATGACAAATCCATCTCTCGCGAAACAAGCTCAACTGCGTTCCGAGATCGCCTGTCCGCAATGCGGTCATTGCAAGACCGAGCGGATGCCGACCGATGCATGCCAATATTTCTATGAATGCGATGCATGCCATGTGCTTCTGCGCCCGCTGGCCGGCGACTGCTGCGTCTTCTGCAGCTACGGCTCGGTTCCGTGCCCGCCGGTTCAACGCGAAAGGGCCGGATTCGGCGATCGCTGCTACGGCCACTGAACGACCTCGCGTCGAACGATCAGGGTCGCGCGTCTGCTTCTCTCATTCGGCGCTGAACCAGATGTCGCCGTAAGAAGCCCGCGCATGGCCCTTGTAATCGTCGGCGTCGGTCATGATGGCAACGGCGTCGATCTCTGTGATGTCTTCGTTGAACGCTTTCTTTAGATCCGCCCGCAGGTTCCGCTTGTGGCTAACCCACGAGCCAAGTCCCGGAGAACCGCTGTCGCTCGCGATCAGGACAACTTGGGAGGTATAGGGGCTTGGCCATTCGGCGCCGAGCGGATGCTGGCTCGCCCAGACATAGTTGAGGGCAAGCGAGCTCGTTCCGAGAAGGCCCCGTTCGACCACGACATAGATGCGAGCCGGAAAATCGTCGCCTGATTTGACGCTCTCATCGATACCGGGAAAGACATTCTTCACCTTCCACGACCAGTTGAGAAATGGGGTTTTCGCCAGGTTTATCCTTATCTTCCGATAGCGGCCCGATGCGGCGCCATCGGCCGTGGCCGCCAGGGCGGTCGCACCCAGTTCCGGGTCCTTGACGAGACCGTAACGCGTCTCGCCCTTGAAGGAGCGGCCTTGCCAGCCGATCAGGGAGCCTTGGGAGAAGGCGCCGACGACGATGTCCCCTTTGGCTGGCTGTGCCCAGGCGGCGCTTCGCGCCAATGGAGTTGCCAGTATCGCACTTGTGATCACAATCCTCATGCCAAGGCGGCAAGTTCGCAACACACTCCACATTTTCCCGATTCCTCGTGGTTAATGACCGGCGTAAGGGCACGGCCTAGAGAGCTACGGCCTGTCTTGTACTCAGAACCGCGTGGTCAGGTGGGTCAGCCACATGGGAGAGGCATTGACCAGAAACGTCTCCAAGTTCTTGTCGATGCCGGTGAGGATCAGCAGGCCGATTGCGACGAGCAACACGCCCAGAACGGCCTTCCCGCCCTGCCCTGCCCGTTGCATCCGGTGTCGCCACCGTATCATCGTTTCGCGTGAGGCAAGCCCAAGGACGAGCAAGGGTAGTGCGGCGCCTATTCCGAAGACGATCATCACGACGGCGACCTGGGCGAGATTCTTACCCTGCGCCGCCAGAACTGATGCCGCGCCAAGCGTGGGGCCGACGCACGGGCTCCACACCGCCCCGAGCAGCAGGCCGACGGCGAATTGCCCCTTCAGGCCGGTGGTCGTAAAGCCGCCGAAGGTGCGGTTAGCCCAGCCGCCGACAGGTCCGCCGGCGACGGCAAGTTGTGTCTGCAACCTGGGAACCAGCAACACCACGCCGATGGCCACCAGCAGCAGGGCGCCAACGGCGCGAAAGATGTCCGCATCCAGCCCGAGCGAGAATCCGACCGTCGCGACGAACAATCCGACAGCGACAAAGGAAAGGGCAAGACCGGCGGCCAGCGCCGCCGGCCCCTGTTTGTGTTCGGACACCGCCGCTCCCAGCACCAGCGGCAGGAGCGGCAGCACGCAGGGCGACAACGTCGAGAGAACGCCCGCGAGAAAAGCGAACAGGATGCTGCCGGTCGCCAGCACGATGACGTCACTCCGTCATGGTGGACTGGACGAGGGTCGCTATCGAAGCCGGATCAGTGTCGCCGACCGACCGGGCCGTCTCGGTCTTGCCACGAAACGCAATCAGCGTGCTCTGGCTCTGCGCGCGGAACTGCCGCACGATGGGTTTCTGGCTATCGAAGTCGATCGAGAAAATGACGAGGTCCTTGTTGGACGGCTGTTCGGCGAGTTTGTCGATGATCGGCTTCTGCGCCTTGCAAGTCGGGCACCAGCTTGCCGATATGTCGACGAGAATGCGCGCATCGCGCTGCTGCGCCGCCGAGAAGGCGGCCTCGTCGAACGCCTTGCGTTCGGCCGCCGAAGCCGGCGCCGCGGCCGCGGCAAGGGCAAGGCAGAGAAAATGGCGTCTGTGCATATCGATCTCCCTTTGTGATTATGTGGCGGTCTGTACGGTGCCGTTCCAGAAATGCCTCGCCTTCACTCGGATGAGGCAGGCGAGCGCGGCGCCGCCCACCGGAACATCGCTCTCGAGAACGCGCCGCCCAGCGCCACGAACACGAACGCCGTTCCCAAATTCCACATCAGGATCATGACGGTCGCGTCGAGGACATGGAACACAGAGAGCGCGGTCGCCGTGATCGCCGCCACCGACAGGCTGCCCATGACCGTCACCGTCCTGGGGCGAAGCGGCGCGGCATGGCGTAGCATCATCAGCATGATCAGAGACAAGGGCGCGCTGGTCAGCACCAGCGTCGCAAAGCAGCGTGCGGTCTCCCCCAAAGTGATCCCGTCGGGGCCGATGCTGATCCATTGCGACAGGCACTGGTAGCCCGTGTTCGACAACCAGACGGTCAGCGCGGGCAGGGGAAGAAGCAGCCAGCGTCGCGAACGGTCGGGCAGGCTGACGAAGAAGGCAGCGATTGCCGCAAGAACCCCGGTGACTAGCACCGCTACCAACCCGGTCGCAAACACGGGATCGCCCATACGCTGCGCGAGATCGGGGCGAAATCCCTGCGCGATGGCGAGCAACGTCAGAATGGTTGCGGCGAGCAGTATCCAGCATCCAGCGCGCACCAGCGGCGGCCGCAGGCGGCGCACGGGAGTAAGGTCCCTCGCCAGGGAGGCAATGAGGTCAGGCGTCTCGATCACGTGTCTTTCCCGTCTGTGAGCATGGCGCGCAGGCTTTTCAAGGCGCGGTGCGTCGCCACCTTGAGTGAAACGATCGACATCCCGCTCGCCTTCGCCGCTTCCTTCAATGACATTTCCTTCAGCTTGAGCAGCGAGATCGCCTGCCTTTGCCTCGGCGGCAGTCTGTCTATAGCCGCTACCAGCCGCGTTCGATCCGGTTCTTCTTCAAGATTCGTCCCGGACCCGGCAAAGGTTTCGTGTTCGGCGGTCAGCGGGGTCTCGCGCTCCCTCCTGCGCCCGCGGCGGCGCAGGCGATCGATCAGGCGGCGACTGGCGACCGCGACCAGCCAGGGCCCGAACGGCCGTGCGGGATCGTAGGTGTGCCGGATGGCGTGCACGGTGAGAAAAATGTCCTGCACGGCGTCCTCGACATCCTGCGGATCGTGATACCAGCGCAGCGCCAGAGAGCGCAGATAAGGCGTCGTCTCATGGAGAAGCCGCAGATAGGCGGCGGAATCACCGTCCTGTGCGTGCGCCATGAGAATCGCCCAATCGACATCACGGCTCCTGAACGCATTGCCATGCGGGTTGCCGGCCTCGGACGGTGTGCTACCGGTCACGAGCTTCAGATGCGAAGGGTGTTCATGCGGCGACCGTGCCATCAGCTTCAGCCTTCGGGTCTTCCCAGGCCGATGGGGGACGGCGCAAACGGAATGGAGTGCAGCGTCGCCGCCGCCCTGGATATCATGCGCCGACCCTCGTATTCCGAATCCGGCAGGCCTTATCGACCGCATGGTCAAGCGAGAGGCGGCCCGGGCCAAGCGCGATGAGGGCGACCGCCATGGCTGCCCATGGGAGATGGAAGTTTGCCCAGCCGTCCGGAACCACAAGCTGTATGACACCTGTCATGACGAGCAGGCCGAGCGCGCTGAAACGTGTCGCGAGGCCGACCACGAGCAGGACCGGCAGAATGATCTCGGCGATGGCGTCGAACAATGCCAACGTGTCGGGCATGGGAAGATTGTAGACACCGCCGAAAATGTGCAGCTTGAATTGTTCCTCGAACAGGAAGGCCGCTGCGGGTGACAGCTCCAGGAAGCCATCCCATTTGGTCAGGCCCGAGCGAAAGAACGGGACCGCCAGGGCGATGCGAAGCGCAAGCGGCGCCACGGCATAAGCAATCCACGCCAGCCATTCGAGGGTAAGGCGAACACCTTGTTCCACACGCGCCCTGCCGATGAGGTTCGTCCCGGTCCTGGTCTGTGTCATGCCCCCACACCTCGCGTCAGCAGCCCCGGTTCGTTCGCTGGATGACAGTTGATGACTGCGCCAGCGGCGATCAGTTCGCGGAGGTTTCCGGAAAGATCGAAACGCGGATCCGCGCCGAGCGCTGTCCTCATGGCTCCAGTCAGCGACTGGCGCTGTTTAAGGGCTTCCACGAATTCGTAGCCTCCGGGCGGCATCGCACGGATTTCAACATCGGCGGCCGGTCGTATCAGGAGCGCATCCTCGCCGCCGGCCGTCAAGTCCACGGGAGCCGGTATGCCATCACCGATGTTCATTCGCCAGATCGTGAGGGCGGGAAAGCGCGACCAGACCATGCGCAGCGAAGGGTGGAGGCTAAATGTGAGGCCGGCTATCTGGTCTTCGGGGATGGCGGCCAGGGCCTCGGGCGTCATCGCGATTGCTTCAGGAGCATGGTAGGCTTCGGTCCACGCGCGTTCGATCCGCGCGACGTCGGCCAGGTAGGGAACGTCCGCGACCGGCTGGAATTCGGCGATGAAATCGGCAAACCCGGCGCCGTAGTCGAGCAGGATCGGTGAGGCCGATGGCCCGGAAACCACGAAGGCGCGCGCCATGGCGTCGAAGAATTCCTCGCCTACGATGCGGCAGACCGCCGGATGATTTGCCTTCAGGGCTTCGACGAGGCCGACCACCACATTGTTGCGATAGACGGCAAACCGCCTTGGGCTCGGCTCGCCGTCGGGACCGACAAGCCCCGGCGGCACAGCGAGCGTCGGGTCGAACAGGGCATCGGCAAAGCCGCTAAGCCGATCAGCCAGCGAGGGCATGCGCCTGCTCCTTGCATCCGATCGCAAACATGATCGCTTCCGCCCGCTCGGCTTCGGCCCTGAGTTCCGGCCATGCCGGTACGGCGGCGTCCCACTCGATCAGGGTCGGCACCGGCCCCAGGTGGCCGATCGTATATTCGTAAAGGTCCCAGACCATGACATCGACCGGACGGTCATGCGTATCGATGAGGAGCGGCCGGCCCTTTTCGTCGGTCTCCGGCGTATGGCCGCCAAGATGGATCTCCTGAACCTTCTCGAGCGGATAATCGTCGATGTAGCGAACCGGGTCCCATTGCTGGTTGGTCGAGGCGACATGGACGTTGTTGACGTCGAGCAGTAGCCCGCAGCCGCTTCGTCGCGCAATCTCGGCGATGAAATCCGTCTCCGACCAAGTGCTTTCGGCAAAGGCCAGATAAGTAGAGGGGTTCTCAAGAAGCATCTGTCGTCCGAGCGTTTCCTGCACCTGGTCGATATGGGAAACGACACGGGCCAGTGATTCCTCGGTATAGGGCACCGGCAGCAGGTCGTCGAAATAGGCGCTATCGTGCGTCGACCATGCCAGGTGCTCGGAAAACAGGCCGGGCTGGTAACGTTCGATGAGCCCCTTCAGCCGCCGGAGATGATCGCGGTCGAGCGGCCGGTCGGCGCCGATGGAGAGCCCCACGCCATGCAGCGACAACGGGTAGCGCTCGCGGATCTCGGTGAGATAACGATGCGGCGGGCCACCCGCGCCCATGTAATTCTCCGCGTGAACCTCGAAGAAGCCCATGTCTGGCGCCGTTTCCAGAATGGTGCGGTAGTGTTCCGGCTTAAGGCCGACGCCGGCGCGTTGGGGAATGCGGCCGTCGCCGCTTCTGCGGACATCGTCGTTTCGGTTCATTCGAGCCTCCTCCTGGTGGGTTGAACTGGCTCCGGGACGGAGAAAGCCCTCCGCCCCGGTTCGGTATTCGGTTCAGGAACTGATAGGCTTCAGGCTGCCATGGCCGTTGGGCGTGCTGATTGTCGTGCAAGTGCCCTTTTTCACGAGCTTCCAGGCATTGCCCTGATAGTTGACCGTGCTGGTTCCGGCGCAGGTCGTGCCGGCGCCGGCGAAGCAGTCGTTCTGGCCCTTGAGCGCCACGCCGTAGCACTGCTCGAACTTGCCGGTCTTCATCGCCGCCATGGACTTGGCCTGGTTCTCCTTCATCATTTTTTCCATCTCCGCCTGGCTGGCAGCGCCTGCGGGAACGGCCGCGAGGGAGCCGACGGCCGCGGCAAAGGCGGTGGCGACGATGACGGATAGGGTGCGGTTGGACATGGTTTTCCTCCGATCGGTTGGGTAGGCGCGGCCTGATGGCCGAGTGCATCCCGCTGTGGGCCTGCTTTCTGTTATTCGCCGGAGTTGGGCGAAAGGTTACGGTGGCTATCCGGCCGCCACCACCGCACGGCCGCATGCTCCGACCAAGGTGGGGACGAAGTCGCTCACCTATGACGCTAACGGCGCCCGACTCGGAAAGCCAGGATGACGGGTTGGATGATGCCGGAGCCCCGAGAACGGCAGCGAATGAGTGCAAGTGCCGTCCGACTTTGCAATTTCCAGCCTCTCCCACCATCGCAGGGGAGGCATTTCCGGTTGGCGCTCAGGCCGGCCGTACCGGAAAGACGATGTTGATCCTGAGGCCTGAGTCGGCATTTTCTGTGCAAATTGATGCCTCGTGGAGGTCGGCGATGCCTTTGACGAGGCTGAGTCCGAGACCCGTTCCAGGCGAAGTGCGGCTTTTCTCTAGCCGATAGAGACGACGGAAAACACGCTCCTTCTGGCGGCGTCAACACCGATGGCTGGCGCGAGGTCTTGGGCGTGGAGATCGACACGCCGGAGCCTGAGCTGAACTGGACGGGGTTTCTATGCAAGCCTTCAGATTGGCGTCATGTTATGCCGGTATCGGAGAATGATGGAGGCGGCATGCGCGTTCTCTTGGTCGAGGACGACAAAGCGCTGGGGAGGCCTCTGCGCGAGCACATCGCCTCGCTTGGATACGGCACCGACTGGATGCGGACCTGCCGGCAGGCGTCGGACGCGGTCGCCACCGTTTCATACGAACTCGTCGTGCTCGATCTCGTCCTTCCGGACGGGTAGGGTCTCGATTTCCTGAAAGGCCTGCGCCGCCAAGGTTCGAAAGTTCCCGTCATCATCGTCACGGCCATGGACCAGATCGCGTGGCGGATAGAGGGTCTCAACTACATCGTCAAGCCATTCGACCTCGATGAACTGACCGCACGCATGGCCTCCGTCCTGCGCCGCTACGGCGGCAATCCGAACCCCCTGCTCCGCTTCGGCGAATTCGAAGTGGACATCGCCTGCAGGATCGCCCGTGTCGGCGGACAGAGCGCCGAGCTGACCGGCCGGGAATGGGCCGTCCTCGAACGGCTCCTGCAGCATCCGAATGCGATCGTCGCGAAGACGGAGATCGAGGATTCGCTTTACGAATTCGGCGCCGAAATCGAAAGCAACGCCGTAGAAGTCTATGTCAGTCGTCTGAGGAAGAAGCTCGGCCGCGAGGCCATCAGAACCGTGCGTGGCGCCGGCTATCGGATCGGAACATGAAAACGGCTCTTGACTGGCGCTTTCTTAAACGGAACCGGGGGTCGATCACCACCCGCCTCATCGTCAGCCTCACCGTCACAACGACGCTGCTTTGGTGCGGAGGCGCTGCTTATGCTACTTACGCTTCCTATCGGGAATTAAACGAGACGTTCGACGCGGCGCTGCGCGAGGTCGCGTTGCGGCTGCTACCGCTCGCGCAAGATGATCTCCTCAAGACGGACGGAGACGATTCCCGCGCCATCTCACGTCTCATGGGCAACAACGAAACGCATCTCAGCTATCAACTGCGTGGCCGGTCCGGAAAAGTCCTACTTCGTGCGCAGGTGATGGCATGGACGCCCCCTTCCGCTTCCACCCTTTGGCGAGGAATATCGGGCGTGGTCAAACGGAAGGATATTGCCATGCCAAATGAAGTTCACGTGGTCGGTCTCGACATCGCCAAATCAGTCTTTCAGGTTCACGGGGCTGACCAGCATGGGAGCGCGATTGTCCGACGGAAGCTCAGACGCGATGACGTGGAACAGTTCTTTCGCGTCCTTTCGAGCTGCTTGGTTGGGCTGGAAGCTTGCCCGGGTGCACATTTCTGGGGTCGGCTGCTGCGCAGTATAGGCACGACAACGAGTAGGCCGAACGTCACGTCGCTTCTCGAGGCAACGTTCGGCCTAGGAGCGGAGAAGCTCTTCGCCAGCATTAGGACCGGGGAAGACGTCAACACGAAGAAGCCTGATCCCGAGGTTTATCGGCGGGTCCTCTCAGACCTCCAACTGGCGCCTGAGGCCTGCCTGTGTTTCGAGGATTCGCGCAACGGCCTTCTAGGGCGTGTGGACGAATTTGATCAAGCATAGTCCGGCGGCGAAGCTGACGATGGAACGGAAATTCCGTGCGGTCTTTTCGCATCGCAAAGCGACGCGTTTGAAGCGCTTGAGCCGTCCGAAACCCTGTTCGATACGGGCGCGTGCCTTGTAGAGCGTCTTGGCGAAGAAGGCGGGCCTGTTCTTCTCGTTGGTCTTGTGTGGGATCACCGGGGCAATGCCGCGCCTTCGCGCGGCGGCACGATTGGCCTTGCTGGAATAGCCTTTGTCGCCCAGCGCGGCGCGTGGCGTGATGTCCGGCCCTATGTTGAGCAGGGTCTCGAAGCGGGTTGTGTCCGAAACCTGGCCGCCGGTCAGATCGAACGCGATGATGTCGCCTGAATTGTCCGCTTTGGCGTGGATTTTTGTCGTGAACCCGCCGCGCGAGCGGCCGAGCGCCTGGCCTTGCTGCCCCCCTTTGCGCCGGCGGCCGAGACGTGGGCACGCACAATGGTGGAATCGAACATCTGGATCAAATGGGCCGATGCGCTCATCTCGGCCAACGTGTCGAAAAAAGCTTCGAATATGCCGGCCTTGCTCAGCCGGTCAAAGCGCTTCCACACTGAGTTCCAGTGGCCGAAGCGTTCCGGCAGCGCACGCCAGCGTACATTCTCCACCGTGAAGAAGTGCATCGCCTCCAGAAACAACCGGTCGTCCGCAGCCTTGCGGCCTCGCCGTGGCAAGCAGGCGCGGAAAACCTCCAGCGCGTTCGCCCAATCCGTATCCGTCATCTTCGTGGACATCGCCAACCTCCAAATCAGTCGGCAAACCATGAATCAGACTGGATTCCTCTGCGGAACCCCAAACTTATACCTGAGTCAATTCGTCCACACAGCCTAGCATCGCGGGCAGCGGGTATTCGCACGGTGATCACGCCTAGCATATACACCGCCGGCGAGGATTTTGCTGGTGCGGACCTCATCATCCGCAATCTCGACCAGCCCTGGTCTTCAGCAGAGTTCCGGCATTACACGACACTCTTGGAACAGCCGTCTTGTGTATCGCGAATATTGACTGGACGGAGCCTTTCTGGCGCGCCGGGTCTTGGCGGACGTTTCGCGGAATCCTGAGATCTTTTGGCATAGCATACACATAGAAACATCTATATGTTTCATCTACCAACAAAGCGCTGGGAGGACGTCCGTTGGACTACGAAGCCTTTTTAGCCATGAAACTGGACGGCCTGCACGCCGAAGGCCGCTATCGGGTATTTGCCGAGTTGGAGCGCAAGGCAGGCTCGTTCCCGACCGCCGCGCGCTATGACGGCCACGGGTCGGCCGACCCGACCGGGCAGGTCACTGTGTGGTGCTCGAACGACTATCTCGGCATGGGCCAGAACGCCAAGGTGATCGCCGCCATGCACCAGGCACTCGACGCCTTTGGCGCGGGCGCGGGCGGCACCCGAAACATATCCGGCACCAATCACTCCCACGTGCTTCTTGAGCGCGAGCTCGCCGATCTGCACGGCAAGGAAGCTGCGCTTCTGTTCACGTCGGGCTATGTCTCTAACTGGACGACGCTTTCGACGCTCGGGGCGTCGATACCCGATTGCGTCATCATCTCGGATGCGGGCAACCACGCCTCGATGATCGAGGGCATCCGCCACTCCAAGGCCGAGAAGCGCATCTTCAGGCACAACGACTGGGCCGACCTCGATCGCATCCTTTCCGAATACGGGCCGGAGCGGCCCAAGATCGTCGCCTTCGAGAGTGTCTATTCGATGGATGGCGACATCACCCCGCTGCGTCAGATCGTGGAGGTCTGCGAGAAGAATGGCGCGATGACTTATCTCGACGAGGTGCATGCGGTCGGCATGTACGGCCCGCGCGGCGGCGGCATCGCCGAACGCGAAGGACTGATGGACCGCATCGACATCATCGAAGGCACGCTCGGCAAGGCGTTCGGCGTGGTCGGTGGCTACATCACTGGTTCGGCGAAGCTGGTTGACTTCATCCGCTCGTTCGCATCGGGTTTCATCTTCACCACGGCGCTGCCGCCGCACGTCGCCGTCGGCGCGCTTGCCTCGATCCGGCACCTGAAATGGAGCAACGCAGAGCGTCTCGCCCAGCGCGAACGGGTTGCCAAGGTGCGTGCGCGATTGAACTCGATCGGCATTCCGCTGATCCCGAACGACAGCCACATCGTGCCGGTGATGGTCGGCGATGCGGCCAAGTGCAAATGGATTTCCGACCTTCTGCTCGACCGGCACGGCATTTATGTGCAGCCAATCAACTATCCGACTGTTCCGAAGAAGACCGAGCGGCTGCGCATCACGCCGACGCCGTTGCATTCCGACGCCGACATCGACCGCTTGGTTGGTGCGCTGTCGGAACTTTGGTCGCAGTGCGCGCTTGCCAGGGCCGTTGCTTAATAGACAATGTCGGCAACCAGCCCCAGCGGGAGACCGGTAACTTCTCTGGGGTCAGGCAGCGCGTAGGAGAGGCGGTTTGGGCTTGAATAGTGGTGGCACGTTCGGTTCTGGCTGTCGGAACGGTGCCCGCAATCGATTGCGAAGGTCGCCGTTGAGTTCTGCCGTCCGGACCTGCATGAGCCTATGGGCACCGTGCTGAGACCAGCGCATCTGCTGCTTCTTCACCATTCGTTTGGCGACCAGCGAATTGACCGCCGATTCGGCGAGGGTTGTGGCGACGCGAAGGCCGGCTCGGTAGCGCTTGCCATAGTTGACGATCGCGCCGCGGTTCGATCTGACATAGGTCAGGAGCTGCGAGCCGAGGCTGTGACGACGGGCGATGGAGAACTCGCCGTCTCCTTGGGAAGCCTTCAGTCTCGCCAGGAGTTGCTCCAGGTCGCGGATCGCGCGATCGACCCGCCCGTGCCACAGACGCCACTTCACCGCTCTGATGTCCCGGTCGATGGCGGGAAGCGCTTCAAAGGGACCGGACCGGGATCGCACGATGTGATCGGCGATCTGCTGCATGGGCTGGATCTTCATGGCCATGTGGAACCAGTCGATGATGTGGGCCGTCGGCTTCGGCATAGCGCGCGGCAGCCGCTTCAGGATCTCGGCGCCATCCGAGATCACGGTGACGTCGCCAAAGCCGCAATACCCTTCTCGCTGAAGCGCATGGAGCGCTCGATCCCGGATTGCCCGTTGGTCGGTGCTGCTGGTCACGAAATAGCGGCCGCCGCCTTCGCCCCGCCCTCCGCGGCCGCATCGGGCCACAACGAGCTCGAAGTTGCGCGCTGAATTGGGATCGGCGCTACGGACATGCGCCGTATCGATGCTGATGACGAACTCTTTGCGGCGATCGCCGGGAAGCTGCATTTCAAGCTGACGTCGTTCGTCCATTTGCGCCCTTGCGCGCAATTCTTCCTCTGCAGCCTGATCGTCGAGCCGTTCGCCAATCCTGATGGTTCGCTTGCGCACGGTGGCATGCGTCTCGGTCGGCTCAACGGGCAGGAATTCAGCAAGCACATTCGCCGCCTGCCGGTACGGCATCATGCTCCCCAGCCGCGCCGTCAGTTCCATCAACTCGGATGTCGCTCGATCCGGGCAGATCTCCTTCAGCGGCGCAAAGGCAACGACCATGCCCGGGTAACAATCTCGGCAAATCATCCAGCGAGGATTGCGCACCTCCACAGTGCCGAAGACGGTCCGGATCCGGCGCGTCGTGTAGTCCTTGACCGGCCGAAATGTGTGGCAGTCGGGGCAGACCCGACGAAAGAGGGAATAGGTCTCCGCCTCGTGGTTCACGACCACGCTCTGCAGCGCCGTCATGATCGTCTTGCCGTCCTCGATCGACAGGCCAATGTCGCCGTCAAACAGACATTCCCAGCTCTTGTCGATACGGACGGCCTTCCGGCAAACGTCACCGAACTCGTTCCTGCCCTCGATCGTGATCGTCCATTCCACCGCCATCGCTTTCCCTCCGAACAAAGCGACGATGGGCTACGCGGGCCTAACAACCCGTATTCGACCCCAGACAAGTTACCGGTCTCCCCGCCCGGCGAACCAGAGCCGGCGCGGGTGAGGCAGCGGATCACCTTTCGCCACAGGGCCAGCGCATCCATCAGGATGCAGGAACCAACACCTGAAGGCGATACTTCACCAAAGGCCCATGTCTGCCCGCATAATTCAGGATGAGTTTATGTAAGTTTGTCTATCATCGGCGCAGGATATGGGTGGGCTTGACTATGACGCGGCATAACTGCGACAGGGCGATGCGACGCACTTGCTTTGCGTCGAACAGCGCGACGCTTCGACGTTCTGTTGCACCGGTTTACGCGCCTGTCTGACGAAGCATGGGCGGCCATTCTAGCGGCCTGCCGCTTCCTTGGCGATGTCGTCCAGCAGGTCGTTGACCTGGTCGCGGCCATCGCCCTTGGGCAGGCGGCGGAAGCCGACCACGACAGTGCCCAGCCTGGCGTCCGCCTCATAGGCGAAGACGATGTAGGGACAAAAGGCGATGTTGCCGATATCGGCCTCCATCACCGCGCGCGAAACAACCGCCGAGCAGAATTGCATGAACTCGGCGTTCTTGTAGAGCGCCTTGGCCGCGCCAACGTCACCGGCGGTGCGTTTCAGCATCTCGCCAATATGGCCCTGATAGTCGACATTGTAGCCGCGATTGATGATGGCGTCCTGAATGTCCGCCGTCACGTCGGCGAAGGGCGCGTCCGTCTCATAGGTCGTGACCAGTTCGTCGGCGTTGGCAGCACCGGCAAGTGCAAGCAACGAACCGGCAAACATGGCTGCGGCAAACGGTTTCATCGCATGTCTCCCTTTATGAATTGCCGGCTCCGCTACGGCTTGACATAGGCATAGCCCTCGTCCTGCAGCTCCATCAGGCGAACGACGCCGGACGGAACCTCTTTTGCTTCATCGAGCAGCGGAACCTCGTGGCCTGCCTTCTTGTTGAGGGCCGCATGGGTATTGCCGCAGGCCGAGAAGGTGATTTCCGGATACTCCAGCGACATGGCTGAAATCCGGTCCTCGACCGGGCTGTGGTCAGCGACGAACATCGCCAGCCCCGGCCCGTAGGCGACGATCTCGATGGCGACCGTTTCGCCCTTGGCGGCGTAATATTTCCTGACATTCGCGGCATTGTTCAGCGCCAGGTTCATCACGGCAGGGTCGTTCTGGTCGACCTGGATGGCGATCCGGTGCTTGGCTTCTTCCGCGTGGCCGGCGCTCGCCGCCATAAGCGCGGCGGCAATGGCCGCGATCCTCAGTCTGTTCATTTAATCCTCCCCATGCCCTGCCCGGTTGATTTTGGCGCAGGTCGCACGATTATACATAGAAGAGTCGCTATGTTTAGGCATAATATCGTTGCACCGGCCGTTTGTGCAGTTATGGCGCGGAGCGCGTCGGAAAGAGCTTGGGGGAACAGGGATGAAAAATCGCCAGACGCAATTCAGGCGCGCCTTCGGGCGCAGGGACGTGCTCAAGCTGGCGGGCGCGGCGGCCGCATCGCTGGCATTTGCCGGCCGGGCGCTGGCCGTCGGCCGGCTGACGCTGGGCGACGCGGAAATCGTCACCGTCAATGACGGCACGCTGACCTTGCCGATGAGCTATTCCTACGGCGACGCGCCGCAACCGGAACTTGTCCGCCTGCTTGCCGACAACGCCATGCCGACCGACACCTTGCAGCCGGACTGCAACGTGACGATCCTGAAACGCGGCGACCGCCTGGCCGTATTCGACGCCGGCTCCGGGCCGAATTTCATGGCGACCGCCGGGCAGTTGGTCGACAATCTCGCCGAGGCCGGCATCGACCCAGCCGAGGTTACCGATGTCGTCTTCACCCATGCGCATCCCGACCATATCTGGGGCGTGACCGACGATTTCGACGAACTGGTTTTCGCCAATGCAAGTTATCACATCGGCCAGGAGGAACATGATTTCTGGTCATCGCCGGATGCGCTGCAGGCGGTTCCCGCCGACCGGCAAAGCTTTGTCGTGGGTGCCCAGTCTCGCTTCGAGGCGATCCGCGACCGGCTGACCTTTTTGAAGGCCGGGGCCGAGGTTCTGCCCGGCGTCGAGGCTGTCTCGACGCCCGGCCATACGCCCGGCCACATGAGCTATATCGTTCATTCCGGGGCCGATCAGCTTGTCGTGGTCGGCGATGCGATCACCCAATCCATCGTGTCGTTCGCGCATCCCGAATGGCCGGCCGGAGCCGACCAGGACCAGGCGCTGGCGATCGAGACCAGAAAGACGCTGCTCGACCGGCTGGCCGGCGACCGCTTGCGCGTCGTCGGCTACCATTTCCCGCATCCGGCGACAGGCATGGTGGAACGCGGCGGCGGCGCTTACCAGTTTGTCGCGGGTTAAAGCATATCTCCCGAAAGTGGGAACCGGTTTCGGGGTAAAGACATGCGAGAAAACAAGGACCTGAAGCTCGGCAAGAATTTGAAAAATCTCGACGGGCTTCAGGAATTCCTGAACCGCGCCGCCAGGCCGCCGAAGGCGGCGAAGGGCGAGCCTTCCAGCAGATAGGCGAGGCCCATGCGCGCGCCGAGCACGATGGAGGCCATGGCGAGCGGCGCGGAGACGGCCAGCACCGATACGGCGCTAATACCCTGGCCGATGGTGCAGCCCATGGCGAAGATGCCGCCCGCGCCCATCAGGAAGCCGCCGATCAGATGGCGGCCAAGTTCGCGGGCGTCGTCGCAGGCTTCCCAACGGATGTCGCGGCGGCGCCACGCGCACAGCGCAGCGCCAAGCACCACGCCAACGACGAGACCCACCCCATAGTCGGGCAGCACGCCGGTAAATGTCACGATCTGCAGGATCGTATCGCCGACAGGAGCGACGAAGGAGGCCGATTCGATTTGTACCGGATTGAAGGAATGGCGATGCGCCAGCGTCGTCGCCAGCCAGCCGAACGCGACCACCACGCCGATTGTCGTTCCAGTGGCGATCAGGCCCGGCCGGGCGCGGTAGGAGCGCGCTGCAAACACCCATGCCAGCATCGCCGCGGCGACCGCTGCCGCCACCGCCAGGCGCATGTCGACGCCGGCAAGGCTCGACAGGATTGACCCGAGCGACTGGTCGCCGGCGAAGGAAAGGTCGGCCACTAGCCGGTCGACGATTTCGACCCGTCCCTGCGCGACGAGGCCGCGCTGCGCCGACAGTGCCGACAGGCCGAGAACGGCCAGCACCACCAGCGAGCGCAGGCTGCCGCCGCCGAGCCGCACCAGCGCGCCGAAGCCGCAGGTGCCCGCCAACGCCATGCCGAAGCCGAAGGCAAGGCCGCCGATAATCGCGCCTGTCCAGGCAAGGTTCGGCGACAGGTAGAAGCTGGCGCTTGTGTCAGCGAGGCCGGCAAGCTGTAGCGCCTGCGTCGCGACAAGCGCGACCGCCGCCGCAAGCACCCAGGTGCGCACGCCCGAACTGTCGTCGGCGTGCCAGTGCCGCTCCAGCGCGCTCATGGTGCAAAAGTGCTGCCAGCGCGCGACGAAGCCCATGCAAATGCCGGCCACAAGCCCGGCGAGCGGGAGGAACCAAGACGAGGCGACGAATTCCATGGCTTCCTCCCCGCAGTCCGTCCTAGCCCTGATCGGCGCGCACGGGCGCGCAAAATAGCTGGTAGAGCGACCCGATGATGGCCGAAACCTCCGCGCCGGCGATCGAATAGTAGATGACCCTGCCGTCGCGCCTGGTCTTGACCAGGCCGTCGAAGCGCAGCCTGGCCAATTGCTGCGACACCGCCGCCTGCGGCAGGCGCATGATGTTTTCGAGATCCGAGACCGATTTTTCGCCCTCCGACAGGATGCACAGGATGAGCAGTCGGCTTTCATGCGACAGCGCCTTCAAAAGGTCGCTGGCCTTGCGCGCCTGCGCCAGCAGGAGGTCGAACTCTTCCTGCGATTGGTCGGGATTGAGTTTCGGCAGGTTCAGCATGGCGCGGCCAACCCTTGGGGAAAAATCATCTCAGTCCATGACGGCATTGTCAGGGACCTATCCATTGCCTGGCGGCAGCTTGGCGAGCATGTCGCCGACAAGATACCAGAAGAACTGGTCGCCCGGATAGCCTCTGAGACGAGCGACCTCCTTGCCGTCGTCCAGCAGGATGAAGGTGGGGGTGAAACGCTCGGCCGAAATGTCCGCAAGATCCTTTGGCCAGGGCGCGGTGATGTCGACACGCCTCAGCGGCGCGCGCATCCCTTCCGGCGTATTCGGCCATGTCGGCGCGATCTCAGTGTCGAAACGCGCGCACCACGGACAGCCCGGTTGGACCAGCATGAGCATTTCGGCCGCACCGGCGAAGCCCGGCAGGGTCACGAAAGCGATCCAGCAGATGATAAGTTTGAGTGCGCGCACGGCCGGGAACCAGTTTGTCGATTGCAATATATAGTCATTTCTGAATATCTTGGTAGCCCATAGTGGCGCGCGCTCGATATGCAGGAAAAACGCGCCGGCCCGAGGTGAAGAAACATGCTCGACGTCACCATTGGCGGCGCCTTCCTGGCCGGCCTGCTGTCCTTTGTATCGCCATGTGTGCTGCCGATCGTGCCGCCCTATCTGGCATGGCTGGCGGGAGTGAGCTTCGACCAGCTCAAGGCCGACAACCAGGCTGCGGCGCAGCGGCGAAGAATCCTGCTCTCCGCACTGGCCTTCGTGCTCGGCTTCACCACGGTCTTTGTCGCGCTGGGGGCAACCGCAAGCTTCGTCGGCAAGGCGGTCGCGCAATATTTCGACACGCTGGCCATCATCGCCGGCATCGTCCTCATCTTCATGGGGCTGCATTTCATGGGCGTGTTCCGCATCGCGCTGCTGTTTCGCGAGGCGAGGGTCCAGGTCGCGCGCAAGCCGGTCGGGCTGGTCGGGGCCTATGTGGTGGGCCTTGCCTTCGCCTTCGGCTGGACGCCGTGCGTGGGGCCGGTGCTGGCGGCGATCCTGTTCGTGGCGGGTTCGGCCGGCACGGCGGCCAAGGGCGCGCTGTTGCTCGCCGTCTATTCGCTCGGCATCGGCATCCCGTTCCTCGTGGCGGCCGCCTTCGCCGGCCCGTTCCTGCGCTGGGCGACGGGGTTCAGGCGCCACATGGAGATGGTCGAGAAGGTGATGGGCGGACTTCTGGTGGTAACCGGCGTCCTGTTCGTGACCGGAAAGATGACCGTGATCTCCTACTGGCTGCTCGAAACATTCCCTATATTCCAGTCGATCGGATAGGATTTAGTCATGCTCAAGGCCGCATTCGCCCTTCTCGCACTCTTGACCGTCGCCATCGCCCCGGCCTTTGCCGAAACGGGCGACGACGGCCTGCACAAGGAGGACTGGTTCAGCCTGACCTTCCGCGACGTAGGCGAGGACATCGCGCAGGCGAAGTCGCAGGGCAAGCGGCTCGCCATCATCATCGAACAGCGCGGCTGCATCTATTGCCGGCAGATGCACGAGAAGCTTTTGAGCGATCCGGAAGTGCGCGACTACATCAAGGCCAACTACATGGTCGTGCAATACAACATGTTCGGCGACGAGGAGGTCACCGACACGGACGGTGCTGTGCTGACCGAAAAGACGGCCACGCGCAAATGGGGCTATCTGTTCACGCCGACCATCGTGTTCCTGCCGGAGGACGCACCGCAGGACAAGCCGGTCGCACAGGCGGCGGTTGCGGTCATGCCCGGCGCATTCGGCAAATGGACCTTCCTCGACATGTTCAAATGGGTGCGCGAGAAGGGCTACGAGACGGACGAGCCGTTCCAGATCTATCACGCGCGCCACATCGCGGAGGCGCGCGCCGCCGGAAAGCTGGACGCGGAGTAGCCTCCCTCCGCGGGTCCGTTGCGGGGCATATATGCAGAAATTCATATTTTTCGATTGACCTTTCCCGGTGGGCGTTTATCGTGCGAAACGGAGGGATGAAGCCGCACGCGGTTTCGCAAAAAAACGCTCGATGGGAGGGATTGCCGTTATGCAAGCGGGGAAGGTTATTGTCGTCGCAGCGACCCTGTCGGTGCTGGCGGGCGCGGCCTGGGCCGCCGACACCGCGCCGACAGATGTGAAGTTCGTCGACAATGCGGTTTCTCAGTCGCTGACCGGCAAGCCCGGCGATGCCGCCGAGGGCGCGAAAGTTTTTGTCGACCGCAAGCTCGGCAACTGCCTTGCCTGCCACCAGGTCAGCGCCCTGAAGAAGGAGCTTTTTCACGGCGATGTCGGGCCGTCGCTGGACGGTGCGGGAAGTCGCTGGAAGCCGGAAGAGCTTCGCGCCATCGTCACCGATTCCAAGCATGTGTTCGGCCCCGATACGGTGATGCCAGGTTTCTATTCGCTCAATGTCGGCGTGAACGTTCGCAAGGACCTCGTTGGCAAGACCATTTTGACCGCCGAGCAGGTCGAGGACGTAGTCGCCTATGTGGCGACGCTGAAGGAATAGCGCGGCAAGCGCGGGAGACGGACATGAATTTGAACAGACGGCAGGCATTGGCATATTCGGCGGGCGCGGTGGCGTTCGTCGTCGCGGGCGCACGGCTCGATCCTGCCAGCGCGACGCCCGAGGCAACAGTCAAGGCGATCGCCGACTTCGCCGGCGGCAAGACGCCGGCAACAGGCAAGCTCACGCTCACGGCACCGGAGATCGCCGAGAACGGCAACACGGTGCCGATCTCGGTCAGCGTCGAGAGTGCGATGAGTGGCGACGACTTGGTGCAGTCGGTTATGATTCTCGCCGAAGGCAATCCCAATCCGGCAGTCGCGACATTCAACTTTACAGCCATGAGCGGGGTGGCGGAGGCGACGACACGCATGCGGCTGGCCAAGACGCAAAACGTGATTGCCGTCGCCCGGATGGCCGACGGTTCCGTCTACATGGACAAGAAGGAAGTCAAGGTCACCATCGGCGGCTGCGGCGGCTGACGGCGGAAAGTTTCAGGAGCATCGACAAATGGCAACACCCAAACCGCGCGTCAAGGTGCCGAAAACGGCGAAAGCAGGCGAGATCATCGTCATCAAGACGCTGATCAGCCACCAGATGGAATCCGGTCAGCGCAAGGACAAGGAAGGCAAGGTGATCCCGCGCGAGATCATCAACAAGTTCACCTGCGAGTTCAACGGAACGCCGGTGTTTTCCTGCGACATGGATCCCGCGGTCTCGGCCAACCCGTATTTCGAGTTCAAGGCAAAGGTTGCGGAGAGCGGTACGTTCAAATTCACCTGGGTGGACGACAACGGCTCGATCTACACCGACGAGCAGAAGATCGAAGTGGGCTGAGACGGCAGTACCGGCCGACTGCTGGCGCGGGGTGACGGTGAACTGGGGAGGGAAGGCAAGTTGAAGAAGACAGTGCTGGCAATCGCGGGCGCGGCGATAATCACAACCGGGCTTGCCGCCGTCGCCTATTCCGATCCGGTCGACGATAAGCTGGTCATCGACGGCCTGGAGATGATCACCAAGGCGCCGGCGCCCGAGGGCCATCCGTTCGACACGGTCTATTCCGGCTGGCTGTTCCGCGAGCCAGAGACGCGCGCGCTGGAGGCCGATTCCTTCGCCAATCCCGGCATGCTCTATGTCGAGCGCGGGCAGGATATCTGGAACACGGTGGACGGAACCAAGGGCAAGTCCTGCGCGTCGTGCCACAACGACGCCGCCGAGACGATGAAGGGCATCGCCGCGCACTATCCGAAGTGGAACGCCGACGCCAAGCGGCCGATCAACATCGAATTGCAGATCGACAAGTGCCGCACCGAGAACATGGGGGCCGAGCCCTACAAGTTCGACGCCGCCGACCAGAAGGCGCTGACCACCTACATCAAATACCAGTCGTTCGGCGCGCCGGTCTCGGTCGACCTCAAGCAGGGCGACATGCAGAGCTGGTGGGACAAGGGCAAGACCGAATACTACACCCGCACCGGTCAGTTGAACCTCGCCTGCGCTTCCTGCCACGAGGCCAGCATGGGCAAGCACATCCGCGCCGACCATCTGAGCCAGGGCCAGGTCAACGGTTTCCCGACCTATCGGCTCAAGCAGGCCGACATGGTGTCGCTGCACAACCGCATGCGCGGCTGCATCCGCGATACACGCGCCGAGATCCCTAAGGCGTTTTCCGACGAGTTGATGGCGCTGGAGGTTTATGTAACCTGGCGCGGCACCGGCTTGTCGGTGGAAACGCCGGCGGTGCGGCAGTAGCGGCGACGCTCCCCGCCGCCCGAAGACAGATACACGCGCAAGATGCGGCTTTAGCCGCCGTCCAATACCCCCACCCCAACCCCCTCCCCACACGGGGGAGGGGAACATGGCGCCCGGCAGGGCCCCTCCCCCTTGTG
>JAKDNM010000061.1 GCA_030456445.1 Hyphomicrobiales bacterium
CGCGCCGGTCCTCGCCGGTATCGTCGGCCTGCGCCTCCTCGCGCATCCAGCGCGTCAGGCCGGGAACCGGCGACAGCGTCACGAAATTCTTCAGGTTGGGCAGCGACTGCATCAAATCGGTCGCGACCTGCTTGATGAGGAAATTGCCGAAGGAAATGCCGTCGAGGCCGCGCTGGCAGTTGGAGATGGAATAGAAAACGGCCGTCGTCGCTTCCGTCTCCGGGATTATCGTGCGCTCCTCCGACAGCAGCGAGCGGATCGAGCCCGGCAGTTCGCCGGTCAGCGCCACTTCCACGAAGATCAGCGGCTCGTCGGGCATCGCCGGATGGAAGAAGGCGAAACAGCGCCTGTCGGAGGGCTGAAGCCGGCGGCGCAGATCGTCCCAGTCGTTGATGGCGTGAACGGCCTCGTAGGCGATGATCTTTTCGAGGATGTTGGCCGGTGTCGTCCAGTCGATGCGCCGAAGCACGAGAAAACCCCGGTTGAACCACGACATGAACAGATGCTGGAAATCCAGATCGGTGCGGCGATAATCGGAATGCTCCTTCAGCGTGGAGAGCAGGTCCTCGCGCATCTTGACCAGCCGGCCGGTGGCGCCGGGCAGGCGGTTCAGCCTTCTTAGAAGCTCCTGGCGCGGCGGCTCCGCCTCCTCGACGAGGCGGGCGAGCGTCGTCGCGTCGGGCGAGGCCCGATAGGCTTCAGCCGCCGCGGCGACCGCGCCGGCATCGAGGTCGTGCACTTCGGTCAAGAGCCGGAAGAATTCCGCCTTCTCCTTGGCCGACGACTTCTCGTAATGGTCGAGGATCGCGGCGGCGAGGCGGGTGCCGGATGCTTCGCCGCGTTCCGAGATCAATGCCGCCGCAAGTTCTTCCAGCGGGCGGCGGTCGTCGCTGATGAAGCGCGGTGCGGTACGCTCGAAGATCGTCGCCAGAAGGTCCTGCAGAAAGCTGGTCCTGCTCATATGCCGGGTCCCATCAGATAGGTCGGAAGCCATGTCGCGATGTCGGGGAAGATACACAGTATGACGATCTCCAGCATCATGCATGCGACAAAGGGCAGCGTCCCCCAGATGATTCGTGTCAGCGGCACGTCGGGTGCGATGGAATTGACGATATAGATGTTGAGCCCCACCGGCGGGTGGATCAGGCCGATCTCCATATTGATGGTGATGATGACGCCGAACCAGATCGGGTCGAAGCCCGCCGCCGTGATGATCGGCAAAAGGATCGGCGCCGTCATCAGGATCACCGCCGCCGGCGGGATGAAGAAGCCGCAGACGAGCAGGAAGATGTTGATCATGAACATCAGCACCCAGCGGTTGACCTCCATCTCGGCGATCGCCTGCGCCAGCGTCTGGGTGAGGTAGAGCGAGGTCAGCATGTAGCCGAAGAGCACGGCCGCCGCGATGATCATCAGGATCATGACGCTTTCGCGCGTGGTGTCGCGCAGGATCTGCCACCAGCTTCCCGGCCGCCACATCCTGTAGATGACGACCGCTAGCAACACGCAGAGCGCCGCGCCCACGCCGGCCGCCTCGGACGGCGTGGCGACGCCGCCATAGAGCACGTACATGACGCCGACGACGATCGCCAGGAACGGCGCGACCTTCGGGATCGCCTCGAATTTCTGCTTCCAGGTATAGCGGAAATCGGCCGCATAGGCGTGGAAGCCGCGCTTCCACAGGGTGAAGATCGTCCACATGATGAAAAGGCTGGTCAGCATCAGGCCGGGGAAGACGCCGGCCAGGAACAGCCGGCCGATCGAGGTCTCGGTCGCGATGCCGTAGAGGATGAAGGTGATCGAGGGCGGGATCAGGATGCCGAGCGTGCCGCCGGCGCAGATCGAGCCGGTCGCGATATCGTCGGGATAGCCGCGCCGCCGCATTTCGGGGATGCCCATGCGGCCGATCGCGGCGCAGGTGGCGGGTGAGGAGCCGGTCAGCGCGGCAAACAGCGCGCAGGCGCCGAGGTTGGAGATAACCAGCCCGCCCGGCAGCCGGTAGAACCAGCGGTCGAGTGCCTCGTAGAGGTCGCGGCCGGCGGGCGAGGAGCCGATCGCCGCGCCCATCATCACGAACATCGGGATCGAGACCAGGGTGAAGTCGTTGAGGCCGCCATAGAAGGTTTCGGCGGCGACGTTGAGCGCGCTGAAGCCCTCGAAGATTGCAATGAAAACCATCGCGATGGCGCCGAGCCCGAAGGCGACCGGGGCGCCGGACAGAAGGATGAGAAGGGTGACGACGAGGACGATGCCGCCTTCCATTGCAGGGCTCATGCGTGCGCTCCCCCGTTGTCGATTTCCTTTTCGGCTTTATGGCTGCCGGCGGACGGGAAGGGCGGTTCGCGCCCGGTGGCGAGGCAGTAGAGATCGACCACGTATTGAAGCGTAAGCAGTGCGAAGCCGACCGGCATGGCGGCGAAGGGAATCCACAGCCGCGCGCGCCACATCGTGTCGGAGACCCAACTGCCGTCCCATGCTTCCCGCCAGTACAGGTAGGCGAACACGGTCATGGCGGCGGAGAAGCAGAACGACAGGATCGCGGAGAACATCGCCAGCCGGAATTTCCCGGTATGGCCCAGATAGTGCGGCAGGATGTCGACATTGACGTGCCCGCGCGTCAGAAGCACGTAGGGGCTGCCGAGGAAGGTCGCGGCAACGATCGAGTAGGTGGTGAAATCGGTCTGCCAGATCGTGTTGGAGCCGAGCACGAAGCGCACGAACACCATCTGGCACACGACGATGACGCCGGCCGAAATGAGCCCTGCGGCGGCAAAGCCGCACAGCATCGAGATCAGCCTGACCGTTCGGATGAATCTGTCCATTGTCTTCTATCCGGTTTGCGCAGGGCTGTCGCGGATGAGGCTAACTCCCTCTCCGTCCCGCTTCGCGGGCCACCTCTCCCCCACTTCGTTGGGGCGAGGAAGGGCGCCAAGCTTGCGGCCGGCCTTTCCTCGCCCCCTTTCAGGGGGAGAGGTGGTCTGCGAAGCAGATCGGAGAGGGGGCTACCGCGATGGCCTTATCAGTCGGCGGGAAAGGAAAGCACTTTGAGCCGACGCTGCCGGCCCGTGCCTCTTCCCGCGTCACTTAACGGCGAGCGCCTCGTCGATCAGCTTCTGGCCGTCGGGGACTTCCGCGGCGAACTGCTTGTAGGAGCTCTCCTTGGCGACCGCGATCCAGGCATCGTATTCCTCGGGCGTCATGGTGACGACCTCGACATTGTGATCCTTGAACGCCTTGACCATCTTGTCGTCGAGCTTGAGCGCTTCGGTGGCGAAGAATTCCTGCGCCTTCTTCGATGCGGCCATCAGCACGTCCTGCTGCTTCTTGTTCAGATGGTCGAAGCTCTTCTTTGACATCAGCACCGGCTCGTACATGAACCACAGCGCGTTGTCGCCGGGAGCGGTGATGCATTTGACCTGCTCGTAGAGGCGGTAGGAGACGAAGCTTGCCGTGCTTGTGTCGGTGGCTTGGGCGACGCCGGTCTGCAGGGCGTTATAGACCTCGTTTGAGGCGATGGAGACGATCGAGGCGCCCGCGGCCTGCCACATGGCAGCGAAGGTCGGGCCGGCGGAGCGGGTCTTCAGGCCCTTCATGTCTTCCGGTTTGCGGATGCAGCCTTCCTTGGAGGCGACCGCCCCGGCAAGCCATGCGTCGGCCAGCACGATGACGCCCGATTCCTCGATCTTCGCCTTGATGTCCTTCATGAACGGGGAATCGTTGAGGCGCGCGGCGCGCTCATGGTTCCTGACGAGGCCCGGCATCAGGGTCGCGCCGAATTCGCGGACGCGGCCAGAAGCGTAGTCCAGCGGGAAGGACGAGATATCGAGTTGACCCTTGACCAGCGCGTTCCACTGGTCCTTCGCCTTGAACAGCGAGGCCCCCGGATAGACCTGGATGTCGAGGTCCACATTGGCGGCCTTGGCTTCCTTGGCGATGATCTGCACCATCTCGTCGCGCGGGTCGCCCTTGCCGCCCGGAAACTGGTGCGACGCCTTCAGCGTGACGGCGCCGGCGCCGCCGGCCAAGGCGAATGAAAGGCCGACAGTGGCGGCCATGATTGCGATACAGGATTTCATTGTTTCCTCCCTGCGGCCCGGAAGCCGCTATGACTTTGGGCCTTTCCTCCGAACCCGCGCCACTCTAACCGACATGCACGCGGAGTCAATGTTCTTGTATACAAGAATCACATTGCTGAATGCAGGAAGCTGCTCTACGCTGGGCCATGGCACTGAGAAGCGCGGACAGGATCAGAGAAGAACTCGAGCAGGCCATCATGGCCGCCGAGTTCGTCGAGGGCGAACGCCTCGACGAGGTGACGCTGGCGGCGCGCTTCTCCGTGTCGCGCACGCCGGTGCGCGAGGCGTTGCACGCGCTCGCCGCGTCCGGCCTGGTCGAGACCCTTCCCCGGCGCGGCGTCTTCGTGCGCTATCCAAGCTTCATCAAGCTGGTGGAGATGTTCGACGTCATGGCCGAACTGGAGGCGATGTGCGGGCGGCTTGCCGCACGCCGCATTACCGAGGAGGAACTGGAGCGGCTGGAGGCGGCGGCGCTCGCCTGCGAAAGCGCGATGGAACGGGGCGACGCGGACGAATATTACCGCGAGAACGAGCGCTTCCATCACGTGCTCTACCATGCCAGCGGCAATTCCTTCCTGGCCGAACAGTCGTCCCGCCTGCACAAGCGCTTGCAGCCGTTCCGGCGGCTCCAGCTTCGCGTGCGTGGGCGGCTCAGGCAATCGATGCAGGAACATCGCGACGTGCAGAAGGCGGTGGCGGCGGGAGATGCCGAAGGGGCAGCGCGGGGCCTGCGGCGGCATATCTCCATACAGGGCGAGAACCTGAAGGACCTGATGGCTAATTTCGCCAGATATCACCAGCGGACGATGCCGCAAAAGCCGTGAGCGGGGGTCAGGCTATCTGTTGAACGGCACTCGCACCCGCTAAGGTCGCTGCGAAGCACCATGGACAGGAGCGCGTATTGCCTGAGACGACCCGGCTTACGAGCGGCGCGTCGTCCGCGATCATCTCGACATTCGGCGCCGAGCCGCTGGCGTGGGCGGTCGGGGGCCGCGACCTTCTTTGGACCGGCGATCCGGCATTCTGGCCGCGCGTCAGCCCGGTGCTTTTTCCAACGGTCGGGCGCGTGCGCGGCGGCAAGCTGCGCGTTGACGGCAAAACCTATCCGATGGCGATTCACGGCTTTGCGCCGGAAAGCGAATTTTGGGTCACCGAACGGTCGAGCGACAAGGTGCGGCTTGTGCTGGAAGACAATGACGAAACGCGCCGACGCTATCCTTTCGCCTTCCGGCTCGAGGTTACGTACCGGCTGATGGGCGAGGCGCTTTTAACGGAATTCCGCATCGTCAATCAGGGCGGGAGGCCGCTGCCGTTCGCGCTCGGTTTCCATCCGGGCTTCCGATGGCCTTTCGGCGAGGGGGGCCGCGAGGGCCACGCGATCGAGTTCGAGGTTGCGGAAGACCCTGCGGTGCCCGTCATCACGAAGGACGGTCTGTTTTCCAGCGAGAAACGGCCGGTGCCGCTTCAGGGACGGCGATTGCCGCTCGACGAGACGGTGCTGGCAAAGGAAGCGCTCTGTTTTCTCGACGCACGCAGCGGATGGGTTCGCTTCGCCGGCCCGGATGGCGGCGCGGTCCGCATGAGCGCGGAGAATTTTTCGCACTGGGCGCTGTGGAGCCTGCCCGGCGCGTCTTTCGTCTCGATCGAGGCGTGGACGGGCCATGGCGATCCGGACGGCTTTGCCGGCGATATCACGGAAAAGCCGTCCATGCGCTTTCTGGAACCGGGCGGCGAATCCCTGCACCGTGTCGAATTCCGCTGGCAACCCGCAAGCTGAGAAGCGAAAATGGCCTTTCCGCCCGAACGCATCGTGTGCCTGACCGAAGAGACGGTGGAGACGCTCTATCTGCTGGGCGAAGAACGCCGCATCGCCGGCGTCTCGGGCTATGCGGTGCGGCCGCCTCAGGTGCGCAAGGAAAAGCCGCGCGTCAGCGCCTTCATCTCGGCCGACATCCCGAAGATACTCGCGCTTGAGCCTGACCTCGTGCTGACCTTCTCCGACATGCAGGCCGACATCGTCGCCAGCCTGATCCGCGAGGGCGTGGAGGTCCATGCCTTCAACCAGCGCACGGTCGAGGGCATTTTCGCCATGATCGAAACGCTTGGCGCAATGGTCCGCAGGGCGGAAGCCGCGAACCGGCTGGTCGCCGGCTATCGCAAGAGGATTGCCGCGCTGCGCGCCTCGGCGCCCACGCAGCGACCGCGCGTCTATTTCGAGGAGTGGGACGAGCCGCTCATCTCCGGCATCGGCTGGGTCTCGGAACTGATCGAGATCGCCGGCGGCGAGGATTGTTTTCCCGATCTTGCCCGTCGCGCCGGCGCGCGCGACCGGATCGTGCGGCCGTTGGATGTGATCGCCGCCCGTCCCGACATCGTCATCGGCTCGTGGTGCGGCAAGAAGTTCCGGCCGGAGAAGGTCGCCGCGCGGGAAGGCTGGGCGGAAATCCCCGCCATCCGAAATGGGTGTATCCACGAGATCAAATCGACTGTTATCCTGCAGCCCGGACCGGCGGCGCTCACCGACGGGCTCGACCGGCTTGCCGCGATCATCCGTGCCGGCGTGTGAATCATCCCGGAACCGTGGCTGCCGCCGCGCGTTTCGCGAACCCGAAGGAGAATGAAGATGGCGCATGTGACCTATCATATCGTGGAGCATGACGGCGGCTGGGCCTACAAGCTCGGCGACGTGTTCTCGGAGACCTTCCGCACGCGCGAGGCGGCGGCGAAGGCGGTGAAAAAGGTGGCCATGGAGCAGGAGATACCCGGGCAGACCTCGGGCATTGTCTTTGAAGATTCCAGCGGCAAGTGGCACGAAGAGCTCGCGCGCGGCGACGACCGCCCGCAGGCGGACGTGGAATAGGCGGTTGCCGGGCACGCTCGTCGTCTTTCCCCGCTTGCGTCGCAAGTGCCCGGTACTCCATAATTCCGCCAGATGACGCCGCAAGACATCACCAAGCTGATCGTCCGCACCTCGATGAGGGACAGGGCGGCGTTCGATGGCCTTTATCGGGCGACGAGCGCGAAACTTTTCGGCGTCTGCCTGCGTGTATTGAACGATCGCGCGGAGGCCGAAGAGGCGCTGCAGGAGGTGTTCGTCAAGGTTTGGACGAAGGCCGATCGTTTCGCGGCTTCGGAACTCAGCCCGATCTCATGGCTGGTGGCGATCGCGCGCAATCATGCGATCGATCGCATCAGGGCGCGGCGCCAGCCTCATTTCGACATCGACGACGCGCTCGATATTGCCGACCCCGCGCCGGGGCCTGAAGCGGCCGCGGTGGCGGCGGGGGAACGGGAGAAGATTCATGGCTGCCTTGAGGAGCTTGAACAGGCGAGGGCGGCCGCGGTGCGTGGTGCTTATCTGAAGGGGGAGAGCTATGCCGAGCTTGCCACCCGCCATGGCGTACCGCTCAATACAATGCGAACCTGGCTCAGGCGCAGCCTGATGAAGCTGAGGGAATGTCTCGAAAGATGATTTTCGAGGACGATCAGGGCCCGATGGACGGAAGCGACGATCTCATCGCCGCCGAATATGTCGTCGGCGCGCTGTCGGCCGAGGAGCGCCGGCAGGCAGCCCTTCGTATCGATCGCGATCCCGGTTTCGCGCGGCTGGTCGAGGCGTGGGAGGCGCGATTGTCGCCTTTGGCCGACGATTATCCCGAAGTGGAGCCGCCTGCCGCGGCGAAGCAGGTGATCGACCGTATGCTTTTCGCCGAAGGCGGAGCCGTCATGCCGGGGGGGGCGCCTGCCGGCTTGTGGCAGAGCCTTGCCTTCTGGCGCGGGCTTGCGGCGGCGGCGCTGGCGCTGCTGGTCGTCGCCGTGGCGGCTCCGTTGCTCGCGCCGCGCTCTATCTCTCCGGAAGGCGGCACACAATTCGTCGCGTCGATCGCGCCGAAGGACAGCGATGTCGGCTATCTCGCCTATTACGACCCGGCCGTCCGAAGCCTGTCTTTGGCGCATGTCTCAGGCGAGCGGGAACAGGGGCACGCTTTCGAGCTCTGGGCCATCGAGGGACAGGCAAAGCCGGTTTCGCTCGGCGTCATTCCTGCCGGCAAGACCATCCGCGTCAGGATCAGCCCCGAAATCGGCAAGCTGCTCGCCAATGGCGGCACGCTCGCGATCAGCCTCGAAGCGCCTGGCGGGTCGACGACCGGCCAGCCTACCGGCCCCGTCGTCGCGGTCGGCGGCCTGAACCAGATCTGAATCACGCTCCATCACGAAAACATGAACCGCAGGCAGGCGTGAAACTTTTCTGCGGGCGATCCGTGTCTCCCTTTGCCCATCAAGGGATCAACCAGGGAGAATTCCATGTCTGCTCGCACTATCCTCGCCGCCGTTTTCGCCGGCTCCGTCGCTTTTGCCGCCTTGGGCGGTGTGGCTTATGCCAAGGACCCGATGGTCGGCGGCGCACCCATGTACGCCTCGAAGAACATCATCGAGAACGCCGTCAATTCGAAGGACCACACCACGCTGGTGGCGGCGGTCAAGGCCGCCGGTCTCGTCAAGACGCTCGAAGGGAAGGGGCCTTTCACCGTTTTCGCGCCGACCAATGAGGCCTTCGCCAAACTGCCCAAGGGCACGGTCGACAATCTGCTCAAGCCCGAGAACAAGGACAAGCTTGTCAAGATCCTGACCTGCCACGTCATCGCGGCCGACGCGACTGCTTCGGTCGTCAAGAAAATGGTCAAGGAGGATGGCGGCGCCCACAAGGTCAAGACGGTCGGCGGCTGCATGCTGACCCTTCGCGACAAGAAGGGCCACATCACCGTGACCGACGAGAACGGCAACACCGCCCGCGTCACCATCGCCGATGTCAAGCAGTCGAACGGCGTGATCCATGTCATCGACAAGGTGCTGCTGCCGAAATCCTGATATGCTGACATCCTGATATAGTGACTGGCCGGTTCGTCGCACGCGACGGCCGGCCTTCGCGCCCCGCCTGCCGTCCCTGTCCGAACCGTACAGGCGACTGCCGCGTCAAGCGGCGGACGACGGGCGGGGCGCAGCTTGCTTTCCGCTACCGTTCCCGAAGATTTGAAGGCCTGCCCGGCAAAAATGATGTTGGAATGGCAGGCTCCTGCAGCATTATGCCGTGAAGGCCGGCGGTCATGGTGGCCGGTGGGAATTTTCCGAGAGAGGAGACAAACATGAACCGGCGCAATTTTCTTTATGCTTCGGCGGGAACGCTGGCGATCGTGGCGGGCGGATCGGCATTTTTTCGGTTGTTCGCCGTCGACAACGCGAAGGCCGAGACCTTCGAGGTGACGAAGACCGATGCGGAATGGCGCAATATCCTGACGCCCGGCCAGTACAATATCTTGCGTGAGGAGGGCACCGAGCCGCCATTCTCCAGCCCGCTCCTCAACGAGCACCGTGCCGGCATTTTCCACTGCGCCGGCTGCGACCTTGCCCTTTATTCGTCGAAGACGAAATTCGAGTCCGGCACGGGATGGCCAAGCTTCTGGGAGGCGCTGCCGAACGCGGTCGGAACCAATTCCGACTACGCGCTGGTCATGGAGCGTACGGAGGTTCACTGCCGGCGCTGCGGCGGCCATCTCGGCCACGTCTTCGATGACGGCCCGCCACCCACCGGCAAACGCCACTGCATCGACGGCCTGGCGCTGGGGTTCAAGGCGGACAGCCCCACGGCGAGCTGAGTTCGCTGACGCCTCGCTCCTGGGCTATTGCCTACGGCCGATACCCCCACTCCGATCAGCTTCGCTGACCACCTCTCCCCCACTTTCGTGGGGGCGAGGAAGGGAGCCAAGCCTTACGGCCGGCGCTTCCTCTCCCCCGTCGATCGGGGGAGAGGTGGTCCGCGAAGCGGATCGGAGTGGGGGACGAACTTCATCTGCGATGGCCCCTTCCTCATAGTGAGGTTCAATGCCCGCCGCCGCCGCTTGCCGATTCCGGCGGTTTGCGCATCATGATGGCGAAGACGGCCAGTATAGCGAAAAGCAGGGTCAGCAGGTAGAAGATGTCGACGAACGCCATCACCTGCGCCTGCAGATGTACCTTGCCGGCCATCTGCGCGACCGCGCCGGTCGCACCGTCGATGCCGTGCGCCTTCAGGTTTCCCGCCATCATGCCAAGCTGCCTCAGCGCTTCGGGATTGCTCCAGCTCACGCTTTCGGAAAGCCGCTCATAGTGCATGTCGGAACGGTGGATCAGGAGCGTGTTGATCAGCGCCAGCCCGACGGCGCCGCCGAGGTTTCGGGTCAGGTTAAAGAGGCCGGAGGCGTTCTTTATCTTGTCGGGCGGCAGCGTGCCGAGCGCCAGATTGCTGATGGTCACCATGCACAGCATCAGCGAGACGCCGCGGAATATCTGCGGCAGCACGAGTTCGTTGTAATCCCATTGCGAGGTCATGCCGGTCGTCATCCAGGTGCCGGCGGCAAAGCCGAGGAAGCCGACAAGCAGCATCAGGCGCGGGTCGACCCTGCGCGACAGCATGCCCGATATCGGCGCCGTCACGAACATCGCCGCGCCGCTGATGAAGACGGCCTCGCCGATCATCAGCGAATCGTAGCCGCGGATGCGCCCCAGATACAGCGGATAGATATAGGTCAGTCCGTAAAGCCCGATGCCCATGACGAAGGAGAAGGCCGAGCCGAAGGTGAAGTTGATGTCCTTGAACGCGCTGAAATCGACGACCGGCAGCGCCGCGCGGGACGAGCGCCAGAAGAACACGATGCCGCCGATGGCCATGACGACCGCGAACTTGAAGACGGTGTCGTCTTGCAGCCAGTCATATTGCGGGCCTTCCTCGAGCACGTATTCGAGCGAGCCGAGGAATGCCGCCATGCCGGCGAGCCCCGCCCAGTCGAAGCGCTTCAGGAGCGAAGAATCGCCCTCGTCGAAATCGATCAGCGACCATGCGGCGATCGTGACCATGATGCCGGGAACGATGTTGACGAGGAACAGCGCATGCCATGAGAAGGCGTGGCTGAGATAGCCGCCGATGGTCGGGCCGATGGTCGGCGCGAGCGTCGCGACAAGGCCGATCATCGGTGTCACGATAGAACGCTTCGAAGGCGGGAAGATCGTATAGGCGGCCGCGAAGACGCTCGGGATCATGCCACCGCCGATAAAACCCTGGATGGCGCGGTAGACGATCATCTGGTCCATGTTGGTGGCGGTGGCGGCAAGCGCGCTTGCCGCCGTGAAGCCGGCCGCCGAGACGGTGAAGAGGACGCGCGTCGACAACAGCCTTCCGAGGAAACCGGAAAGCGGGATCATGATCACCTCGGCGACGAGGTAGGACGTCTGTACCCAGGCGATCTCGTCGGGGCCGGCGGCAAGGCCGGCCTGGATCTCGCCCAGAGAGGCGGAGACGATCTGGATGTCGAGGATCGCCATGAACATGCCGAAGACCATCGCCAGGAAGGCGAAGACGCGGCGCATGTCCATCGCTTCCTCCGGCTGGGCCGGAAGCGGCGCGGCGACATTCATCGTTGTGGTTGCCGTGGCCATGGCGGTCGGCATTCCCTGAATGCAAGTGACGTTTAACGGACGATGGACGCGCGCGGCGCCGTGCGGCTGTCGACATCGACCACGACGCTCAAGCCCGCGCGCAGCTTGCCCTTGGCGAGCACGTCGGCGGGAATGTCGATGCGCACGGGGACGCGCTGCACGACCTTGGTGAAATTGCCGGTGGCGTTCTCCGGCGGCAGCAGCGAGAACAGCGCGCCGGAAGCCGGGGCGAGCGAGGAAAGCGTGCCATCGAAGCCGCCGCCATCCATCGCGTCGACCGAGACATGGACCTTCTCGCCCGGCTCCATACGGGCAAGCTGCGTCTCCTTGAAGTTCGCGGTGATGTAGAGCTTGTTCAGCGGCACCACCACGCCGAGCTTCTGGCCGGGCGACACCAGATCGCCTTCCTTGACCGAAAGGTTGCCGACGACGCCGTCATAGGGCGCGCGCAGCACGGTGAAGGAGAGGTCGCGCATGGCCTTGTCGCGCGCCAGTTCCAGCGAACGGACGGAGCTCTTGGCCTCTTCGTACTGCGCCTTGAGCACGCCGATATTGGCGTTGGCAGCGGCGATCTGTGCGTCGGCGCCGGCGAGATTGGCGTCGGCCTGCTCCACCGCGGTCTGGGCGTCGTCCAGCTGCGCCTGCGTACCGACCTTGCTTGCGACCAGCTTCTGCGCGCGGTCGCGCGTGCGGCCCGCATTGTCGGCGGCAGCCTTTGCGGCGGCCTTTTGCGCTTCCGCCTGCTTGAGCGAAGCCCTTGCCGCCTCGGTCTGTGCGTCGATGCGATCGAGGGTCTTTTCCTCGGTCGCGATCCTGGCGCGGGCCTCGTCGAGCGCGATGCGGTAATCGCCCGCATCGATGGTGACGAGCGGGTCGCCTGCCTTGACGTGTTCGTTTTCGGTCGCCGCGACATGCTCGACATAGCCGGTGATCTTCGGCGCGACGGAGGCCATGTCCACATGGACGTAGGCGTCGTCGGTGTTGATCATGAAACGGCCGACGGTCCAGTAGTCGTAACCGTACCAGGCCGCACCGGCGAGAAGGCCAAGGCCGACGATCGGCAGAACGATCTGGCGGGCGGAACGCTTCTTCTTTTGCGTTTCGGCCGCCGCTGGGGCATCCTCTGCCGGCTTGTCGACCGGCCTTTCGATCTCGGGCACGGTCCTAGCGCCCGGGAACGGACGAAGTTCGGCAACCGTTGAACTGGCGGAAGTGGACATGAAACAGCCTTCGTATTAGTGAACTGAACCGTTCGGTTCGGGCGTTGACATAGACCCGTAGCGGGCCCATATCAAGGGGTATCGAACCGACCGGTTCGAAAAAAATCTTGGTATGGGAATTCGAGCGGGTTTCCGGGGCGGAAAATGGAGCGTGAACTTAAATTGCATCTTGAGAAGGCCGAGGCGGATGGATGTCCGCTTGCGCCGGGCACCGTGAGACGGGGGCGCCCCGCCGCTGGGCAGGATCCCGTCAAACGCAAGCAGATCGTCGACGGCGCGCGCCGCGTCTTCATCGATATGGGCTTCGACGCCGCCTCGATGAACGACATCACGCGCGAGGCGGGCGTGTCGAAGGGCACGATCTACGTCTATTTCGCCAACAAGGAAGAGCTTTTCGAGGCAATCGTCGAGGAGGAGCGCGGCTCCATCTTCAACAATCTCTACGGCGCGCTGGAAAGCGGCGGCAGCCTGCGCGAGACGCTGATCAATTTCGGCATGGCGCTGTCGTTCAAGATCACCTGCGACAAGGTCATCAGGGCACAGAGGACGATCATCGGCGTTTCAGAGCGGGTGCCCGACCTCGGCAGGCGCTTCTACGAGCGCGGACCGATGCACGGGCACAAGGTCTTCATGGATTTCCTCGAAGCGGCGGCGAAGAAGGGCCTGCTCGAGATGGAGGACGTCTCGCTGGCGGCGTTCCAGTTCACCGACCTCGTCATGGCGGGCCTTTTCCGGCAATGCATCTTCGCCTATCGCACCGACCCGCCGGGCGAGGAGGAGATGCGCTACGTGGTGACGTCCGGCGTCGACATCTTCCTCAAGGCATATGGCACCGAGAAACTACGCCGGCAGATGGCTGGGGAGGATGCCTAGAGCAATTCCAGGAAAAGTGGGAACCGGTTTTCCGTCCGGAATTGCGTGAAAACGATAGGGTAGAGCGGCTCCGCGTTCGGAGAAAAGCGGAAATGCTTTAGCCGGCCGTCGCCGTGAGGACCGCGGCGCGCAATTCCTCGATGCCGCCGCCTTTCTCGGACGAGGTGGCGACCACTTCCGGGTAGGCGGCAGGGCGTTTCCTGATCTTTTCCAGCGTTTCCGCGACCAGCCTTTCGACGGCGGGCGGCTTGATCTTGTCGGTCTTGGTCAAGACGATCTGGTAGGAAACAGCCGCCTTGTCGAGCAGGTCCATGACCTCGTCGTCGAGCGTCTTCACGCCATGGCGCGCGTCGATCAGGAGATAGACGCGCTTCAGCGTCACGCGGCCGCGCAGATAGTCGAAGACAAGCTTCGTCCAGCGTTCGACCGTTTCCTTGGGCGCCTTGGCAAAGCCGTAGCCCGGCATGTCGACCAGGGCGAGCGGCGGCAGGTCGCCGGCCGCGCCCGAAAAACCATCCGGCACGAAATAGTTGAGTTCCTGGGTGCGGCCGGGCGTGTTGGAGGTACGCGCCAGCCCCTTCATGCCGACCAGCGCATTGATGAGCGATGACTTGCCGACATTCGAGCGGCCGGCGAACGCGATCTCCGGCGGCCCCTCCGGCGGCAGGTATTTCATCGCCGGCACGCCGCGGATGAACACGAAGGGGCGCCCGAACGGTGGAGCGGCCGTGGTTGGTTGTCCTCGATCCGTCACCTTGCGCCTTCCGTCATCCGCCGCCGGCCTATTCGGCCGGCTTGGGCTTCTTCTTGCGCGATAACAGCGACTTCAGATTGTTGCCGAGTTCGATGGGAACGCCCTGCCTTTTCATGATGATGCCCTGCTGCAGGATCGAGAGCGAGTTGTTCCAGGCGTAGTAGATGACCAGCCCGGCGGGGAAATTCGCCATCATGATGGTGAAGACGACCGGCATCCAGTTGAAGATCATCGCCTGTGTCGGGTCGGGCGGCGTCGGGTTCATGCGCATCTGCATGAACATGGTGACGCCGAGGATCAGCGCCCAGACGCCGAGATGCGGCAGGAAGGCCGGCGGCGTGTAGGGCAGGAGCCCGAACAGGTTGAAGACGGAAGTCGGATCCGGCGCGGCGAGGTCGTGGATCCAGCCGAAGAACGGCGCATGCCGCATCTCGATGGTGATGTAGAGCACCTTGTAGAGCGCGAAGAAGATCGGAATCTGCAGGAGCATCGGCCAGCAGCCGGCGATCGGATTGATCTTCTGCGTCTTGTAGAGTTCCATCAGCGCCTGTTGCTGCTTCATCTTGTCGTCCGCGTATTTCTCGCGGAGTTCCGCCATCGCCGGCTGCACCAGCTTCATCTTCGCCATGGAGGAGTAGGATTTGTTGGCGAGCGGGAAGAAGATGAGCTTCAGGATGACCGTGGTGGCGATGATGGCCAGGCCGAAATTGCCGAAGAACTTGTAGAGCGTGTCGATCAGCCAGAACATCGGCTTGGTGACGAAGTAGAGGTATCCCCAGTCGATCAAAAGGTCGAACTGCCGGATGTGGCGGTCCTTCTCATACTGGTTGATCGTCCCGACCTGCTTGGCACCAGCGAAGACGAGCGATTCGATATTGGTTGTCTGCCCCGGCGCTATCTTGACCGGATCGGTCAGATAGTCCGACTGATAGCGCGGCCGCCCGTCGCTGAAATAGTTGAAATGCGGCTGGAACGCCTGCTTTTCCGGGGGCACAAGCGTCACTGCCCAATATTTGTCGGTGATGCCCAGCCAGCCGTCGGTCGACTTGCCCGGCGTGACTTGTTTCTCTTCCTCGATCTTGGAATATTTGATCTGCTCGAGGCCTTCCTTGCCGGTCACGCCGACCATGCCTTCGTGTATATAGAAGGAACTGCGATCTTCCGGCTTGTTGAGGCGCGTGACGCGGCCGTAACTCGACAGCGACACCGGCTGGCTGCCGGCGTTGGTGACGCTGTCGTCGATGGTGAACATGTATTTGTCGTCGACGGAGATGACCCGCTTGAAGGTCAGTCCCTTGTCGTTGGTGTAGGCGAGCGTCACCGGCGTCGAGGGCGTCAGCGTCGAATTGCCTTCGACGATCCAGGCCGTCGTCGGCCCCGGCACGGCGCCCGTCTGGTCGCTGCCGACGAAGCCGATCTCGGCATAATATCCGTCCGGCAGGCCGGCGGGATTAAGGAGCTCGATATTCGGCGAATTCTTGTCGACCGTCTCGCGATAATGCTTCAGGATCAGGTCGTCGATGCGTGCGCCGGTCAGGTTGATCGATCCCGAAAGGCTCGGTGTCTCGATCTTGACGCGCTTCGTCCGGGCAATGCTTTCGGCGCGGTTTGCCGCCACTTTCTCCTGGGACTGGCCTGGCTCCTGGGACTGGCCCGGAACGTCGGTATGCGGTGCGGCGGGAGTGGTCGCGTTCTGGGCAGTCGCGGACTGTCCGGTCGTGGCCGGCCGGCCGGCCGAATCCTCCGCCTGCTTCTTCGCCTGATCCGTGCGCTGTTGCTCGACTGCAGCGGCCTGACGCTGATGTTCAATGCGGGGGTTCATGTAGAACACCTGCCACAGCGTCAGGACTAGGACCGAAAGGCCGATCGTGATGAAGAAATTGCGTTGGTTGTCCATAAGAGGTTCTACGCCTGGGATTTCCTGCTTATGCGCCGCGAAAGCTCGGCCTTTAATGCGCCGAATGGGACGTTCAGTACGTCCCACCTGCCAACGATCACATAGTCGTTGCCGTCCGCCATGTCACCGGCAGCATGCGTTCTTACCGCCTCTTTCAGCCGCCGGCGGATGCGGTTTCTTGTCACCGCGTTGCCGGCCTTCTTGGTGACTGTGAAGCCCACCCGCGGCTCGCCGGTGTCGCCCCGGTCGAGAACCTCGAGAAGAAAAAGCCGTCCACGCCGCTTCTCGCCTTGCCGTACCGCCAGAAATTCCGCGCGCTTCCTGAGCCGGCCATAAGGCCGCATGCCCGCGCCGGGCGCTTCATTGTTATTATCGACGGTGTGCGGTTCGACAGGCATCCGTCCGGCCGGCTCATGCCGGAATGAGCCGCGACGGAAACTGCTGCGATTTCCGGCCCAAAGGCACGCTTCAGGCCGAAAGACGCTTGCGGCCGCGCGTGCGGCGCGCTGCAATGACCGCGCGGCCGCCCTTGGTGGCCATGCGCGCGCGGAAGCCGTGGCGCCGCTTGCGGACGAGCTTGGATGGTTGATAGGTGCGTTTCATTTATTTGACTACCGCGGCGTGCGGCCCTTCTTGGTTCTGCTCAGGCCCGGTTTGCTCGGACCCGGTTATGCTCGGGAAACGGGAGCTGACCGTCCGTTTGGCGCAACAACAAATGCGCCGGGCGGACGGCCCGAACGTGCGGCGGCTTATAGAAATATGGTTTGCGGAAGTCAACCGGGGATGGGGGGTATCCGGCCGGAAGAGACGTGAATAAGCCCGCGCCCGTTTTCCTTCCAACCCGTTCATATCCCTGCATTGCCGAACTTTCTTCGCCGCCCTTTATCCACGCCCTTTCCCCTTCATCCATAATCGCTGGCATTCCCTCCCATCGGGAACACCGATCATGACGGTGATTGCGTGGGGAGGGGACGGCGCCTCGGCTTCGCGGCAAACGTAGTCGCGCGGCCGGGGAGGTTCCGCCATCAGGCTTCCCTGGGGGCACTGTGGACCCCTGCGTGTGGAGATAGAGCACACATAGACCCGGGGCAGACGAACGCTTCGGGAGTAGCGAGCAGGCGGGAACAGAACCGTCGGGCGGCGGCCGCAAGGTCGCATGTAATATTTCAGATGAGCGAGCTTCGGCCGCCCGTCTTTCCCACTCATGGTCCCCGACCGGCGCAGCCTGGGTCGGGACAAGGCACCATGGGCAGGCAAAGAGTGCAATGGCCGGGGCCGAGAGGCAGCGTGGCGAGGACGGAGCGTGGAATGACGAATGCGCAGGGGCGGAGGACAATGAGGCATGTTCGAAGGAACGCCCCCTCAAGCAAAAGCTCCCCCAAAGCCCAACCGGGCGTCGCGGCTCGTGCCGCGCCCCCGCGGAGCCCAGCCGCGAAGCGGAGTGCGGGCGTGAGCAAAAACAAACCCGAGCGAAAGGAGACCCACCGTCACAAAAGGGTGAGAGTGGGCGACGCATGCCTCAAATGCAGGTGAGGGGGATGTAAATGGCTTGCCCGGGGTGGGTCGTTCCTTCACTGGTAGTTCATGCGGATATACCGGCCAGGAGCAGGTGGATAATGGTGCAGACCGCTCTCGATGGCGATCGGACGGAGGATCGTCGGCAAGACAACGCATCCGTGCGTTGGCACAAGAAGGCGGTTGCCGAAGGTTCCGGCGGGTACTGGCGGCGGTTCCTGCCGCTCCTTGTGATCGTCGCTTGCCTCGCCGCGGGCTATGCTCTCGGCTGGCAACGCTATCTGACACTCGACTATCTGGCGGCAAGCCGTCTGGCGTTGAAGGCAATTGTTGCCGCCAACCCGGTGGCAGCGCCGCTTGCCTTTATCGGCCTTTATGCGCTCGTCGTGGCCCTTTCCATTCCTGCCGCCTCCATCCTTACCATCTTCGCCGGTTTCCTTTTCGGCTGGTTCCCAGGCGGCGTCCTCGTGGCGGTCGCCGCGACGGCGGGGGCGACGGTGCTCTTCCTCGCGGCACGCACGGCCTTCGGCGATTTTCTTCGCGACCGGGCGGGCAGCCGCGTTCTCAGATTGGCGGAAGGCTTCGAGAAAGATGCCTTCGGCTATCTTTTGGCGCTCAGGCTGGCGCCTGTCTTTCCCTTCTTCGTCGTCAACATCGCGCCCGCCTTCTTCCATGTACGGCTCCGCACCTATCTGGCGGCGACATTCCTCGGCATCCTGCCCGCCACCTTCGTCTATGCCTATCTCGGCCGGAGCATCGACGCTGTGCTGACGGAAGCGCACCGGGCCGGCCGGCAGGTCGGGCTTGCCGATCTCGTATCGCCCCGCGTCACCGTCGCTTTCCTGATGCTGGCCTTGATCGCCCTGCTGCCGGTGGCGGTTCGGGCGTTCAGGCATCGCCGGCGGTCCTGAGCGTATTTGGGCTGGCGGGGCGGCGATGGCGGAAATCCTTACACCGGACATATGCGTGATCGGCGCCGGTTCGGGCGGTCTGACGGTTGCCGGCACCGCTGCCCGGTTCGGCGTGCCGGTCGTGCTCGTCGAGAAGGGGCTGATGGGCGGTGACTGCCTGAACTTCGGCTGCGTGCCGTCCAAGGCGCTGATCGCGGCGGCGAAGGCCGCTCACCGCCAGCGTAACGCATCGGGCTTCGGCATGGCCGATGTCGTTCCCGAAATCGACTTCGCCAGGGTCCACCGCCACATACGCGAAGTGATCGGGGCTATCGCGCCCAACGATTCCGCCGAGCGCTTCACCGCGCTGGGTGTCAGGGTCGTCGCGGGCGAAGCGCGCTTCAGGGATGCCGGCACGGTCGTGGTGCCTTCGGAGGAAGGCGATTGCGAAATCCGCGCCCGGCGCTTCGTCGTCGCCACCGGCTCGTCACCCTCCATTCCGGAAATCCCGGGTCTCGACAAGGCTGGATACCTCACCAACGAGACGATTTTCGACCTGACGGAGAGGCCGGGCCACCTGGTCGTCATCGGCGGGGGGCCGCTCGGAATGGAACTCGCCGGGGCCTATCGCCGGCTCGGTAGTGACGTCACCGTTCTGGAGGCGGGCAGGGTGCTTGCGCGGGAAGATCCGGAACTGGCGACGGTCGTGCGGGATGCACTTCGGCGCGAGGGTGTGGTGATCCACGAAAGGGCGCGCGCCGTTGATGTCGAGCGCAAGGCGGATGGCAGCGTCCGGGTAACGGTGAAGACGGAGACTGGCGTGCTTGCCGTCGAAGGCACGCATATATTGGCGGCGGCCGGGCGAACCGCCAATGTCGAGGGCCTCGATCTGGCAAAGGCGGGGATCGCTTTCGATCGCAGCGGCATAAAGGTCGATCGCCGGCTGCGTTCGACCAACCGGCACGTCTACGCGATCGGCGATGTCGCGGGCGGGCCGCAATTCACCCATGTCGCCAATTATCATGCCGGGCTGGTGCTGCGCGCGCTCCTGTTCAGGCTGCCGGCTGCCGAAAACCTGCTCGTCGTGCCGCGTGTCACCTATACGGACCCCGAACTGGCGCATGTGGGGCTGACGGAAGAAGAGGCCCGAAAAGCACATGGCGCGGTGCGCGTGATGAAATCGCCTTACGCCGAAAATGACCGTGCGTGGACCGAAAGGCAGACCGAGGGCTTCATCAAACTCGTCGTCGGCCGGCGCGGCCGCGTTCTGGGCGTCTCGATCGTCGGCGCGGGGGCGGGCGAGATGGCCGGCTTCTGGGCGCTGGCTCTGTCGAAGAAGATGAGCGTCCGCGATATTGCCGGCCATGTCGCGCCCTATCCGACCCTGGAGGAAATTGGCAAGCGCGCGGCGCTGGCCTATTTTTCGGACGCAACGCGATCCGGGTGGGTGCGTTGGCTGGTCGGGTTCCTGCGGAGGTTCGGCTGATGATTGCGGGCTGGCGCCCTGGAAATGGCGGAAGATGACGGAGAAGCTGGACGAAAGCCGGGATGAAGAAACCGCCGTGGCAGCCGCCGCCGACAGCGTGCCGCTGACGCGCGGCCTGTCGACCAAGCTTCTTCTCCTGACAATTCTTTTCGTGCTTATCGCCGAAGTGCTGATCTTCATGCCGTCGATCGCCAATTTCCGCCTGACCTGGATGCAACAGAAACTCGGTACGGCGGCGGCCGTCGGCGTGGCGCTGGTGCAGGGCAAGCCGGACATGCTGAGCCGCTCCGCCCAGGACGAGCTTCTGATGGCGCTCGGCGCGAGAGCGATCGCGGTGCGCGACGCCGGTGAATCGCATGTTCTCGTCGTGTCGCGGATGCCGCCGCATGTCGACGAGCAGATCGACGTCAACCATACCGGCGCATGGGCCGCGATCGCCGGGGCGATCGATACGGCGCTCTTCGGCGGCGATCGGATGCTGCGGATCCACGGCAAGGTCGGGGAAAGCGATATGGGCTTCGAGATCATCATTCCCGACGAAGGGCTGCGCCGGGCGATGATGGTCTATGCGCGCAACATCGCGCTCCTGTCATTGCTCATCTCGTTGATTACGGCAGGTCTGGTTTTCTACGCCATCAATCGCATCATGATCCGGCCGATCCGTGACATGACCCGTTCGATGCTGGATTTTGCGCGGGCGCCGGACGACCCCGGCCGCATCATCCGGCCGGAGCTGCGCGGCGACGAGATCGGCGTCGCCGAGCGCGAACTCTCCTCCATGCAGGAAAAGCTGCGCAAGACGCTTGCCGGGCAGAAGCACCTCGCCGATCTCGGGCTTGCCGTCTCAAAGATCAACCACGACATGCGCAACGTGCTTGCCTCCGCGCAACTGATCTCGGACCGCTTGAGCAAGGTGAGGGACCCGTCCGTGCAAGCCTCCGTGCCCAAGCTCGTGCGCTCGCTCAACCGGGCCGTGGCCTATACCGAAGGCGTGCTTGCCTATGGCCGGACGCAGGAGGCGCCGCCCTCGCGCCGGCTTATACGCCTGCGCCAGCTCGTCGAGGAGGTACGCGACATGCTTGGCATCGAGCCGGGAAGCGAGATCGGGTTCGAGAACGATGTCGACGCCGGTTTCGAGATAGATGCCGACCCTGAGCAACTCTTCCGCGTGCTCGCCAATCTCAGCCGCAACGCCATTCAGGCGATGGCGGGCGATGCCGGCGCGGAAGTGGTGAAGCGGCTTTCCGTATCCGCCATGCGAACGGGCAGCGTCAGCCGCGTCACGGTCGCCGACACAGGGCCCGGCCTTCCGGCGAGGGCGCGGGAGAACCTGTTCGCCGCCTTTCGCGGCGCGGCACGCAGCGGCGGCACCGGGCTTGGTCTGGCGATCGCGCGGGAATTGGTGCGCGCGCATGGCGGCTCGATCGAACTGGTCGAGAGCGTCGGTGGCCGCACCGTCTTCGCTTTCACCATTCCCGACCAGCCGGTGCGCATCGAGGAAGCGCGCAGCGCGCTCAGGCGTCCGGCATGAGCGGCGCGCGGGCAAGCCGCCGGCCGGGCGTGTTTTCACCGGTGTTTCCGTTGCCCGGTGCGTCCATTGTATCGCCAGCCGGTGTCCGGAACTTTTCTTCCGATCGTCTTGCTTTTCGATGCGCCAGTCGCTAGGTAACCGCCCACGGTTCCCTGGGGCGCTTGCATAGCGGTCCGGTTCGGCCCATGCAGGGGTCGGTTGCGCGCCCGTAGCTCAGCTGGATAGAGCACCAGACTACGAATCTGGGGGTCAGGAGTTCGAATCTCTTCGGGCGCGCCAT
>JAKDNM010000188.1 GCA_030456445.1 Hyphomicrobiales bacterium
AGGACGCCGCCCTTTCACGGCGGAAACACGGGTTCGATTCCCGTTGGGCGTACCAGCGATTCTTGCTGAAAACTGCCGAAATGGCGTCGGTGAACCCTGAGCGACCATTACTTTTTGTGCTGCCGCCGCAAGCGGCGCAACAGGCCGTAGGCAAGGCGGGCCTTTTCGGTCTCGACCGGCATGTCGGGCCGCACCCGCATCCATGACGATTTGGAATAGGCCAGGCGCTGTTCGGGATAGATGCTGCGATGGCCGATCATCAGATAGGCGGCGATCGCGGCTCCCGCGATATAGAGGGTTCCGACCGAATCGCCGAATAATTCGACCCCCATCAGGATCGCCGCGACCGGCGTGTTGGAGGCCGATGCCACGACGCTGACCAGGCCGATGGCCGCCCCCAGCATCGGAGCGATGCCGAAGAAGTGCGCAAAGGCGTTCCCGGCAAGCGCTCCGATGACGAATTGCGGCGTCACGATGCCGCCGTAGAAGCCGGAGCCGATGGTGACGGCGACGAGCAGGATTTTCCAGACAAAGCCCAGATAGGGCATGGGATCGCCGGCAAGCGCGCGATCCATCAGGGGCAGGCTGAGGCCGAGATAGTCGGTCGGAATGACCAGGATCATGAGCGACAGCAGGATACCCCCGCACAGCGGCATGAGCGGAGGCCAGGCGCGGACGCGGATTTGCACATAGGCGAAAAGCCGCGCCATACGGTGCACGGCTTCCACGAAGAGCAACGCAACGATGCCGCTGACGACGCCGAGCATGGCCGTCTTGAAAAACAGGGTCTCGGAAAATTCAGGCAGGGTATCGAAATGATAGTAGACGTAGGGAACGTTCCAGAACTTGCTGACCTGGAAGGAAGCGACCCCCGCCACGATAGCCGGGAACAGGAAATCGTGGCGCAGGCGTCCGATCGCCAGCACTTCGACGCCATAGATGGCACCGGCGATCGGTGTCCCGAACACGCTCGCAAAGCCGGCGCTGACCCCGCACGCCACGATGCGCAGGCGCAATTCGCTGTTGAGATGAAGCACCTGCCCGATCGCCGCCGCAAGCGAGGCGCCGATATGCGAGCACGGCCCCTCCTTGCCCGCCGACCCGCCGCTCGCCAGCGTTATGATCGCGGCCACCGGCTTGACGAGCACGGTCCGGAACGGCATGCGCCCGGCCTGCGTATTCACCGCCGCAAAGAGCGTATCCTTCAAATCCGTGGTGTTGATCCGATAGCCATAATAAAGCAGCAGCCCGTTGAGCAGGCCGCCGGCAGGCAGCAGCACCATCTGTACCCATAGCGGGACAGATGCCGTTCGATCCGTCATAAAGAAGAGCCCGTGCAGAAACAGGCTCGTGCCGCTCCCGACGATCGCGCCGGTAAGTGTCGCCAGCACGAGCCACTGCACGATAGTGGCCAGCATGATAAGAAATTCGATGAAATCGAAGCGGCGCATCGAGCGGCCCGTCGGACAGGAGACAGCCGCTGCATAAACAGGCCTGCCAGCCTATGCAAGGCACAGGCCGAAGTGCACTCGACGTTTGAACCGCTGCGTGGCGGCAGGCAAAGCGCTATCGGTTCGAGTTGGTCCCCGCGCGCCCGAAGAACAGGCTGCTATTGCGTGCTGGATCCCGCACACGGTCATGCACCCGGGCCGGGCGCTCGCCGCGAATGATGTCGCTCACCTCGACATAGGCCATCTCGACCAGGTAGGCGAGCATGTCACAGCGCTCGGCTTCCGCCATGGTGCGCATCTGGCCCAGCATACTTTGCATATAGTCGAGTGTCTCGGTCCGCCGCTTGTTGTAAGCCATGATCCTCCGCCCGTGGATGCGGCGAACAACCCAAGTCCGGCTCGACAAGCCTCGAAGCAGGCGTTGCCGAGGCCGAACGCCACATCCATATACTTTTGGTTGTATCTGATCTATTTATTCAACCTACCACCTCTGGCCAGGATTGCAATCCCGTTTTAAGCAACCACAAGTTGGTGTGAACCTGCCCGCAACGTTCGAATTGCACGCCGCCTCTTGACCGCGCGGCAAAGCGCGGCCATGTGCAGGGCGGATTTTCAACCGCTTGCGCCGCTGGTTTCTTCATATCCGTGGCGAGAAACCTGACAAATCATGGACGTCGTCGTCGTCGAATCGCCCGCCAAGGCGAAAACGATCAACAAGTATCTCGGCCGGGACTATAAGGTTCTGGCGTCATTCGGCCATGTGCGCGACCTGCCGGCGAAGGACGGCTCAGTGCGCCCGGACGAAGATTTCGCCATGTCCTGGGCGGTGGACGGCAAGGCATCCAAGCGGCTTGCCGACATCGTCAATGCGTTGAAGGACGCCGACGGACTGATCCTCGCCACCGACCCCGACCGCGAGGGCGAAGCCATTTCATGGCATGTGCTCGAGGTGCTGCGGCAAAAGCGGGTGCTGAAGGACAAGCCGGTCAGCCGGGTCGTCTTCAACGCCATCACCAAGAATTCCGTGCTCGACGCCATGGCGCATCCGCGCGACATCGATGCGCCGCTGGTCGATGCCTACCTGGCGCGCCGCGCGCTCGACTACCTCGTCGGCTTCACGCTTTCACCGGTCTTGTGGCGCAAGCTTCCGGGCGCGCGCTCGGCGGGCCGCGTGCAATCGGTGGCGTTGCGCCTCGTCTGCGACCGCGAGGCCGAGATCGAGCGTTTCATCCGCGAGGATTACTGGCAGATCGCCGCCATCGTCGCCACGCCGCGCAGCCAGGAATTCGAGGCCAGGCTGACAGCCTATGAAGGCAAGAAGCTACAGAGGCTCGACATAAAATCTTCCGAGCAAGCCTCTGAAATAAAAGACATGCTCGACGGCGCTACTTTCAAGGCGATCTCCGTCGAAGCCAAGCCCACCAAACGCAATCCCGGGCCACCCTTCACCACTTCGACGCTCCAGCAGGCGGCGTCCTCGCGCCTCGGCTTCTCGGCCAGCCGCACCATGCAGGTGGCGCAACGGCTGTACGAAGGCGTCGATCTCGGCGGTGAGGCCGCCGGCCTCATTACCTATATGCGAACCGACGGCGTACAGATCGCGCCGGAGGCGATCAGTTCCGCGCGCAGCGTCATCGGCAAGGAATTCGGCGAGAAATATTTGCCCGAAAAGCCGCGCTACTATTCCGCGAAGGCAAAGAACGCGCAGGAAGCACACGAGGCGATCCGCCCGACCGATTTTTCGCGCACGCCGGCCTCGGTCAGGCAATATCTCGATGCCGACCAGGCGCGGCTCTACGACATTGTCTGGAAGCGCGCCATCGCCAGCCAGATGCAGCCGGCCGACATCGAGCGTACGACCGTCGAGATCGAGGCACGGAACGGCGGCAAGGTCGCCGGCCTGCGCGCCGTCGGCTCGGTCACGCGCTTCGACGGCTTCCTCGCCGCCTATGCCGACCAGCGCGACGAGGATGCGGAAGACGAGGAGAACCGCCGTCTGCCTGAAATCCGCGCGGATGAAGCACTCGACCGCCGCTCCATTAACGTCACCGAGCACACGACCGAGCCGCCGCCGCGCTATTCGGAAGCTTCGCTCATCCGGAAAATGGAGGAACTGGGCATCGGCCGGCCCTCCACCTATGCCTCGACGCTGAAGACGCTGGAGGATCGCGGCTATGTCGTGATCGACAAGCGCCGGCTGCTCCCGGAGGCCAAGGGAAGGCTGGTGACGGCGTTCCTGGAGAACTTCTTCGAGCGCTATGTCGAATATGATTTCACCGCTTCGCTGGAAGAGAAGCTCGACGAGATTTCCGACGGCAAGCTCGAATGGAAGGACGTGCTGCGCGACTTCTGGCGCGACTTTTCCGGTGCGGTGACCGATATCAAGGAACTGCGCGTCTCCGAGGTGCTCGACGCGCTGAACGAAGCGCTTGCCCCGCTGGTCTTCCCGGCCAGGGAAGACGGTTCCAACCCGCGCGTTTGCCCGAAATGCGGCAATGGCCAACTATCGCTGAAACTGGGCCGTTACGGCGCCTTCGTCGGCTGCTCGAACTATCCCGAATGCGGCTATACGCGCCAGCTCGGCATGGAAGCGAACGGCAATGGCGCGGAGGCCATGAATGGCGACGAGCCCCGTGCGCTCGGCACCGATCCCTATACGGGCGAGGAAATCACGCTGCGCTCCGGCCGCTTCGGCCCCTATGTACAGCGCGGCGACGGCAAGGAGGCCAAACGCGCCAGCCTGCCGAAGGGCTGGGCGGTCGAGACGATCGACCACGAGAAGGCGCTGGCGCTGCTGGCGCTGCCGCGCGATGTCGGCAAGCATCCGGAAAGCGGCAAGATGATCTCCGCCGGCATCGGCCGCTACGGGCCGTTCGTGCTGCATGACGGCACCTATGCCAATCTGGAATCGGTCGAGGACGTGTTTTCCATCGGGCTCAACCGGGCTGTCTCGCTGATTGCGGAGAAAAAGGCGAAAGGACCGGGCGGGCGCTCGACACCGGCGGCGCTGAAGGAGCTTGGCGACCATCCCGATGGCGGCGGCAAGATCACCGTGCGCGACGGCCGCTACGGGCCATACGTCAATTGGGGCAAGGTCAACGCCACACTGCCGAAAGGCAAGGAGCCGATGTCGGTGACGGTCGAAGAAGCACTCGAACTGATCGTGGCGAAGGCCGGCAAAGCCGGTGGCGGCAAGACCGCCGGCGGCAAGGCTGGCAAGACTGCCGGCGGCAAGAAGCCGGTGCGGAAGAAGAAGAGCTGAGGCAGATT
>JAKDNM010000062.1 GCA_030456445.1 Hyphomicrobiales bacterium
CACGCTGCAATCCGTCCCGCCATTCCAAATCCGCGCCTAATTCCCTATATCGGTCAGGACTTGACCGACGGGATTGGGCCTTGGCCTCGCTGACCTCCTTTACCGACGAGGCGCTTATCGCGCTCGACACGCTGGCCGATCGCGCTTCGGGCCTTGTGACGCCGTCGCTGAGGCTGGGCGTCACCGGGCTTTCACGGGCCGGCAAGACGGTCTTCATCTCGGCTTTCGTGCATAATCTCGTCCATGGCGGCCGCCTGCCGCTCTTCGAGGCCCAGAAGTCCGGCCGCATCGCGCGCGCCTTCCTGGAGCACCAGCCCGACGACGCGGTGCCGCGCTTCCAGTACGAGGACCATGTCGCGGCTCTCGTCAGCGAGCGGATATGGCCGGATTCGACCCGCGCCATCTCGGAACTGCGCCTGACCGTCCAGTATGAATCGGCATCCGGCTGGGGACGGCTGTTCTCGTCGGGCAAGCTCGCGGTCGACATTGTCGACTATCCCGGCGAATGGCTTCTCGACCTGCCGCTGCTCGGCAAGGATTTTCGCGCCTTCTCAGGTGACGCATTCGAACTCGCCGAACTGCCTGTACGCGCAGACATTTCCGCTGAATGGCGCAATGAAGCCGCGGCGGTCGACCCGGCGGCACCGTTCGAGGAGATGACGGCGCGCCGGCTGGCGGAAATCTTCACAGCCTATCTCAGGGCCTGCAAGGCCGACCACCGCGCGCTTTCCACCCTGCCGCCCGGCCGCTTCCTGATGCCCGGCGATCTCGACGGCTCGCCGGCGCTGACCTTCGCGCCGCTGCCCGGCCTCGGCGAGGAACGTTTCCGCCCCGGCTCGCTCGCCGCCACCATGGAGCGGCGCTACGAGGCCTATAAGTCCCACGTGGTAAAACCGTTCTTTCGCGAGCATATCGCGCGGCTCGACCGCCAGATCGTGCTGATCGACGCGTTGCAGGCGCTGAACGCCGGCCCCGGCGCCATGGCCGATCTGGAACGCGCGCTGGCCGAGATCCTCGCCTGCTTCAGGCCCGGCCGCGGCAACATCCTGACCGACCTCTTCTCGCGCCGCATCGACCGCATCCTCGTCGCCGCGACCAAGGCCGATCATCTCCACCACGAAAGCCACGACCGCCTGCAGGCGATCGTCAGGCGGCTGGCGGACCGTGCGGCAAGCCGCGCCAGCCTTTCAGGCGCCACCGTCGAGGTGCTGGCGATGGCGGCGGTACGCGCCACCCGCGAAGGCACGGTGAAACAGGGCCGCGAGACGCTGCCCGTCATCATCGGCACGCCGCTTGCCGGCGAGACGATCGGCGGCGAGACGTTCGACGGCGAGACCGAAACAGCCGTCTTCCCCGGCGACCTGCCGGCCGATCCCGAACGCGCTTTCAGTGAGTCCGCCGGTGTATCCCCTACGGGAAAAAGCAGGGTGCCCGAAGAGCCGCCGATCCGCTTCGTGCGCTTCCGGCCGCCGAAGCTGGAAAAGACCGCCGAGGGCGTGACGCTTTCCCTCCCCCACATCCGCCTCGACCGTGCCCTCCAGTTCCTGATCGGAGACCGCCTCGCATGAACAGCGACCGAAAGCCGGCCGCCTTCCGCCTGCCGGACGAGCCGGCGGAACGGCCGAAAGCCGAAGAGCGCACCGTCGAAACGCCATCCGCGCATCGACGGCCGCGCGCGGTAAAGACCGCCTCGCTGCCGATGATCACGCCGGCCGAGGAGGATTTCTTCGCGCTGGAGGAAACGGGGGCCGGCGACCCGCCGCCCGCCTTGCCGCCGCGCCGGCGTTCACGTCTCGGCGCCATTTTCCTCGGCGCGCTCGGCCTGCTCGTCTCGCTTGGCGTGGGGTTGTGGACGGACCGGCTGATCCGCGACCTTTTCAGCCGGTCGGACTGGCTCGGCTGGCTTGCCTTCGCGCTGGCCGCGATCGCGCTTCTGGCGCTCCTTGCAATCGTGCTACGCGAGTTTCTCGCGTTGCGGCGTCTCGCCTCTGTTGAAAAACTGCGCCGGCGCGGCGCAGATGCCGTTGCCCGCAACGACACGGAGGAAGCCCGCGCACTGGTCGGCGAACTGGTCGGCTTCGTCTCAAACAAGCCGGAGACGGCGGCCGGCCGACGCATCCTCGCAGACACCAGCGAGGATATCATCGACGGCGCCGATCTCCTCCGTCTCGCCGAGACCGAACTGATGGCGCCGCTCGACGCGCGCGGCCGAACGCTGGTGCTCGACGCGGCGAAACGCGTCTCGGTCGTCACCGCCGTCTCGCCGCGCGCCATCGTCGACCTCGCCTATGTGCTTTTCGAGGCGGGCCGCCTGATCCGACGGCTTTCGGAGCTTTACGGCGGGCGGCCGGGCACGCTGGGCTTCTTCCATCTTGCCCGCGACGTACTCGCCCATCTCGCCGTAACCGGCTCGATTGCGGTCGGCGACGGCCTCGTGCAGCAGATCGTCGGCCACGGGCTGGCGGCGCGGCTTTCGGCGAGGCTCGGCGAAGGGGTGGTGAACGGCATGATGACGGTACGCATCGGCATCGCCGCCATGGAGACGGTCAGGCCGCTCCCCTATGCGGCGGTCAAGCGCCCGCGCATCAGCGATTTCCTCTCCGAGTTGACGCGATTTACCACGAAGAAGGCCGAATCGGCGCAGAAGGCGGAAAAACAGGCTTGATGTAGGCTGCCGGCTCGCGCATTGTTGCGCCGCAATATGCGCTTCGTCGGGTCGGACACAGGAAAAGAGACGAAGCGTTAACCATTCCTGTTCATGGTTCCGCTCTTGCAGCGTTCCGTATCCGGGTGTCCTCGATGACGCGTAAAGTCCTTTCCGCCATCCTGACGGCTGCCCTTGCGGCCGCGATCTCGCCGGCGATGAGCGCCACGGGAACCGCCGCGGAGAGGGACCAGCAATTCTTCCAGTCGGTCGAGGGCCGCTGGTCGGGCCCTGGCGAAGTCGTCGCCGGTAAATACAAGGGCACCAAATTCACCTGCAACCTGGCCGGCAAGACGCCGGAAAACCACCCCGGCATGGTGCTCGACGGCACCTGCCGCGTCGGACTTTTCACGCAGAAGATGAACGCAACCGTCGAAGAGGTCGGCCACGGCCGCTATCGCGGGACTTTCCTCGACGGCGCCAAGGGCAAGGGCCTCGACGTCGTGGCCGGCAATGTGAACGGCCGCACCGTCGTCTTCGCCCTCAATCGCAATTCCCTGAAAGGCACGATGGCGGCCAAACTGCCGGACCCCAATACGATGATGATCACCATCTCGGTCAGGGTCGAGGACGATCTCGTCCCCGTAATCGGCGTCAAGCTCAGGCGCACGGACGCCATCGCGGCCGGCGTCGTCGCCCAGGACTGACGCCCGCACTCTTTCTTCGTCATTCTCGGGCAATGCCGAGCGCATCCATATCATCATCATCGACGGCCCAAACCTCATCTCCGAGGCGGCTTCATCATCTGCACAACCATATACACGTATAAATTGTAACTCGGCTCCACCGGATCACGACCATAGCGCGATAATGTTGCGGGTGCAGGCAATGATGCCTGCGGCTTCCGCTTCAGGCGGATATCCTCCCCCCTCCCGTCACTCCACCCCCTTGACGGGAGGGGTCAGGCCTCCGGAGTAGCATTTGTGCGGTTCTGGCCCATCGGCATCGTCGCGGCCCTCCTCGTCACCGAGCCCGCCCTCGCCGATCCGGGCACGATCCGCGCCGCCGCCAATTCGGCCGTGACCGCCGCCGCCTCCGGCAAGCCTGTCAACGCAGCGAGCCTTTCGCTCGAAGAGCACTATACGAGCAACGCGCTCGACAGCGATCTGGCGTTCCCCGATTTCTATACGCAACTGCGCGGTTCGGTGACACGCGTACTGGATTTCAACGACGGCTATATCCGCCTGGCGGCGCAAGGCGAGGCGAGCCGCTACGAACGCATCTCCATCGAGGACGACCGCAGCCTGCTCCTGCTTGCGGAAGCCTATCGCAAATTCGGCGGCCGCTACGAATTGCGCGGCACGATTGCCTGGCGCGGGGCCAGCATCGGTGACGATTTCCGCATCGCCGATCTCGCCATCGGGACGCGCACCCGTAGCGACCTTTTTTCCGCCGCCGTGCAATTCGGCGCCGATCTCGGCTCCGGCATGGGCCTCGTGCTTACGCTCGCCGATACGCTGGAACGCTACGGCAAGGCCCGTTTCCAGAACGATCTCATCCAGGCGACGAAAATCGAACCCGACCGTAATCGCCTCCAGTTCTCCGCCGGCATCGAAAAGAAGATCGGCCGCCAGCAGATCGGCCTGACGGCCAGTGCCGAAACGACGGCTGTCCAGCGTCTCGGCAACCCTCCGGTCGGTCGCTCCCTTTCCGAATTCGCGCTGCGCGGCCTTACGAGCCTCCTCGCCGGAGACGGGACAAAACTAAACCTGTCGCTTGGCGCAGCCGGGCTCTACGAGAAAGGTGGAGGCTATAACCGGATCCGCCCGATCTACCGTGTCGAACTGACGAAGGCGCTGAAGGCCGGCATCGCTCTGCGCGGCTCCTTCGACGGAAACTACGAGACGATCGACACGGACGACGCGCTCGCCTCCTATGTCCGCCGCCTCGAACTGGAAGCCAGATATCAATACACGCCCGAACTCGCCTTCGGCGCCGGCTTCTTCCATGAAAACAAGGAAAACCTCCTGCTTGGCAACGCCGAGCGGTCGAAGGGTCTTTTTTTCGAGATCGGCTACGGCCCTTCGAAACATGTCGCCCTGGTCGCCCGGGTCGATTTCAGCCGCACCCGCTACACCGTCTTCGGCACACGCAAGAACGTGCTCGACAGCTATATCGGCATGGAAACAAAGCTGTAGAGGGAGAAACTAAGGAAGCAGGGGAAAACGATCCCCTGCCCCGTTCACGATGGCCGGGCGCGGCAGGACGCCAAAATACCCTGCTTGCGCGTGACCTGCCCTGCCCGGCGTCTTTCAGCAGCGATGGCAGCGATTGCTGCGATGGCTGCGATGGCCGCGGTCGCGGCTGCCGTTGGAATTGCCGCTGAGGACGCCGACACCGATACCGCTCAGGATACCGTTATCCGACAGGATGCCGTTCCCTGAAAGGATGCCGGAGAGCCGGTTGTTGCTCAGGATACCCGATCCGTTGAGGATCGAGATGCCGTTGAGCAGATTGACGTCGCCCAGCCCGATGGCGGGCGAGATATTCAACAGCCCGCTCGAATAGCTGTGACCATGACTGGAACCGCCCCATCCGCCCGCTTGCGCGGACATAACCGGGAAAGAAACAGCGGCAGCGGCGAATGCAATGATGAGCTTTTTCATCGTAGTCTCCCTTGTGCTCATAGTGCTTCTTCCACCTCAGGCAGTACCTCCGAGGCACAAGGGACATCATTACAGGATGATATGCAACGGTAAGTTTTAATATTTCAGTAAGTACAACCGTTTTCTTTTCTTTAACCTTAATCGTTCCACTTTTCGATAAATTCTTCTATTCCCAGCTTCTGCATGTCGGGAATGGCCTCGAAAAGTCTCTCCAGCGGCCAGTTCCACCACGCCATTTCGGCGAGGCGTGCGGCTACATCCTCCGGAAAACGCGGACGGATCGGTGCCGCCGGCGCGCCGGCGACGATCGCATAGGCCGGCACATCGCGGGAGACCACGGCGTTTGCTCCGACCACCGCGCCGTCGCCTATCGCGACACCGGGCAGCAACACGGCGCCATGCCCGATCCAGACATCGTGGCCGATCGTGACCCGTTTCTGCCGCCGCCGCTCACGGAATTCCTGGTCGACGCCGAGATAGCGGAAATATTCGTTCGGGCGGTAGCTCACCTTGTGCGTAGTCGCCCGCTCCAGCGGATGTTCCAGCGCATTGATGCGCGTATTGGCCGCGATCGAGCAGAATTTTCCGATATCCGTGTAGATCGCCTCGGCATGGCGCTCGAAATAGCTGAAATCGCCGACCGTCACCTCGCGCAGCACGGTGCGCTCGCCGACCGAAGCATAGCGGCCGATCCGGCAACCTTTCAGTTCCGCGGTCGGATGGACGCGCGGCTCGGCAGGCTGGAAGCGGAGATCATCGGTATCTGTCATGCCCGGCCTTTACGCCGGGCCGCGAGGACCGGCAAGGACATGAGCGGTTACTGCTTCTTGTCCTTTGCCCAGTTCACCTGCTGGCCATAGAGCGGGACGGTCGAGATCGCCATCTTGGCCGATCCGTTCTGCACCTGCCTGGAATGCGACAGGTAGATCAGCGTGTTGTTTTCCTTGTCAAAGATGCGGTTCACGACCTGCTTCTTCCAGATCAGGCTGATGCCTTGCTTGAAGACCTCCTCGCCGCCCTTGCCCATGTCGATGTCGCCGATGGTGATCGGCCCGGTCTGGTTGCAGGAAATGGCGGTGTTGGACGGGTCCTCGAACCAGTTGCCCTTGTGCAGCCGGTCGATGATGCTGCGGTCGAAATAGGCGACGTGGCAGATGACGCCGTCCACCTTGGGATCCTTGATGGCTTCGACGACGATATCGTTGCCGATCCAGTCGACGCCGACCTTGCCGACATCCTCTGCCTTCGCGGGAACAGCCGCCAGAAATGACAATGCGGCGGCAATGAATAGGAATCTTTTCATTTCTGCTCCTCAAATGCGCTCATGGCCTCGCCATTCCGGCGCTCAGCACAATTGGGCCGGCGCTGAGCACAATTGGGAAGGAAGCATGGCGGTTGCAAGAAGTTGACGGAAGAACCGTGCGCTTCACCTTGCGGCATCGCGGCCTCTTTCCCGAACCGGCCCGACAGGCCTATATATCGGTCATGAAGAACCATCCCGCCTTGTCCCCGCCGCGCCTTGCCGGAATGCTTCTCGCATTCGCGGCCTTCGCGGCAATGTCGGGCTTCGCCTTCGCCATGTGGATGCAGCACGGGACCAAAATATTCCTCACCATGGCGGAATCCGGCCTGTCCTGGTGTTTCTGAACGCCGGCGGGCCATGAAACCGGAGCTTTTCCTGAAATGATGCGCGCGATCCTCGTCGGCATTCTCGTCGTGATGGCGGCAAGCGTCGGCTGGCTGACCTTCGACTGGTATCGTCAGCAGAATGCCACTCAAGCCTATGGCGCGCCCTTCACGCTTGTCGACAGCCATGGCCAGCCGATCACGCAAGCCGCTTTCCGGAACCAGCCGACAATTCTCTTTTTCGGCTTCACCCACTGCCCGGAAGTCTGCCCGACCACGCTTTTCGAACTCGACGGCTGGCTGAAGGAACTCGGCTCCGAAGGCAAGGACATAAAGGCGTATTTCATCACCATCGACCCCGAGCGCGACACGCCGAAGGTCATGAACAATTTTCTCGGCAATTTCTCCAGCCGCATCACCGGCATTTCCGGCCCGCCGGACAAGGTGTGGGCGATGGCCAAGGCCTTCAACATCTATTTCCGCAAGGTGGAGACGGACGGCGGCGACTACACGATGGACCACACCGCGTCGGTCATCCTTCTCAACCGCAAGGGCGATTTCGCCGGCACCATCGCCTATGGCGAAAGCGAGAAGGCGGCGCTTGCCAAGCTGAAAAGGCTGGAGGCCGGCGCGTGAGGTCGCCTCCGGCGCGCTCTCGGGCATGAGCCAGGTCAAATTCTCCTTCATCGCCTCCGAACCGGTGGCGCGGCAAGCGTACGCCACGCTGGAGACGGCATTCGAAGACGATGCCTATCCGCTCGGATTGACCGAGATGGGCGAGACGGCGGATTTGCACGAGGTGTCGCTTTACGCCGATAGCGACGACGCCTCCGTCGCGGAGCGCGTGCGTGCGCTGCTCGATGGCGTCATCGGCCCCGGCGGCATCAGGCGCGAGATACTGCCCGAGATCGACTGGGTGGCGCATTCGCTCGAAGGACTGAAGCCGGTGCGCGCTGCGCGCTTCTTCGTCCATGGCCGGCACGACCGTGGCGGGCGGCGACCCCACGATCTGGCAATCGAGATCGAGGCCGGACAGGCCTTCGGCACCGGCCACCACGGCACGACGGCCGGATGCCTCCAGATGATCGCCGCTGTCGCGGAACGGGAAAAGCCGAAAAACGCACTCGACCTCGGCACCGGCTCCGCCGTGCTGGCCATCGGGCTTGCCAAGCTGGCGCACATCCCGGTGCTCGCCACCGATATCGACCCGGTTGCCGTTCAAGTGGCCGAAGAGAATGTGCGGCTGAACGGAATGCGCTCACTGGTCGAGACTCGGACGGCAACCGGTTTCCAGCACCCCGTCTTCGCAGAGGAAGGGCCGTTCGACCTGATCGTCGCCAACATACTGGCAAGGCCGCTGATGCGTCTGGCGCCCGACATGGCGCGGCATCTGGCGCCGGGCGGCTCGCTTATCCTCTCCGGCATCCTCGACCGCCAGCGCCGCGCGGTGCTCGCCGCCTATTCGAACCAGCGTTTCCGCCATATCTCCACCCTTCATCGCGAAGGATGGACCACGCTTCACCTGAAGCATCGCTGAGGCGTGCGGCTGAAAGGAAAAAGGCGGCTCGAATGGAACCGCCTTCGCGCACGGCGCTAATCTGAAAGATCGCGGCGGGCTTTAGAGATAGAAGTATCCGCTTCGCTTATGCCTCAACTGTTGGCGCGTGAGGCCATTCGCCTTCGGCGCATCATCGCCGAGCATCAGCAACGTCTCGCTTACATAGCGCTCGGCCTGAGCGGCGCGCGCCGCGACGATTGCGTTTAGCGCATTGCGGAAAAAGCCGCGTCCAGATGATCTCTTTGCCATTTCAGGCTCCTGTAATCCAACCATCCTCTTGTTCTGCAGATAAGATGCCCATGGCAGTGCCGCCATGGCGTATTGCGCATTGCATCTATTCTCTTTTGCATGTGCGAAGAGGCCGATAATGCCTCGCATGTTGCAACCGCCGCCCGGCCCGACTACCGTCGGCGGCAGACGAGACAGCCAAAGCGTTTCCATGTTCCAGTCCTTCGACGTGAAAGCCGACCCCTCCCAAGGCTCCGAGCGTGTCGCGCGATTGCGCGAATGGCTCGAAAAGGAAGGGCTCGACGGCTTCCTCGTGCCGCGCGCAGACGAGCACCAGGGCGAATATGTCGCCCAATCGTCCGAGCGGCTCCCATGGCTGACAGGCTTCACCGGTTCGGCCGGCGCCGCGCTGGTCCTGAAAGACAAAGCCTGTCTCTTCGTAGACGGACGCTACACGCTGCAGGCGCACCACCAGACCGATCCTTCCACCTTCTCGATAGAGAGCCTTGTCGACAACCCGCCGGACAAATGGCTTGCCGCCAACCTCCCCAAAGGCGGCCGAATCGGCTTCGATCCCTGGCTGCACACCATCTCGGAAGCGGAGAAACTGCGCGCGGCGGTCGCCGAGCGAGGCGGCGAACTCGTCGCGGTCGAGCATAATCCAATCGATACGCTCTGGTCGGACCGGCCCGGCCCGCCGCTGGAGCCGGTGGATATCCAGCCGCAAGAATATGCCGGCAGGCTCGCCAAGGAGAAACTCGCCGACATGGCCGAAACGATCGCCAAGGGTGGCGCTTCGCATACGATCCTGACCGACCCGTCTTCGCTCGCCTGGGCCTTCAACATCCGTGGCCATGACGTGCCGCATACGCCGCTGGCGCTGGGCTTCGCCATTCTCGGCGCGGACGGCCGTCACAAGCTCTTCCTCGACGAGCACAAGCTTTCCATCAAGATAAAAGCCTATCTGACTCAATTGGCAGACCTTTTCGCGCCCGACACGCTGGAGCAAGAACTGGCGCTGCTGGCGAAATCCGGCGCATCGGTCGGGCTCGATCCGGCGCTGGCAGCCGAGAAACTGCGCCTCCTGGTCGAGGAAAACGGCGGCAAGGTCGTACATCTTGCCGACCCGGCGCGCCTGCCCCGCGCGATCAAGAATGCAGCCGAGATCGCCGGTACCCGTGCCGCGCACCGTCGCGACGGCGCGGCCGTCTCGAAATTCCTCGCCTGGCTCGATGGTCAGCAACCGGGCTCGACCGACGAGATCGCGGCAGCGCAAAGCCTAGAGGAATTTCGCCGCGCGACCGGGGAAGAACTCCAGATGCCGTTGCGCGACATCTCCTTCGACACGATCTCCGGCGCCGGGCCGAACGGCGCCATCATCCACTATCGCGTGACGACGAAAACGAGCCGCAAGCTTTCGGCAGGCGAGCTTTATCTGGTCGATTCCGGCGCCCAATACCAGGACGGCACCACCGATATCACCCGCACCGTCGCCATCGGCGAGCCGACCGAGGAGATGCGCGAGCGCGCCACGCTGGTGCTGAAGGGCATGATCGGCATCTCCATGCTGCGCTTCCCCGCCGGCACGCGCGGCGCCGATATCGACGCGGTGGCGCGCATGGCGCTGTGGAAGGCCGGGCTCGACTACCAGCACGGCACCGGCCACGGCGTCGGCTCCTATCTTTCGGTGCATGAAGGGCCGCAGCGCATCGCCAAATCGGGCACGGAAAAGCTGCTCGCCGGCATGATCCTGTCGAACGAGCCCGGCTACTACAAGGAAGGCGCCTACGGCATCCGCATGGAAAACCTGATCCTGGTTACCGAAGCCGAGGAGGTGAAAGGCGGCGAGACGGCCATGCACGGCTTCGAGACGCTGACCTTGGCGCCCTTCGACCGGCGGCTGGTGAAACCGGAATTGCTGACGGCGGATGAACTCGGCTGGCTGAACGCCTACCATGCCCGCGTGCTGGCGGAAATCGGGCCGCTTGTCGACGGCGAGACGCTCAAATGGCTGGAAGCCGCAACCGCGCCTGTTACCCGAAAAACTGCCTGAGCACGATCAGCGTCGCGCCGCCGCAGAGGAATACGGTGAGCATGCCGCCACGCAGCGCCGCGATCGCCGCGACAACCAGCGAAGCGATCTCCGCCGGTCCGCCGGACGCTGCCGCCGGCGCCACCAGCGTTGTCAGTACCGCCGCCGGAACCGCATCCAGCCCGGCCTCCACGCGCGGATGGATGCGCTCGAAGCGCGACAGCACGAGATGGCCGCCGGCGCGCGTAAGATAGGTCAGCACCGCGGCTGACAGAATGATCCAGATGTTGACGCTCATGCCAGCACCGTCTGCGGGCGGCGGCCCGTCGGCATGATGGCGGCGAGCAGGATGCCGGCGAGCGCCCCGATCGTCACATGCCATGGCGAGCCGACCGTGTGATAGGCGACCACGGAAACGACGGCGCTGACCGCCACGACCGGCAGCCACAGCGGCCGGTGACGGAACTCCATGACGAGCCCGAGGAAATAGATCGGCAGGAGGAAATCGAGGCCGAGCGCATGCGGATCGGTGATGAAACGCCCGGCGATCGAGCCGATCCACGCTTCGACGACCCAGCCCAGATAGATCAGGAGGCCCATCCCCATATACCAGGAAAAGCCGATGCCGCCCGGCCTGCCGGCCTCGCGCTCGGCCTCGGCATATTGCGGATCGACCAGGAAGAAGAACCCGATCGCCTTTTTCCAGTTCGGCCAGTGACCGAGGCGCCGCCCGATCGCCGCGGAATAGAGCACGTGGCGGAAATTGACCGCGAAGATGGAAAAGACGATCAGCCAGGCCGGCACGTGCTGACCGAAAAGCTGCAGCCCGACCAACTGGCTCGCGCCCGCATAGACGGTGGCGCTCATCAAGACAGCCTCGAACGTCGTGAACCCGTTGTCGATGGCGAGCGCGCCGAAAAGGATGCCGAACGGCACGATCGACACCGCCACCGGCAGCCCCGCGCGCACGCCCCGCCAGAAATCGCTCCTCGCGTCCTGTCCAGCCATCATCATCCCCGGAAAGCGCGCAAACTAGGGGCGGAACGGTCGCTTGTCACGCCAATTGTTCTGATAGGAAAATGCAAGGAAATTGAGGAGATATCCGAACGCAATGCCCTACACCTGCCCTCGCGCCACCTTCCCCTCGATCTTCCTGCCCCAGTCGAGCAGCGGTCGCGCGCCAAGCGTAAAATCCACGATCTCGTCGGCCAGCTCGGGCCCGTGGATGGCGGCCGGATCGATCGCGTGGCGCACGACGAAATGACGGTTGCGAACCGCCGCCGCAAGTTCAGGGTCCGTGACATGCTCGAAGCCGCGTGGCATCCGCTTCAGCGCGTCTTCACCGTCGAGCACAAGGCCCTTCTTCTTCAGCGCGGCGGCCATGGCACGGAATTCCGCCGGCTTTTCCGCGATTGCCTCGCGCATCGCCGCCAGCAATTCCGGAGAAGGCTGCCACCACGCGACGGCGGCGCGGCAGCCATCGATGCCGAAATAGATGAAGAGCACGCCCTGCTCCATCTTGGTGCCGTCCGGCGACAGGATCGCGGAGACATGCCGGTTGTAGGGCCGCTTGTCCTTGGAGAAGCGCACGTCACGATTGATGCGGAAGAGGGACTTCTTGCGGTCGCCCTTGAGCCCGAGGCCTGCGGCACTGAGGCGCTCGGTCAGCACCTCCACGAGATCGCCGAGCGGTTCGCGCAATTCGCTTTCGTAAAGCGCGCGGTTCTCGTGGAACCACTCGCGGCTCTGATGGAAGTCGAGCGCCTTGAGGAAGGGGATCGCCTTCTCGCCGAAACCCGTGAATCCGGCCTCCATCAGATCGTACCCTTGACGCGCTCGAGCCACGTATCCTCGTCGATCACTTCGATGCCGAGTTCGGTCGCGGTCTTGAGCTTGGAGCCGGCGCCCGGACCGGCGACCACCAGATCGGTCTTGGCGGAGACCGAGCCGGCGACCTTGGCGCCCAGCCGCTCCGCCATCGCCTTCGCCTCGGAGCGGGTCATCTTCTCCAGCGAGCCGGTGAATACGATCGTCTTGCCGGCAACCTCGCTTTCGGCGGAGACGGTGACGACGTAGGGCTTTGGATGCACGTGTTCGAGCAGATCGGACAGCACCTTGTCGTTGCGCTCGTTGCCGAAGAAATCGACCAGCGCGCCGATCACCGTGTCGCCGATGCCGTTGATCGACGGAAAGACGGTATGCGGGTCCTGCGCCATCGCCGCTTCCTTGCCGACGCGAATGAATTCTTCCACGGTCGAGAAGGTTCGCGCCAAAAGAGCGGCCGTGGTGTCGCCGACATGCCGGATGCCGAGCGCGAAGATGAAGCGGTCAAGCTCCGGCTCGCGCCGCGTGTCGATCGCCGCAAACAGCTTGTCGAGGCCTTCGAAATTACGCTGGTCGGCGGTGCGGGCGTTCTTGCGCTCCTTGCCCAACGCCGCTTCGCGCTGCCGTGCCTGCTCCTCGCGCCGCTCGGCGAGCGCCTGTTGCGCATCGGCGCGCCGGTCCTTCAGCGTGAAGATGTCGGCGGCGGTCTCGATCAGGCCGGCATTGAAGAAAAGGTCGATGTTTTCAGCCCCCATCCCCTCGATATCCATGGCGCCGCGCGAAACGAAATGGCGCAGCCGCTCCACCGCCTGCGCCGGACAGATCAGCTCGCCCGTGCAGCGGCGGCGCGAATCCTCCTTGCCGGTCTTCTCGTTGACCTCGCGCGTCGCCGGCGAGCCGCAAACCGGACAGACATGCGGGAAATCGTAGGGCAAGGCGCCCGCCGGCCGTTTGGCGACGACGACATCCACGATTTGCGGAATCACGTCCCCCGCCCGCTGGATGATGACCGTATCGCCGACGCGGATATCGCGGCCCTCGCGGATCGGCAGGCCGTTCGAGTCCAGGCCCTTGATGTAATCTTCGTTGTGCAGCGTGACATTCTCGACCACCACGCCGCCGACCGTAACCGGCGCCAGCCGCGCGACGGGCGCCAGCGTTCCGGTGCGGCCGACCTGGATGTCGATCCTGCGCACGGTCGTGGTCGCCTGTTGCGCCGGGAATTTGTGAGCGATGGCCCAGCGTGGCTCGCCCGTCACGAAGCCCCAGCGGCGCTGAAGTTCGAGCTGGTCGACCTTATAGACGACGCCGTCGATGTCGTAGCCGAGCGATGAACGCTTCTCCTCGATCAAGCGGTACTGGGCGATAAGCTCCTCGACCGATTTCGCCCGCACCATCAGCGGGCTGACCTCAAAACCCCATTCTGCGAATTTTTGAACCGCCTCGTATTGGGTCGACGCCGGATCTTCCGTCGTAAAGCCCCAGGCATAGGCGAAGAATTTGAGATTGCGGCTGGCGGTGACCGTGGGATCCTTCTGCCGCAGCGAACCCGCCGCCGTATTGCGCGGATTGACGTAGTCCTGTCCGCCCGACGCCGCCGAGCGTTCCTTCAGCGCCTCGAATTCCGCGTAGGTCATATAGACCTCGCCGCGGATCTCGATCACCTCCGGCCAGCCGGAGCCTTCAAGCTTTTGCGGGATGTCGGCGATGGTCCTGAGGTTCGCTGTGATGTCCTCGCCGACGGTACCGTTGCCACGGGTAGCCCCCTGCATGAAAACGCCGTTCTCATAGCGCAGGGAGGCTGAAAGGCCGTCGATCTTGGGTTCGGCGGTAAAGGCGATATCGAGATCCTTGTCGCGCTCGAAGAAGCGGCGGCCGCGCTCGATGAAATCGACCACGTCCTGGTCGGCATAGGCCTTGGCGAGGCTCAGCATCGGCACGGCGTGCCGCACCTTGGCAAATCCCTCCGCAGGCGGAGCGCCGACCGACCCGGTCGGGCTGTCGGCACGCACCAGATCGGGAAAGCGCTGTTCGATTTCGGCGTTGCGGACGCGCAGCGCGTCATACTCGGCGTCGGTGATCTCGGGCGCGTCGTTTTGATGGTAGGCGGTATCGGCGGCGGCGATCGCCTCTGCCAGCCGGGCCAGTTCAGCTTCGGCTTCGTCCTGTGTCAGCGCGTCGACGGGTTTGTCGGCCTCGGGCTTCCTGGCGACCATGGCGGGCGACCTCACCTTCATTGCGGGGCATATGCGGGCACTGTTTGCCACAATGGCCGGAGAAGTAAACCGCCGCGCAGGGGTTAGCTGACGCCCCCCGACAACAACCTTGCCGCCGCCGCGCGCGCCTCGTCGGTCACCGTCGCCCCGGCCAGCATGCGGGCGATTTCCTCCTTGCGGGCGCCGTCTTCGAGACTGGCGACGGCGGTCGACACATGATCGGCGTCGCCGGACTTTGTTATGAGATAGTGCGAGCCGGCGCGCGCGGCGACCTGCGGCGCATGCGTCACCGACAGCACTTGCACCCGGCGGGCGAGCCTTGCCAGCCTCTGGCCGATCGCGTCGGCGACGGCCCCGCCGACGGCCGTGTCGATCTCGTCGAAGACGAGCGTCGGCGCGGAGCCGCGATCGGCAAGCGCCACCTTCAGCGCCAGCAGGAAGCGCGAGAGCTCGCCTCCGGAGGCGACCTTCATCATCGGCCCGGGGCGCGTGCCGGGATTGGTGCGCACCCAGAATTCGACGCGGTCGATCCCCGTTTCCGCCCGGTTCGCAGGCTCGCTGTCGATCTCGACGATGAACTCGGCGCGCTCCAGCTTCAGTTCCGGCAATTCCGCCATCACGGCGCGCGCCAGTGCCTGCGCCGACGCATGGCGCCGTTCGGAAAGCCGCGCCGCCGCCTTGTCGTAAAGCTCGCGGCTTGCGGCGTTTTCCTTCTCCAGCGCCTTGAGCTTTTCCTCGCCGGCGTCGAGATCGGCGAGGTCGGCGAACATGGCGTCACGCAGCTTCGCCAGATCGTCCACCGCGACATTGTGCTTTCGCGCAACGGCGCGCAACGCAAACAGCCGCTCCTCGGCCCGTTCGAGCGCATGCGGGTCGAATTCGGCGGCACGCATCGCCTCGTCCACGGCACCCTGCGCGGCATCGAGCGAAATCAGCGCTTGGTCGAGCGCAGCGACGATCTCGTCCAGAAGGCCCGGATTCTGGTCGGCCTTGCGTTGCAGGCGCCTCAAAAGGCTGGAAAGCTGCGGCATCGGCGAATTCGTTCCCGATAGCACTTCGCCGGCGTCCTGTATGTCGCCGGCGGTCTTTTCCGCCCGCATCATCGCCGCGCGCCTTTCGGCAAGCTCGCTCTCCTCGCCGGGCTGCGGGTCGAGTTTGGAAAGCTCGTCGACCGACGCGCGCAGGAAATCGGCCTCGCGCGCCGCCGCCTCCACCTTGGCGCGATGGCGGGCAAGCGCCTGCTCGGCATTGCGCCAGTGCTGGAAGGTCTCGCGCACGGCTCCGGCCTCTTGCGAATGCAGGCCGAAAGCGTCGAGAAGATCGCGATGCGCATCCGCGTCGACCAGCGCGCGCTCGTCGTGCTGGCCGTGGATTTCCACCAGCGCGCGGCCGACAGCGCGCATCAGGCCGACGCTCGCCGGCTGGTCGTTGACGAAGACGCGGGTGCGCCCGTCGGCGGTCTGAACACGCCTGAGAATGATGTCGCCGTCGTCCTCGATGGCGTTGTCACGCAGGATTTGCCGGGCAGGGTGGACTTTGGCGACGTCGAAAACGGCTGTGACCTGCCCTTGAGCCACGCCGTGCCGCACGAGCGAAGCGTCGCCGCGCGCGCCGAGCGCCAGCGACAGCGAATCGAGCAGGATGGACTTGCCCGCCCCCGTCTCGCCGGTCAGCACCGAAAGGCCGGCGGCAAAATCAACGTCCAGGCGCTCGATCAGGACAATATCGCGGATCGACAGTCTGGCGAGCATGGTATGGGGTGCTACCCCCCGACGACGGTATGAAAGGCCTTGGATATCCAGGAGCCCTTGTTTTCGGACGGCGACAGCCCGCCCGACTGCAGGAGCGCATAGGAATCCTTGTACCACTTGCTGTCCGGATAGTTCCGGCCGAGCACTGCGGCTGCCGTCTGCGCCTCCGACGCGATGCCCATCGCGTAATAGGCTTCCGTCAGCCTCGCCAGCGCTTCTTCGATCTGATTGGTATTCGAATAATTCTCGACCACGTCGCGGAAGCGCTTGATCGCGGCCAGATATTCCCGGCGTTCCAGATAATAGCGGCCGACCTGCATCTCCTTGCCGGCAAGCTGGTCGCGGGCAAAGCGGATTTTCGTCTTGGCATCCTCGACATAGGGTGAGTCTGGATAATTCTGGACAACCTTGGTCATCGCGTCGATGGTCTGGCGCGATTCCTTCTGGTCCTGCGTCACGTCCCGGATTTGCCGGAAATAGCTGAGGCCGATGATATATTGCGCGTAAGCCGCGTCGTCGGTGGAAGGGTAGAGTTCCATGTAGCGCTGGGCGCTGGTGACGGCGTCCTCGTAATTGCCCAGACGGTACTTCGTGAAGGCGCCCATGACTTCGGCCTTGCGCGAATATTCCGAATAGGGATGCTGCTTGTCGATGGCGTCGAATTTGGCTGACGCCTCCTTGAGGCGCCCTGCGTCCAGATTGGCGAGGCCTTCATTGTAAAGCTGGTCGGCCGGATCGGTCGGCGCGACATAAGTCGCCAGAGCCAGCTTGTCCTTGTCGTTCTGACAGCCCCCAAGGACCATCGGCAGAGCCGCGAGCGACATTGCGAGCAACGCCAGCCGAAGCCGGCCGGTCGGAGCGGCACCTGTGATCAACACCATAGTCGTTCCAGAATCCTTCGGCGCAACATCGGGCTCTCAAGCGCCGTCATAAACCATAACGGCCCTTCCCCGGCAACGCTATCCCCATGCATTCGCGCATTTTTGTGGCGGATAACGGACGCAGTGTGGCCGGGGTGCTTCTTTCAGATCGCCCAGGGCGCGAAGACGGGGGCGCTGACAGTGATGATCTCCGCCGAACGGCCGCGTTCCCGGCGTGCCGTCTCGACGATCTCGAACGCCGAGCGATCCGACAAAAGCCGGCGAAGCGCCGCGGCATTGAGCCTGTGGCCGCCGCGATAGGAGCGAAAACAGCCAATGAAGCGCGCACCGGCAAGCGCAAGGTCCCCCATGGCGTCGAGCATCTTGTGCCGCACGAACTCGTCGGAATAGCGCAGCCCTTCCATGTTGATGACGCCGCCGTCCTCGCCGATCACCACCGAATTCTCGAGCGACGCGCCAAGTGCGAATCCGGCCGCCCAGAGCCGCTCGACATCCTTCATGAAACCGAATGTGCGGGCCCGTGAAACATCACGGCGGAACCGGTCGGCATTGAGATCGAGGCCGAGATATTGCCGGCCGATAGCCGCGCTTTCGAAATCGATGTCGATCTCGAAACGGGTTCCGTCATGCGGCCTGAACTCCGCCCACGACGCGCCGTTTTCGATCCGCACGGGCTTCAATATGCGGATATAACGCCGCTTGACCGCCTGCCGTTCTATCCCCGCATGATCGAAGGCCTCGACCAGCAGGGCAGCGCTTCCGTCCAGGATCGGCGCTTCGACCCCGTCTATCTCGACAATCACATTATCGATCCCGAGCCCGAAGAGCGCCGCCATGACATGCTCGACGGTGGCCACATGCAGCCCTGCGGGGTCACCGAGTACCGTGCGAAGTTCGGTGCCGCTCACCTCGGAGACAAGCGCCCGGATTTCCCTGTAGCCGCCATCGGCGTCGCCGCAATGAAAAACAACGCCGGTATCGGCATCGGCGGGATGGAAATGGATGGAAACCGGCTTGCCGCTATGGACGCCTATCCCCGACAGGCTCACATGCGACTTCAGCGTCGATTGATATTCGTGCAGTTCGATGCCCATAGACCGCACCAGCTAAGCCTGTTGCCCAGTCCGCATTATCACGAACGTTTTTGCTTTCGCCGGACGGAAAAACCCCACATTCCCCTCGAAACCGACGCTTGTTACCGGGGAAGATAAATACGCGCGGGTGAGACTCCAAATCACGGTTTCTTACTCCGTGTTACGCCGTTACATGGGAGAAGATTTCTTCTTAACCATATGATTTACATATCTTTTCATAAAGAAAGGCGGGAGTCGATACTCCCGCCCGTCACAAATTGTCATCAATTGTAAGGATCGTCAGTTGGCCTGCCGGCGAAGGAAGGCCGGAATCTCGAGCTGGTCGTCCTCATGAGTCGCATGCGCCTGCGGCACCAGCCTGCCATGCTCGTCGATCTGGCCACGGCGCGGCGCATAGACGGCCGGGTCCTGGCTGGCGAGACGTCTCGCCTCGGGCGCCGGCTGGCGCAGCTTCGGCTCGCGCGGCTGCGCGGGCTGCAGCCGGGCCGGCTCTTCCTCGCGCCGCGACAGGCCATGCGTCAGCCGCTTCAGAAGGCCCATCGGCCCGCGCTCGTCATGGTCAGTCGAGGACGGTGACTGCCGCGCCTCAAGCTCCGCCCTCACAGCCGGCGGAAAATCCTCGACGCGCGGCATGCGTGGCGCGCCGGCCGCAACATGCTGCGGCGCGCGCTCGTCATGATGGTCGGCATGGGCCGCGTGATGCTGTACCGGGGCCGCCGGCTGGGCGATCCGGGGCTGTTCGGCGGCGGGGGCCGGGAAGATGCGGCTCTGCGGCCGGAAATCGTCTTCCACATGCTGCTGGCGCGGAGCCTGCTGCCTCGGCACACCGGCTTCGGCAAGCCGGATCGCCTCGGCGACCGGATCGTCGGCACGCACGAGTTCGGGCGCCCTTTGCGCTTCCGGCGCCTGCGCGGCAACGGGCCGGCCTTCGCCGATCGTAACCTGCTGCGCCGACTTGGGGGGAGCTTGACGGATGACAGCCGGCGCCGGCGAAATCTCGCTCGCCAGCTTATCGATGCCGGTGGCCACCACGGAGACCCGGATGACGCCTTCCAGTTCCTCGTCGAAGGTCGCGCCGAGAATGATATTGGCTTCCTGATCGACTTCCTCGCGGATACGGGTCGCCGCCTCGTCCACCTCGAACAGCGTGAGGTCGCGTCCGCCGGTGATAGAGATCAGGAGGCCCCTCGCGCCCTTCATGGAGGATTCGTCGAGCAGCGGGTTGGCGATCGCGGCTTCGGCCGCGGCCATCGCCCGGCCCTCGCCCGACGCTTCGCCCGTGCCCATCATGGCCTTGCCCATCTCGCGCATGACCGAGCGCACGTCGGCGAAGTCGAGATTGATGAGGCCTTCCTTGACCATCAGATCGGTGATGCAGGCGACGCCCGAATAGAGCACCTGGTCGGCCATCGCGAAGGCGTCGGCGAAGGTGGTCTTGTCGTTGGCGATGCGGAAAAGGTTCTGGTTGGGAATGACGATCAGGGTGTCAACGCATTTCTGCAATTCCTCGATGCCCTGATCGGCCGTCTTCATCCGGCGCTGCCCCTCGAAGTGGAAAGGCTTGGTCACGACGCCGACGGTCAGGATGCCCTTTTCGCGCGCCGCACGCGCCACGACAGGCGCTGCCCCGGTACCGGTTCCGCCGCCCATTCCGGCGGTGACGAAGCACATATGCGTGGTGGAGAGGTGATCGACGATCTCGTCGATGCATTCCTCCGCCGCCGCGCGGCCGACCTCCGGCTGCGAGCCGGCGCCCAGACCTTCGGTGACATGCGCGCCAAGCTGGATCAGCCGCTCGGCCTTGGTCATCGTCAGCGCCTGCGCGTCGGTGTTGGCCACGACGAACTCCACCCCGCGAAGCCCCGCCGTGATCATGTTGTTGACGGCGTTGCCGCCGCCGCCGCCGACACCGAACACGGTGATGCGTGGCTTGAGCTCGGTGATATCCGGCTTCTGCAGATTGATCGTCATGTCCTCGTCCTTTTTCCCTTTGTCTGCCGCATCGCCGCTGCGGCCGCCTTCGGGGCTATCCCCGTTGTTACTAGAAACTATCCCTCAACCACTGACTCATCCGGGAGAGCCGCCCGCCCGTGCCGGTCATGCGCTGGCTGAACGCCCGCGCGGTGAAACGGCCTTCAAGACCCGCGACCTGCGGGTAGATCATCAGTCCGACCGCCGTCGCGAAGGCCGGCCCCTTGGCCGCCTCCGGCAAGCCTGCCACGCCGAGCGGACGGCCGATGCGCACGCTGCGCCCGAGAATGCGCCGCGCCGCCTCCGGCAAGCCGACAAGCTGGCTCGCGCCGCCGGTCAGCACGACGCGCTTGCCGACATTGTTGCCGTAGCCCGACTGGTTGAGACGGTCGCGGACCATCTCCAGCGTCTCGTCGATACGCGCCCGGATGATCCGGGTCATCGCCGCCCTCGGCACCTGCAAGGGCGCCTCCGTCTCATCGCCCGATATGGGCTGCACCGTGATGATGTCGCGGTCGTCATTGCTGGCCGGCAGCGCCGAGCCATGCATGACCTTCAGCCGCTCGGCGTCGTCGAGCCCGGCCGACAACCCTTTCGCCAGGTCGAGCGTCACGTGGTTGCCGCCGATCGCGATCGCGTCGGCATGCACGAACTTGCCTTCCGAGAAGACGGCGAGCGTGGTCGTGCCGCCGCCCATGTCGATGCAGGCCGCCCCCATTTCCGCTTCGTCGTCCACCAGCGCCGACAGGCCGCTGGCATAGGGCGTCGCCACCATCCGCTCGACCGAGAGGTGACAGCGGTTCACGGCAAGTTCCAGATTGCGCAGCGGCGCCGCAACGCCCGAAAGCACGTGCATGTCGACACCGAGCGCGTCACCGATCATGCCGCGCGGATCACGCACGCCCCGCTCGTCGTCCAGCGAGAAGGCGACGGGAAGCGAATGTACCACCTGGCGGTCGCCGGAAAGCGCCTGCCTTGCGCCGGCGGCAAGCACGCGCCTGATGTCGCTCTGGTCGACCTCATGGCCGCCCAGATTGATCCTGGCCGAAAACGTCTCGCTCTTCAGGCGTCCGGCGGAAAGGTTGACGATCAGCGATTCGATGGTGAGGCCGGCCATCCGCTCGGCCGCGTCCACCGCCAGCCGGATCGCCTGTTCCGCGCGGTCGAGATCGACCACGACGCCCGATTTGACGCCGCGCGAGCGCTGGTGCCCGATGCCGATGATGCGCATGCGGTGCGTGCGTCCCGGCAGGCGCTGACTTTCCTCGCACGGCTTCAGCTTGGCGATGATGCAGCAGATCTTGCTCGAGCCGATGTCGAGCACCGTGACGATACCGGAACGATGGGTCGCCATGTCGTTTTGTCCGCCGAGCCAGTTCATACGTCACGCCCCGACTTCTTGGCCTGCTTGGCCCGATCCTTCACCGCTGCCGCGCGCGC
>JAKDNM010000189.1 GCA_030456445.1 Hyphomicrobiales bacterium
CGCAGCCCGAACGCTTCACGCTAAATCCGCTCCAGCAAATGCCGGGACCAAACATCTAAAGAGAAGAATAGTCGAAGACCTCTCCTGCCGCACCGGGATGCGTTATGGCTCCGGAAGCGGCGGAACTGGCGATCTGCGCAAAGCGCCACAATGCACCACTGCCATAACGTGTCACCCTAGGTTTCCATTCCTTCTCGCGCCTAGCGAGTTCCTCCGCGTCGATTTCGACATCGATCCGACCGAGGGCCGCATCGATGGCAATCATGTCGCCGTCGCGTACCAGCGCGATGGGTCCGCCAGTGGCTGCCTCGGGAGAAATATGTCCGATGCTCATTCCCCGGGTCGCGCCGGAAAAGCGCCCGTCCGTGATCAGTGCAACGCCTTCGTCGTCTCCCTGGCCGGCCAACGCGGCGGTCGTGGACAACATTTCGCGCATGCCGGGCCCTCCGCGCGGTCCTTCGTAACGGATCACCAGCACATCGCCCTTCTGATAGGCATGCTGTTTAACGGCTTCAAAGGCGGCTTCCTCGCTATCGAAGCATCGGGCAGGCCCGCGAAAGTCGGCGTGCGTCAAGCCCGCCACCTTCATGATGGCGCCTTCGGGCGCTAGATTTCCGGAAAGCACGACGAGGCCCCCGGTCTTCATAGTCTCTGTAACGGGACGCACCACATCCTGGTTGGGAGGTATGGTTACCCCTTCGAGATTCTGCGCGATAGTTCGGCCGGAGACGGTCATGCAGTCGCCATGCAACAGTCCGGCGTCCAGTAAAGCACGCATGATCACTGGTACGCCCCCTACGTCGTAGAGATCCTTGGCGACATATTTGCCGCCGGGCTTCAGGCTAGTCAAATACGGCGTGCTGGCAAAAATGGCACCTATATCGGCAAGAGTGAACTCAATGCCCACCTCGTTGGCGATGGCCGGCAGGTGAAGCGCAGCGTTAGTCGAACCGCCCGAGGCCGCGACGACGCGCGCGGCGTTTTCCAGAGCCTCCCGCGTCACGATTTGACGTGGGCGCAGACCGCTTGCCAGCAGATCCATGACGGCGTTACCGCAATTGCGTGCGATGCGGTCCCGATTGCTGTAGACGGCGGGCGCCGAGGTCGAACCCGGCATCGCAAGCCCGATCGCCTCGGACACGCACGCCATCGTGTTGGCGGTGTACTGTCCGCCGCAGGTTCCCGCCGAGGGACAGGCGACGCATTCGAGTTCGTGCAGTTCCTCGTCGCTCATGGTACCCGCCTGATGCGCGCCGACGGCCTCGAAGACGTCCTGGACGGTTACGTCCCGGCCGCGGAAGCGGCCGGGCAGGATGGAACCGCCATAGAGGAAGATGGAGGGCACGTTCAGGCGCAGCATGGCCATCATCATGCCTGGAAGCGACTTGTCGCAACTGCCCACACAGACCAGCGCGTCGTAGGAATGACCGCGAATGAACAGTTCGACCGAATCTGCAATAACTTCGCGGCTGACGAGAGACGAGCGCATGCCTTCATGGCCCATGGCGAGGCTGTCGGTCACCGAGATCGTGCAGAACTCACGTGGCAGCCCGCCGCTTTCGGCTACGCCCTCCTTGACGGCGGCCGCCTGTCGGTCGAGCGCGATATTGCACGGCGCCGCCTCGTTCCAGCAGCTCACGACGCCAACGAACGGCTTGGCTATTTCCTCCGGGCCGAGACCCATCGCGTAATAGAAGGAACGATGCGGCGCTCGATGCGGCCCGAGCGTCACGTGCCGGCTAGGCAACTCGGTCTTAGCCGGCAATTCCGCGCCTCTCCGCGTCCTGCTCAAGCTTGTCATGGCTATCTCCCGAATTATGAGTGGTCGTCGGTTTCGAAGCGATCGCTTTCAATGATCGCGGGCATGTCGTGCGCACTGGGAATTTTGGGATCGCGACTACGCGCGATGTCCACGAGACAGGTCAGCGCAGCGCAGCCCTGGGAAAATGTGGAGGCGGGCCTGTCGGTCGTCAGCATATTCGGGTTGCTATGCGCGTCGAAGGCCTGCGCCGGGTCGAACCACGCCCCGGTGGCCAGCCGCACCACACCAGCCTTGATATCGTCGCTAAGCTGCGCGCTCGCCTGGCAGCGTCCCCGATCGTTGAATATCTCGACCACGTCTCCATCGACGATGCCGCGCGCCATCGCGTCTTTCCGGTTGATTGTCAGCCGCTCACGACCCTGCGCCTTGCCGTCCAGGCTCCAGGCGGCGTGATCAAGCTGGCTGTGAAGCCGGCGCTCGGGCTGATCGGAGACGAAATGAAGCGGATAGTGCCGGGTAGCCAACGAGCCAAGCCATTCGTCCGGCTCAATCCACGTGGGATGGGGAGGACAATCGGCTGCGCCTGCCGCCTCGACGAAGGCGCAGAACAACTCGATGCGCCCGCTGGAGGTAGGCAGGGGGTTGGCGTCGGGATTATCGCGGAAGGATTGAAGGAGGATGACCGGGTTATCGTAAGGTGACAGGTCGATCAACCCGTTCTCCCAGAAGGTTTCGAAAGAGGGAATATCGATACCCTGGGCTCGTGAGTTCTGCGCGAAGGCGCTATAGAGGCGCTTCAGCCATTGTATAGGCGAAAGCCCTTCGGTAAAGGTATCCTCGACATTCATGCGAGCGGCGATGTCGGTAAAAATAGCGTAATCATCACGCGCCTCCGCACGAGGTTCGACGACCTTGCGCATGGCCACGAGCAAGCCTTCGCGCGTTGCGAATCCGATGTCGTCGCGTTCGGCCGCAAGTGTTGCCGGCAGAAGGATGTCGGCCATGCGCGCGAGCGGGTTCCAGAACTGCTCATGCACGATGACCGTGTCGGGCTTTTCCCACGCCCGGCGCAGTCGATTGAGGTCTTGGTGATGATGGAAGGGATTGCCCCCGGCCCAATAAACCAGGCGGATGTCGGGATAGATACAGTTGCGGCCCTGATAGTTGAAAGGCCCGCCCGGATGCAGAAGCAGGTCGGCGATGCGAGAGACCGGAATGAATGCATCGACCGGGTTGGCCCCTTGGGGAAGCGAAGGCCCCTTGACGCATGGATGGCGGCTCCCGATGGCGTTCATGGAACCGTATCCCAAGCCGAAGCCGCCGCCTGGCAGACCGATCTGACCGAGAACCGAAGCGAGCGCCACGATAGTCCAAAAGGGCTGTTCGCCGTGCTGGGCGCGCTGAAGCGACCACGCCACGTTGAGCATGGTCGTCGTAGCCGCCATTTCCCTGGCAAGCCGCACGATCCGCTCACGCGGCACGCCCGTTATGGCCTCGGCCCATTCGTGCGTTTTTGGAACGCCATCATTTCTGCCCATGACATAATCGCGGAAGGTATCCGCTCCTACACAGTAGCGGGTGAGAAAGCCGATATCGGCCAAGCCATGTGCGAAAAGCTGGTGCGCAAGCGCCAGCATCAGAGCGACGTCAGTATTGGGCCTGATAGGTATCCATTCGAAATCGACGGCCGTGTCCGGTTCATGACGTATCGGGCTGATGCTGATAAGCCTGCCGCCATTGTTCGACATGGCGCATAAGGCGTCTCGAACCCTATGGCGCCCGGCGCCGCCGGGCGAGACACGCGAATTCTTCAAGGGCACGCCGCCGAAGGAAACGAAGAGACGCGTGTGTTCGGCGATCACGTCCCAAGACGTGTGCTGAGCGTGCAGATCATCGATCTGGCCGACGATGTGCGGCATTATCGCCCGGCCGGCAGAGAGGCTGTAGGTGTCCACATGGCGCACATAGCCGCCGATGGCGTTGAGGAAACGATGAACCTGGCTTTGTGCGTGATGGAAGCGACCGGCGCTCGACCATCCGTAGGACCCTCCGAAGATCGCCTCGTTACCATATGTTTGCGTGATGCGCTTGAGTTCGCTGGCGACGAGATCGAGAGCCTGCTCCCACCCGACCTCGACGAACGGCTCGCGGCCGCGTTTCTCCGGGGCTGCGCCGGGGCCCTCGCGCAGCCATGATTCACGCACCGCGGGGCGTGCGACGCGGAGACGGCTGACGGCTTCACCGAGCTGGTCAAGGCCGATCGGTGAGGGATCGGGGTCATTCGCGAAAGGTCGCAGCCTGGCGCCCCCTTCGGACTGCGGCCCGACTTCGTAGAGGCCCCAGTGACTTGCGGTGTAGTGCATCTTACCGCCGGTCATTTTTTTGCGACCAGGATGCGTCGTGTCAACGCGATGGAATTGAGGCCATCCGTTCCGCTTGCATTCGGCGTCTCGCCTGTCGCGCATGCGCGGGAAAATGCCTCGAACTGTACGGCCGACAGATCGACAACCGGCAGCTCGCGACGCTCCTCCTTGCCGTCGATCACTAGATCCAAACGGCCGGTCGGCGCCATGCCCAACGTGCCGACCCCGACCGCAGAACCCTTGGTTCCCAACACGTGGACGCTGTTGACGAGCGAGCGCGCCCGGTTGGTGATGGTCACAGCGCCGGTGGTGCCGTTATCATAGCCAATAACGGCAGCGATGGTGCTATCCAGCCCGCTCCGGGGATCGCGATTGACACGGGCCTCGATGCTCTCAGCATCGGCCTCCAGCAGATAGTTCAGAAGATCGAACACATGCACGCCGACGGCGCCGAGAACATCGGAGCCCGAGCGTGCGGGATCGGCGCGCCAGTTTTTCCAGGCGGGATAGGCCGTGTGCCACTCGCCGCGCACCAGCACGATCTCGCCCAGCACGCCATCACGGATAAG
>JAKDNM010000063.1 GCA_030456445.1 Hyphomicrobiales bacterium
CCGCGAAGGCGGCCGCACCGTCGGCGCCGGCGTCGTCATCTCCATCAAGGAATAACGGATCTAAAGGGTCCGGCGCGGGTGCGGGGGATTTTCCCCCGCTCCGGCGGACAAGGAAATTGACATGAACGGACAAAATATCCGCATTCGCCTCAAGGCGTTCGACCATCGGGTGCTCGATGCCTCGACGCGCGAGATCGTGTCGACCGCCAAGCGTACCGGCGCCAATGTCCGCGGCCCCATTCCGCTGCCGACGCGTATCGAGAAATTCACGGTCAACCGCTCGCCGCACATCGACAAGAAGAGCCGCGAACAGTTCGAGATGCGCACGCACAAGCGGCTGCTCGACATCGTCGACCCGACCCCGCAGACGGTCGACGCGCTGATGAAGCTCGATCTTGCCGCCGGTGTTGACGTCGAGATCAAGTTGTAGGGACGGCGCGCAACGCGTCGGTCGTGGTTCGACCGACGCACGATCGACGAACGACCATGAGCCGGGCGAAAGCCAAGCTCCTCTGAAGGAAGAACGAAAAAATGCGTTCAGGTGTAATTGCACAGAAGGTGGGAATGACCCGCATCTATAACGATGCGGGCGAGCATGTGCCGGTCACGGTTCTCCGCATGGAGAACTGTCAGGTCGTGTCTCAGCGCACCGAAGAGAAGAACGGCTATACCGCGGTCCAGCTCGGCGTCGGGCTGGCCAAGGTCAAGAACACGACGAAGGCGCTTCGCGGTCATTTCGCCAAGGCTTCCGTGGAGCCGAAGGCGAAGGTTGCCGAGTTCCGGGTATCGCCGGAAAACATGCTGGACGTCGGCGCGGAGTTGACCGTGGAGCATTTCGTTCCCGGCCAGCGGGTCGATGTGACCGGCACGTCGATCGGCAAGGGTTTCCAGGGCGTGATGAAGCGCCACAATTTCGGCGGCGGTCGCGCTACCCACGGCAACTCGGTTTCGCACCGCGCGCACGGTTCGACCGGCCAGCGCCAGGACCCCGGCAAGGTGTTCAAGGGCAAGAAGATGGCCGGGCACATGGGCGATGTGCGCGTAACCACGCAGAACCTGGAAGTGGTCTCGACCGACGGCGAGCGGGGCCTGATCCTGGTGCGCGGCGCGGTGCCTGGTTCCAAGGGCGCGTGGATCATGGTCCGCGACGCGGTGAAGTTGGCGCTTCCGAAGGACGCGCCGAAGCCGGCCGCCATCCGCGCCGCCAAGTCCGACAAGGCTGAAGCCGCTCCGGCGAATGAAGGGGCCGAATAATGGATCTCAAGGTAACAACCCTCGCCGGCAAGGACGCTGGAAAGCTGACGCTTTCCGACGAGATCTTCGGGCTCGATCCGCGCGAGGATATCCTGCAGCGCGTCGTGCGCTGGCAGCTTGCCAAGAAGCAGCAGGGCACGCACAAGGCGAAGGGCCGCGCGGAGGTTTCCCGCACCGGCGCCAAGATGTACAAGCAGAAGGGCACGGGCCGCGCCCGTCATCACTCGGCGCGGGCGCCGCAGTTCCGCGGCGGCGGCAAGGCTCACGGCCCGGTCGCGCGCGATCACTCGCACGACCTGCCGAAGAAAGTCCGCGCGCTCGGCCTGAAATATGCGCTGTCGGCCAAGGCGAAGTCGTCGAGCCTGATCGTCGTCGACGATCTTTCGGTGAAGGATGCCAAGACGAAGGCGCTCATCTCCAGCTTTGCCGCGCTTGGCCTTTCCAACGCGCTGATGATCGGCGGTGCCGAGCTTGACCAGAATTTCAAGCGTGCCGCGTCGAACATCCCCAACATCGACGTGCTGCCGATCCAGGGCATCAACGTCCATGACATACTGCGTCGCGGCACGCTCGTCCTTTCCAAGGCGGCGGTCGAGGCCCTCCAGGAGCGGTTCAAATGACGGATCTTCGCCACTACGATGTGATCGTCAGCCCGGCCATCACCGAGAAATCGACGATGGCCTCGGAGCAGAACCAGGTCGTCTTCAATGTCGCGAAGAAAGCGACGAAGCCGGAAATCAAGGCTGCGGTCGAGGCGCTGTTCGGCGTCAAGGTCACTGGCGTGAACACGCTCGTGCGCAAGGGCAAGGTGAAGCGCTTTCGCGGCACCATTGGCCGGCAGAACGATGTGAAGAGGGCGGTCGTGACGCTTGCCGACGGCGATGCAATAGACGTCGCAACCGGTCTCTGAGAAGCCGAGGTAGAGGATAATGGCACTCAAGCATTTCAATCCGATCACGCCGGGCCAGCGTCAGCTGGTCATCGTTGATCGCTCCGGCCTCTACAAGGGCAAGCCGGTGAAGGGACTGACCGAAGGTCTGGTCTCCAAGGGCGGCCGCAACAATTCCGGCCGCATCACCGCCCGCTTCCAGGGCGGCGGTCACAAGCGCACCTATCGCGTCGTCGATTTCAAGCGGCGCAAGTTCGATGTGCCGGCAACGGTCGAGCGGCTCGAATACGATCCGAACCGGTCGGCGTTCATCGCGCTGGTCAAATATGAGGACGGTGAGCTCTCCTACATCCTGGCACCGCAGCGCCTGGTCGCGGGCGATACGGTGATTGCTGCCGAGAGCGCCGACGTGAAGCCGGGCAATGCCATGCGGTTGTCTTCGATGCCGGTCGGCACGATCGTGCACAATGTCGAGCTGAAGCCGGGCAAGGGCGGTCAGGTCGCGCGTTCCGCCGGCACCTATGCGCAGCTTGTCGGGCGCGATCAGGGCTGGGCAATCCTGCGCCTGAATTCGGGAGAGCAGCGCGTCGTCCACGGCTCCTGCCTGGCGACGGTGGGCGCGGTTTCCAACCCCGATCACGGCAACATCAGTCTCGGCAAGGCCGGCCGCCAGCGCTGGCTGGGCAAGCGCCCTCACAATCGCGGCGTCACCATGAACCCGGTCGACCATCCGCATGGCGGCGGCGAGGGTCGTACCTCCGGCGGTCGTAATCCGGTCACGCCCTGGGGCAAGCCGACCAAGGGCAAGAAGACGCGGTCCAACAAGGCGACCGACAAGTTCATCATGCGCTCGCGCCACCAGCGCAAGAGCTAAGGAAAGGGTTTTCCAATGTCCCGTTCAGTTTGGAAAGGCCCGTTCATCGACGGCTTTCTCCTGAAGAAAGCCGACAAGGTGCGCGACGGCGGCCGAAACGAGGTCATCAAGATGTGGAGCCGCCGTTCTACGATCCTGCCGCAGTTCGTCGGCCTGACCTTCGGCGTCTACAACGGCCAGAAGCACATTCCGGTGTCCGTGTCGGAAGACATGGTCGGCCACAAGTTCGGCGAGTTTTCCCCGACGCGCACCTATTTCGGTCACGGCGCGGACAAGAAGGCGAAGAGGAAATAATCATGGGCAAGCCAAAGGCTCCGCGGCGGCTTGAGGACAACGAGGCGCGCGCCGTGCTGCGCACCATCCGTATCAGCCCGCAGAAGCTTAACCTGGTGGCCGCGCTGATCCGCGGCAAGAAGGTGGCGACTGCACTGTCGGATCTGGAATTCTCGCGCAAGCGGATTGCCGGCACCGTGAAGAAGACGCTGGAATCGGCAATCGCCAACGCGGAGAACAATCACGATCTCGACGTTGACGCATTGATCGTGGCCGAAGCCTATGTCGGCAAGTCGATCGTCATGAAGCGCTTCCATGCCCGCGGTCGCGGTCGCGCCAGCCGCATCGAGAAGCCGTTTTCGCACCTGACGATCGTCGTCAGGGAAGTCGAAGAGAAAGTGGAGGCCGCCTGATGGGCCAGAAAGTCAATCCGATCGGTCTGCGTCTCGGCATCAACAGGACCTGGGACTCGCGCTGGTATGCCAATACCGGCGAGTACGGCAGGCTCCTGCACGAGGATATCAAGATCCGCCAACTCATCATGAAAGAGATGAAGCAGGCGGCCGTCTCCAAGGTGGTCATCGAGCGTCCGCACAAGAAGTGCCGGGTGACGATCCATTCGGCGCGTCCGGGCCTTATCATAGGCAAGAAGGGCGCGGACATCGAGAAGCTGCGCCGCAGGCTTTCCGAGATGACCAACGCCGAGACGCATCTCAACATCGTCGAGGTGCGTAAGCCGGAGACCGACGCGACGCTGATCGCGCAGTCGATCGCCCAGCAGCTCGAGCGCCGCATCGCCTTCCGCCGCGCCATGAAGCGCGCCGTCCAGTCGGCGATGCGTCTCGGTGCCGAAGGCATCCGCATCAACTGCGCGGGCCGGCTCGGCGGGGCCGAGATCGCGCGCATGGAATGGTACCGCGAGGGCCGCGTGCCGCTGCACACGCTGCGCGCCGATGTCGATTACGGCACGGCCGAGGCGAAGACCGCCTACGGCAAGTGCGGCGTCAAGGTGTGGGTATTCAAGGGCGAGATCCTCGAGCACGACCCGATGGCGTCGGAGCGTCGTGCGGTTGAAGGCGACCACACGCATGGCGGCGGTCGCCGCCGCGAGAACGCCTGAGGGCAGGAAGAATCTGGAGTAATACAAGATGCTGCAGCCAAAGCGCACGACCTACCGCAAGCAGTTCAAGGGCCGTATCCATGGCGTTGCCAAGGGCGGCACGGATTTGAACTTCGGCGCTTTCGGACTGAAGGCGCTGGAGCCCAACAGGGTGACGGCACGCGAGATCGAGGCGGCCCGCCGTGCCATCACGCGCCAGATGAAGCGCCAGGGGCGCGTCTGGATTCGCATTTTCCCGGACGTTCCGGTAACCGGCAAGCCGACCGAAGTCCGCATGGGCAAGGGCAAGGGCGCCGTCGATTACTGGGCGTGCAGGGTAAAGCCGGGCCGCATAATGTTCGAGCTCGACGGTGTCGACGAAGTGACCGCGCGAGAGGCGCTTCGTCTCGGCGCCGCCAAGCTTTCGGTCAGGACGCGCTTCGTCCAGCGCATCGCGGAATAGGAAGGGTTTTGGCCATGAAGAGCGATGAAGCCCGGGGGATGACCCCAGACCAGTTGAATGACGAACTGGCCAAGCTGAAGAAGGAGCAGTTCAACCTGCGCTTCCAGAAGGCGACCGGCCAGCTCGAGAAAACCGCGCGCGTCCGTCAGGTTCGGCGTGACATCGCGCGCATCAAGACGATCGCGGCCCAAAAGGCCGTCGGCAAGAAGGCATAAGGACAAGACCATGCCAAAGCGCATCCTGCAGGGCACCGTCGTCAGCGACAAGAACGAGAAGACGGTCATTGTCGATGTCGAGCGCCGTTTCACGCATCCGGCCATGAAGAAGACCGTGCGCCGCACGAAGAAGTACCAGGCGCATGACGAGAGTAACGTGCACAAGGTAGGGGATACGGTGTTCATCCAGGAATGCGCACCGATCTCGCGCCACAAGCGCTGGACCGTCATTACCGAAGAGCAGGCGCAGTAAGAATAGCAAGGACAACCGGGGAGGGCGCATCCCGACCCGGATAATCAGACCCGATAATCAGGAAAGCGGTCAGTCATGATTCAGATGCAAACAAACCTCGACGTCGCCGACAATTCCGGCGCGCGTCGTGTCATGTGCATCAAGGTGCTGGGCGGCTCGAAGCGGAAATATGCCTCCGTCGGCGACATCATCGTCGTTTCGGTCAAGGAGGCGATCCCGCGCGGCCGCGTCAAGAAGGGCGACGTGATGAAGGCGGTCGTGGTGCGCACGGCCAAGGACATCCGCCGTGCTGATGGCAGCGTCATCCGGTTCGACAAGAATGCAGCGGTGCTCGTCGACAACAAGAAAGAGCCGGTCGGCACGCGTATCTTCGGGCCGGTGCCGCGTGAGCTGCGCGCCAAGAACCACATGAAGATCATCTCGCTCGCGCCTGAAGTGCTGTAAGGAGCCGGAAAGTGCAAAAGATCAAGAAGGGCGACAAAGTTGTCGTGCTCGCCGGCAAGGACAAGGGCCGCACCGGCGAGGTGATGAGCGTTTCTCCCAAGGAGGACCGTGCCATCGTTCGTGGCGTCAACCTGATCCGGCGCCACCAGCGCCAGACGCAGGGCCAGGAAGGCGGCATCATCACCAAGGAAGCGTCGATCCATCTGTCCAACATCGCGCTCGCCGACCCGAAGGACGGCAAGCCGACCCGCGTCGGCTTCACCTTCCAGAAGGACGGCAAGAAGGTGCGCGTCGCCAAGCGCTCGGGAGAAACCATCGATGGCTAAGACCGCATACGAGCCGCGGATGAAGAAGCTCTACAACGAGACCATCCACAAGGCGCTCCGGGAAGAGTTCAAGTACGACAACGAGATGCAGGTTCCGCGTCTCGACAAGATCGTCGTGAACATGGGTGTCGGCGAAGCGACGGGCGATTCCAAGAAGCCGACCGTCGCGGCGGAAGATCTCGGCCGCATCACCGGCCAGAAGGCCATCGTGACCCATGCGCGCAATTCGATCGCAGGCTTCAAGGTCCGCGAGAACATGCCGATCGGCGCCAAGGTGACGCTGCGCCAGGACCGCATGTACGAATTTCTCGACCGCCTGGTCACGATCGCGCTGCCGCGCGTTCGCGACTTCCGCGGGCTCAATCCCAAGAGCTTCGATGGCCGTGGCAACTTCGCCATGGGCATCAAGGAGCATATCGTGTTCCCCGAGATCAATTACGACCAGGTCGACCAGATCTGGGGGATGGACGTGATCGTCTGTACGACCGCCAAGACGGATGACGAGGCCCGGGCGCTGCTCAAGGCCTTCAACTTCCCCTTCCGGCAGTAACGGCAGGCGAGAAAAAGGAAAGCAACATGGCAAAGACCAGTGCAGTCGAAAAGAACAAGCGCCGCCGTGCTCTCGTCAAGAGCTACGCGTCCAAGCGCAAGGAGCTGAAGGCCATCATCATGGACCAGAAGCTGCCGATCGAGGAGCGCTTCCGTGCGCAGTTGAAGCTTGCCGCGCTGCCGCGCAACTCTTCGGCCACGCGCGTCCGCAACCGCTGCGAGGTGACGGGCCGTCCGCGTGCCTATTACCGCAAGCTTCGGATGTCGCGTATCGCGCTGCGCGAACTCGGTTCCGTCGGCCTTGTGCCGGGCCTCGTCAAGTCGAGCTGGTAAGGAGGATTTGAGATGTCTGTGAGCGATCCTCTCGGCGATATGCTGACCCGCATCCGCAACGCCATCGGCCGCAAGAAGGATAAGGTCTCGACGCCGGCTTCCACGCTTCGCGTCCGCGTGCTCGACGTGCTGAAGGCGGAAGGCTATATCCGCGACTACAGCCAGGTAGACTACGACAACGGCAAGTCGGAAATCGAGATCGAGCTGAAATATTTCGAGGGCCAGCCGGTGATCCGCGAGATCGCCCGCGTCTCGAAGCCCGGTCGCCGCGTCTATGTGTCGGTGAAGTCGATTCCGCAGGTCGCCAACGGCCTCGGGATCGCCATCCTGTCGACGCCGAAGGGCGTGATGGCCGACCATGAAGCGCGCGAGCAGAATGTCGGCGGTGAAATTCTCTGCCAGATCTTCTGATCCGGCCAAGGAAAGAAAAGGCGAGGACAAGAAATGTCTCGTATTGGTAAAAGGCCGGTCTCCGTGCCGCAGGGCGTCACCGCCACTGTGGACGGCCAGACCGTGACCGCGAAGGGTCCGAAGGGTGAACTGAAGTTCGTCGTCAACGACGAGGTTCTGGTCAAGCTCGAGGACGGTCATATCAAGGTCGATCCGCGTGACCAGTCGAAGGCGGCGCGCTCCAAATGGGGCATGTCGCGCACGCAGATCGTCAATATCCTGACGGGCGTGACGAACGGCTTCGAGAAGCGCCTGGAAATCAACGGCGTCGGCTACCGGGCGACGATGCAGGGTAAGAACCTGCAACTCGCGCTGGGCTTCAGCCATGATGTCGTCTACGAGACCCCGCAGGGGGTCACGATCGCGGTGCCGAAGCCGACCGAAATCGTCGTGTCGGGTATCGACAAGCAGGCGGTCGGGCAGGTTGCAGCGGAAATCCGGGAATACCGCGAACCCGAGCCCTATAAGGGCAAGGGCGTCAAGTACGCGGGCGAGCGGATTGTTCGCAAGGAAGGCAAGAAGAAGTAGGACGGCAATCGGGAGGCCGGCGAGGCAATCGGTTTTCCGAGTGCCGATTGCCTGCCGCCCACTGTCTCAATCTAGGAAATGGCTATGGTTTCCAAACTATCCGTCAAGCGCCGCGCCGCTCGCGTCCGCCGCCAGATCAGGGCGCACAATACGGAGCGTCCGCGCCTCTCGATCTATCGGTCGGGCAAGAACATCTATGCCCAGGTCATCGACGACAAGGCGGGCCGTACTCTGGCGGCCGCTTCGACGCTCGACAAGGATTTGAAGGGCGGTCTGAAGACCGGCGCCGATATCTCGGCGGCCTCGGCCGTCGGCAAGCTCATCGCCGAGCGCGCCGGCAAGGCCGGCGTGAAGCAGGTGGTCTTCGATCGCGGCGCCTATATCTTCCACGGCCGCGTCAAGGCGCTGGCCGAGGCGGCACGTGAAGGCGGCCTGAGCTTCTGATTTTCACCGCCGGCGCGAATGAGAATGCGCCGGTATCATCAACCCGTGTCTCCGGAAAAGAATAAGGACTAGGATATGGCACAGGAACGCAGGGATGGCGGGCGAGGCCGCGACCGCGAGGAGCGCGACAGCGAATTCGTCGACAAGCTCGTCCACATCAATCGCGTCGCCAAGGTGGTGAAGGGCGGCCGTCGCTTCGGTTTCGCCGCGCTCGTCGTCGTCGGCGACCAGAAGGGCCGCGTCGGCTTCGGCCACGGCAAGGCACGCGAAGTGCCGGAGGCGATCCGCAAGGCAACCGAAAGCGCCAAGCGCGACTTGATTTTCGTGCCGCTGCGTTCGGGCCGCACGCTGCACCATGACGTCGAGGGACGGCATGGAGCGGGCAGGGTCTTGCTGCGCGCGGCCAAGCCCGGCACCGGCATCATCGCCGGCGGCCCGATGCGCGCCGTCTTCGAGACGCTCGGCATGCACGACGTCGTCGCCAAGTCGATGGGCACGTCCAATCCCTACAACATGGTGCGCGCGACATTCGATGCCCTGAAGAACCAGAAGCATCCCAAGGAAGTCGCCGCCCAGCGCGGCATCAAGTACTCGACCCTTCAGGCGCGCCGTGGCGCGGCCGTCGCGGGCGAAGAATAAGCCGGGCAGATCAGGAAGATACGACCATGGCCAAGAAAGAAAGCAAGACCATCACGGTCGAACAGATCGGCAGCCCGATTCGCCGCCCGAAGGACCAGCGTGCGACGCTGGTCGGTCTCGGCCTCAACAAGCTGCATCGCCGCCGCACGCTGGAGGATACGCCTTCGGTCCGCGGCATGATCGCGAAAGTGGAACACCTCGTCCGCGTCGTGGACGAGGCTTGAGAAGCGCTGGAGAATTCCGATGAAACTCAACGAACTGCGCGATAAGGACGGCGCCACCAAGGCCCGCAAGCGCGTTGGCCGCGGCATCGGTTCCGGTTCCGGCAAGACCGGCGGTCGCGGTGTGAAGGGCCAGAAGTCCCGCTCGGGCGTTTCCGTCAACGGCTTCGAGGGCGGCCAGATGGCGCTCTATCGCCGACTGCCGAAGCGTGGCTTCAAGAACCTCTTCGGGTCCGATTTCAATGCCGTCTCCGTGGCGCGCATCCAGGCGGCAATCGATGCCAAGAAGCTCGACCCGAAAGAGACGGTCACCGTCGAGAGCCTGGTCAAGGCGGGTGTCGTGCGTCGCGCAAAGGATGGTGTGCGCCTGCTTGGCGACGGCGAACTGAAGACCAAGCTTGCCTTCGATGTCGCGGGCGCGTCCAAATCGGCGATCGAGAAGATCGAGAAGGCCGGCGGCTTGGTCAAGCTGCCGCAGAAAGCCGCAGCCGAGTAACGCGGAAACGGCCCCGTTGTGAACGGTGGTCGCTTGCATCCCGACCGGGTGGGGCCTATCTCTCGCACCGGCAATCCGCGCGCCCCGGCCTGCCGGGGCGCTTGCGTGACCAAGCGGAGAATATTGTATGGCATCGGCTGCTGAACAACTGGCATCCAATCTGAATTTTTCCGCTTTCTCCAAGGCGGAAGAACTGAAGAAGCGTATCTGGTTCACGCTCGGCGCGCTGCTCGTCTACCGGCTCGGCACCTATATCCCCATACCGGGCATCAACCCCGAGGCCTTCGCGCAGGCGTTCCAGCAGCAGAGCGGCGGCGTGCTGGGCATGTTCAACATGTTCGCCGGCGGTGCGGTCGAGCGCATGGCCATCTTCGCGCTCGGCATCATGCCCTACATCTCCGCCTCGATCATCATGCAGTTGATGACGTCGGTCATCCCTTCGCTCGAGCAGCTCAAGAAAGAGGGCGAGCAGGGCCGCAAGGTCATCAACCAGTACACGCGATACGGCACGGTCGCTCTCGCGCTCGTGCAGTCTTACGGCATCGCCGTCGGCCTGCAGAGCGGCAACAATATCGTGACGAATCCGGGCTTTCTTTTCATGTTTTCGGCGACCGTTACGCTTTTGGGCGGTACGATGTTCCTGATGTGGCTCGGCGAGCAGATCACCGAGCGCGGCATCGGCAACGGTATTTCGCTCATTATCATGGCCGGTATCGTCGCTAACTTGCCGGCAGCCATCTCCAACACGCTGGAGCAGGGGCGCACCGGCGCCATATCCACCGGCGTGATCTTCCTGGTCATCCTGGTGGCGATCATCACCGTTGCCGTCATCGTCTTCTTCGAACGGGCGCAGCGGCGGTTGCTCATCCAGTATCCGAAGCGCCAAGTCGGCAACCGGATGTTCCAGGGCGATACCTCGCATCTGCCGCTCAAACTGAACACGTCGGGTGTTATTCCGCCGATCTTCGCCTCTTCGCTGCTTCTGCTGCCTGCGACGGTTGCGGGGTTCTCCAATACGGCGAACTTCCCCGATTGGGCGCGTTCGGTCCTTGCCGCGCTCGGCAATGGCCAACCGCTCTATATGGTGCTCTATGCCTCCATGATCGCCTTCTTCACTTTCTTCTATACGGCGATCGTCTTCAATCCGAAGGACACAGCCGACCAGTTGAAGAAGCATTCCGGATTCATCCCCGGTTACCGTCCCGGCGAACGGACAGCGGACTATATCGACTATGTCCTTACCCGCATCACGGCTATCGGCGCGCTGTATCTGGTGCTCGTCTGCCTCTTACCCGAATTTCTAATTACGACGTTCCACGTTCCGTTCTATCTTGGCGGCACGTCGCTCCTGATCGTGGTCAGCGTCACGCTCGATACGGTGGCGCAGATTCAGGGCCATCTCATCGCTCACCAGTATGAGGGCCTGATCAAGAAGTCGAAATTGCGTGGAGGAAAGAGGGGACGATGAGGCTTATTCTGCTCGGGCCGCCCGGTGCCGGCAAGGGAACGCAGGCGAAGGTTCTGACCGAAAAGCACGGGATCCCGCAGCTTTCCACCGGGGACATGCTGCGCGCGGCTGTCGCGGCCGGAACCGAGGTCGGAAAGCGCGCGAAAGCGGTCATGGATTCGGGCGGGCTGGTCTCCGACGAGATCGTCAACCAGATCGTTTCGGAGCGGATCGATCAGGCCGATTGCGCCAACGGTTTTATCCTTGACGGCTACCCGCGCACGGTTCCCCAGGCGGAAGCGTTGAGCGGGATGCTGAAGCAGAAAAGCCTGCGCCTGGATGGCGTCGTCAACCTGAAGGTGGATGAGGACGCTCTGGTGCGCCGCATGGAATCGCGTGTGCGCGAGACGATCGCCGCTGGCGGCAAGGTGCGCGCCGACGACAATCCCGAATCCTTCAAGAAGCGGCTGGAGGAATATCGCGAAAAGACAGCGCCGCTTGCCGATTATTATCGGGGGACCGGCGAGTTGAGGTCGGTCGACGGCATGGCCGAGATGAAGGCGGTCACGGCCGAAATCGAGAAGGCTCTGGAGACGGCGTGACTGCGTTGGCCGATACGGCCGGACACAGTGTCACAGGTGTTGACTTTCCGGCATGATTCCGCCTAAGAGAGCGCCAATTCGCTTTCAATTAAAGCGGTCGGCGCCGATCAGAGTTGATGAGGATCGGGCCGGGCGCTTTTGCATTGTCCGGCCGGAATTGAGCAAATGCCCGGACCGGGCGAACTAAAGATATCAAGGAGAAGCGGCGTGGCCCGTATCGCTGGCGTCAATATTCCAACCAACAAGCGCACCGTGATCGCGCTGCAATACATTCACGGCATCGGCGCCACATTCGCCAGGCAGATAGTGGAGAAGGTCGGCATACCGCTCGACCGCCGCGTCAACCAGTTGACCGACTCCGAGGTGCTGGCCATCCGCGAGGCTATCGACCGCGACTATCATGTCGAGGGCGATCTTCGTCGCGAAGTGTCGATGAACATCAAGCGCCTCATGGACCTTGGCGCCTATCGCGGCCTGCGTCATCGCCGCTCCCTGCCGGTTCGCGGCCAGCGTACGCACACCAATGCGCGCACGCGCAAAGGCCCGGCGAAGGCGATTGCCGGGAAGAAGAAGTAAGACGGCAGATCGGCAATCGGCATTTGGCATTTGGGTTTTACCGATTGCCGACTGCCTACTCCCGACTGCCTTCTCAGGTGTAGCCGCTGGTATTACGGCGGCGTCGATATCAATCGGAAGGACTTTGAATGGCCAAGGAAGCCGCACGCGTTCGCCGTCGCGAGCGTAAGAACATCTCGTCGGGCGTCGCCCACGTCAACTCCACCTTCAACAACACCATGATCACGATCACCGACGCGCAAGGCAATGCGATTGCCTGGTCGTCGGCGGGTGCACAAGGGTTCAAGGGCTCGCGCAAGTCGACCCCGTTCGCGGCGCAGGTCGCCGCCGAGGATGTGGCGAAGAAGGCGCAGGAACACGGGATGCGTTTGCTCGAGGTTGAGGTTTGCGGTCCCGGCTCCGGCCGTGAGTCGGCGCTGCGCGCCTTGCAGGCGGCGGGCTTCACCATTACATCCATCCGTGACGTGACCCCGATCCCGCACAATGGATGCCGGCCGCGCAAGAAGCGCCGCGTCTAAGTTTTAAAATTCATCTGCCGCAATGAGCGCTCCCGCCTTCTTCTTTCTTTGGGGCGCTCCTCTTCGGTTTCCAGATCGCCCGCCACGATTGGATGGTGGCGGGGACAAGGAAGGAAAACGAAATGATCCAGAAAAACTGGCAGGAACTCATCAAGCCGAACAAGGTGGAGTTCTCCTCCAAGGGCAAGACGACGACCGCACTGGTGGCCGAACCGCTGGAGCGTGGCTTCGGCCTGACGCTCGGCAACGCGCTGCGCCGCGTGCTGCTCTCCTCGCTGAGGGGTGCTGCCGTCACCGCCGTGCAGATCGACGGCGTGCTGCATGAATTCTCTTCGATCCCCGGTGTGCGCGAGGATGTCACCGACATCGTTCTCAACATCAAGGAAATCGCCATCCGCATGGAAGGCGACGGGCCGAAACGCATGGTCGTGCGCAAGCAGGGTCCAGGCGTGGTTACCGCTGGCGACATCCAGACCGTTGGCGACGTCGAGGTCCTCAATCCCGATCACATCATCTGCACGCTGGACGAGGGCGCGGAAATCCGCATGGAGTTCACGGTCGACAGCGGCAAGGGCTACGTGCCGGCCGACCGCAACCGCGCCGAGGATGCGCCGATCGGCCTGATCCCGGTCGACAGCCTCTATTCGCCGGTCAAGAAGGTCTCCTACAAGGTCGAGAACACCCGTGAGGGCCAGGTTCTCGATTACGACAAGCTCACCATGTCGATCGAGACCGACGGTTCGGTCACGGGCGAGGACGCGGTGGCGTTCGCCGCGCGCATCCTGCAGGATCAGCTTGCGCTCTTCGTCAACTTCGAGGAGCCGCACAAGGAACAGCCGCAGGAGCAGGTCACGGAGTTGGCCTTCAATCCGGCGCTGCTCAAGAAGGTGGACGAACTGGAGCTTTCGGTCCGTTCGGCCAACTGCCTGAAGAACGACAACATCGTTTATATCGGCGACCTGATCCAGAAGACGGAAGCCGAGATGCTGCGCACGCCGAATTTCGGCCGCAAGTCGCTGAACGAGATCAAGGAAGTGCTCGCCGCCATGGGCCTGCATCTCGGCATGGAAGTGCCGGATTGGCCGCCGGAGAACATCGAAGACCTCGCCAAGCGCTACGAAGACCAGTATTGAGCCGGCAGTCGTGAGTGGGCAGTCGGCAGTCGAAAGACCGAGCGCGACTGCCAACTGCCGATTGCCAACTGCCTTTTTGAGTTCGGGCCTCCAGCCCACAAACCTAGGAGTCACGCCATGCGTCATGGACGTTCCGGTCGGCGGCTGAACCGTACCGTCAGCCATCGCAAGGCCCTGTTTTCCAACATGGCCGCCTCGCTCATCGAGCATGAGCAGATCACGACGACGCTTCCGAAAGCCAAGGAACTGCGCCCGATCGTGGAGAAGCTGGTCACGCTCGGCAAGCGCGGCGACCTGCACGCCCGCCGTCAGGCGATTGCCGCCATCGGCTCCGACGTGCTGGCGAAGCGCCTGTTTGAGACGATTGCGCCACGCTATGCTACGCGCAACGGCGGCTATCTGCGCATCATGAAGGCAGGCTTCCGCCACGGCGACAACGCCGCGATGGCGGTGATCGAATTCGTCGATCGCGACGTTTCGGCCAAGGGCGCGGCGGACCGTGCCCGCACGGCGGCCGAGGAAACCGAGAGCCAGGCCGAAGCGGCCTGAACCGTGGCATCGTGATCGCAGGACCGTTTAAAGGGCCCTTCTGGGCCCTTTTTCTTTGGCGGAATCCGGAGAAGGCGGGGCAGTACTGGCCAATCATGGCGAACGACGGCTGGCGTCATCAAACTTTTATCGGCGCGCAGTAGGCCAATTTGGATGCGGCGCGCTTCAGCCGCTCCCAAGCCAGAGAGGTCAGGTCCATGCCAGAACAACTGCGTCAGGAATCAGGTTTCCGTACGAGCCTGCTTGAGCAAAACGACGGCCCCGGCACGAATCTTAGCGATAATCGTACTATGGGGGAAATCATTGCCGCACGGTTCTCGCGCCGCAGCCTTCTCAAGGGCTCGCTTGCAGTCACGGCGATAGCTGCCACGGTTGGCCCAATTGCTCTTGGCTCCGCCGAAAAGGCGCGTGCAGGCACGGGCTCTGCCTTTAGCTTCGATGAAGTCGAGGCGGGGATAGACGAGAAGCATCATGTCTCGACTGGCTACGATGCCGATGTACTTTTGCGCTGGGGCGACCCGCTATTCCCCGATTCGCCTGAATTCGATCCAGGCAAGCAGTCCGCCGCAGCTCAATCGAAGCAGTTCGGCTACAACAACGATTATGTCGGCTATATACCTATTGACGGTTCGGCGAGCCATGGCCTGCTCGTCGTCAACCATGAATATACTAATCCGCACCTGATGTTCGAGGGTATCGTTAAAGTCGTCGAGAAAGACGGCAAGAAGAAGCTCGAACTCGCGCCGCTCAGTAAGGACCAGGTAGATGTCGAAATGGCCGCCCATGGCGGTACGATCGTGGAGATCAAAAAGGAGAGCGGCAAGTGGCGGGTGGTACGCGACGGCAAGCTCAATCGTCGTGTTACCGCTATGACCGAAATTGATCTCACCGGACCTGCCGCAGGGAGCGACCGGCTGAAGACCGCCGCCGATCCGTCGGGCACCAAGGTGATCGGCACAGTCAATAATTGCGCCGGCGGCGTCACGCCATGGGGCACATATGTCATGGCGGAAGAGAATATCCACGGTTACTTTTCCGGGGAGTTGCCTGAAGGTCATCGGGAGGCCGCCAACTACAAGCGCATGGGAATTCCTGAGGCCGCTTACGAATGGGCGGCGTATTACGACCGTTTCGACCTCGCCAAGGAGCCGAACGAGCCAAATCGTTTTGGCTGGATCGTTGAGGTAGACGTGCAGGATCCGACCTCCGCGCCGAAAAAGCGCACTGCGCTTGGCCGCTTCAAGCATGAAGGAGCCGAATCCATCGTTGCCAAGGACGGACGTGTCGTCTTCTACCTTGGTGACGACGAGCGTTTCGACTATGTCTACAAGTTCGTCACCGCTGGCAAATTCAACCCCGACGACCGTGCCGCCAACCTGAACCTCCTTGACGATGGCACGCTCTACGTCGCGAAATTCGCCGAAGATGGCACGATGGAATGGCTGCCGGTCGTTTTCGGCGAAGGGCCGCTGACGGCGGAAAATGACTTCAAGTCACACGCAGACGTGCTGATCGAAACGCGCCGTGCGGCTGATCTGCTCGGCGCGACCAAGATGGACCGCCCGGAGGACATGCAACCGAATCCGGTGAACGGCAAAGTTTATCTGAATCTCACCAACAACACGAAGCGCAAAGACGATCAGGTAGATGCTGCCAATCCCCGTGCGAAGAATGCTTTCGGTCACATTATCGAAATCGCCGAAAACGACGGCGATTTCGCCGCCACCAAAGGCAAGTGGGAAGTCTTGCTGCGATGCGGCGACCCGTCGGTAGCCGAGGTCGGCGCTTCCTTCTCGACCGAAACGACGAAGAACGGCTGGTTCGGCATGCCGGATAATTGTGCCGTCGATTCGGCCGGACGGTTGTGGGTCGCCACGGACGGCAACAACGCCAAGGTAACCGGCCGCGCAGATGGCCTGTGGGCGGTCGATACTGAGGGCGAAGCGCGGGCAACTTCCAGGCTGTTTTTCCGTGTGCCGGTCGGCGCGGAGATGTGCGGACCACTTTTCGCGCCCGACGACCAAACCGCCTTTGTGGCTGTCCAGCATCCGGGCGATGGCGGGGAGGAATGGGAACCGTTCGCTCGTCCCTCTTACTACGAAGATCTTTCGACCCGCTGGCCGGACTTCAAGCCCGACATGCCCGTGCGTCCGTCGGTTGTCGCCATCACGAAGCAGGGCGGCGGCAAGATCGCGGTCTGACGCCGATTATTCCTTTCTCTGACGTTAAGGCCCTAGCTCGGCGAATGCCGGGCTGGGTTTTTCTTTTGGAATCAGCTTCTAGATTAAAGTCGATGGAGCCTTTCAATTTGCACAATCCTCTGTGAGAACGGCAGCGATACGACTAATGGCGGGAAAGCGGATATGCGGAACGGCAAAAAGCGGTTTATGGCTTTGGTGGTCAGCGCTCTGACGGGGATGCTAATTGTCTCATTCGCGTTTGAGGCGACCGCTGAAGAGAAGAGTACGTTGGGTGGCGTTCTGTCCGATCTGCTGGGCAGCAACCAAAGCCAGAACCAGCAGAAGCCGGCAGCTCAGGGAGCCGAGACCGGCCAGACTGTCCGTCGCGTGCCCTTCGGGCGCGAGGACATGGAACTTTCCTTCGCGCCGCTGGTCAAGCGTACCGCACCGGCCGTCGTCAATGTCTATGCGTCGAGCAAGGTTCGGGTGCAGTCGCCCTTCATGGACGATCCGTTCTTCGGCCGCTTCTTCGGCCAGCAGATGCCGCCGCGCGTGCAATCGTCACTGGGCTCGGGCGTGATCGTCGATCCGTCGGGCATCATCGTCACCAACAACCACGTCATTCAGGGGGCGGACGAGGTCAAAGTGGCCTTGTCGGATGGACGCGAGTTCGAGTCGAAGATCCTGCTCAAGGACGACAAGGTCGACCTCGCCGTGCTGAAGATCGAGGCGCCGGACCCGCTTCCGACAATCCCGCTCGGCGATTCGGATGCGCTGGAAGTCGGCGATCTCGTGCTGGCGATGGGCAATCCGTTCGGCGTCGGCCAGACCACAACGAGCGGTATCGTCTCGGCCCTGGCGCGCACCCATATCGGCGTTTCCGACTATTCTTTCTTCATCCAGACCGACGCAGCCATCAATCCGGGCAATTCCGGCGGCGCGCTCATCGACATGAGGGGCGAACTCGTCGGCATCAACAGCGCCATCTACAGCAAGAGCGGCGGCTCGATCGGTATCGGCTTCGCCATCCCCTCCAACATGGTGCGCGCCTTCGTGCAGTCCGCGAAAAGCGGCAGCACCTATTTCGAGCGGCCCTTTATCGGCGCCGGGTTCCAGGAAGTGACAGCTTCGGTCGCCGATGCGCTCGGCATGAGCCGCCCGACCGGAGCGCTGGTATCATCGGTGATGAAGGACGGGCCCGCCGAGACGGCAGGGCTTCGGCCGGGCGATGTCGTGACGGCGATGGACGGCGCACCGATCGATGATCCGCAGGCGCTGAATTTCCGCCTTTCCACCCAGCCGATCGGCGGCACGTCTACCTTCGACATCTTGCGCGATGGCAAGAAGCAGCAGGTGAAGGTGAAACTGGAGCGCGCGCCCGCCGGCCAGTCTTCGAAGGAAATCTCCATCGACGGCAATAGCCCGTTTGCCGGCGCGAAGGTGGCGGCGCTCTCACCGCGTCTGGCGCAGCGGCTCGGCATGCCGACGGACTCGCAAGGTGTGGTGATCGTCGATCTTCAAAAGAACTCGGCCGCCCAAAGTCTCGGTTTTGACAAGGGGGATATCATCAGCGAGGTCAACGGTACGGCGATCAAGAGCGTGGACGATCTCCAGAAGGCGGCGTCGCGCCAGACACGGCTGTGGCGCTTCACCATCATGCGCAATGGCCAGACCATCCGCCAGATCCTGCGCTACTAGCCTGCTTCCATGGCGGATCTTTTCGAGCAATCTTCGCCAAAATCTCCCCAACCCGGTCGGCCGCTGGCCGACCGGCTGAGGCCCATGCGGCTGGAGGACGTCGTCGGCCAGGAGCATCTGACCGGGCCCGACGGTGCGCTGACCCGGATGATCCGTTCCGGCTCGCTCGGCTCCATGGTTTTCTGGGGACCGCCCGGCACCGGCAAGACGACGGTCGCGCGGCTGCTTGCCGGCCAGACCGGCCTCGCTTTCGAGCAGATATCGGCGATTTTCTCGGGCGTTGCCGATTTGAAGAAGGTGTTCGAGGCCGCAAGGCTGCGCCGGGTCAATGGCCGCCAGACCTTGCTTTTCGTCGACGAGATCCATCGCTTCAACCGCGCCCAGCAGGACGGGTTCCTGCCGGTGATGGAGGACGGAACGGTCGTCCTTGTCGGCGCCACGACGGAAAACCCGTCCTTCGAACTCAACGCCGCATTGCTGTCGCGGGCGCGCGTGCTCGTCTTCCATGCGCTCGACGAGGAAAGCATAGCGAAGCTCCTTTCCCGCGCCGAGGAGACAGAGGGCAGGGCGCTGCCGCTCGACGAAGAGGCGCGGGCGGTCCTGCTTCGATTGGCGGATGGCGACGGGCGCGCCGCGCTGACGCTTGCCGAGGAGATATGGCGCGCGGCGGGCGAGGGAGAAATCTTCGACGCGGACGGGCTGATGCGCATCGTCCAGCGGCGGGCGCCGATTTACGACAAGGGCCAGGACGGCCATTACAATTTGATCTCGGCGCTGCACAAATCGGTGCGCGGCTCGGACCCGGACGCGGCGCTCTATTATCTGGCGCGCATGTTCGACGCCGGCGAGAACCCGCTTTATATCGGCCGGCGGCTGGTCCGCATGGCGGTGGAGGATATCGGCCTTGCCGACCCGCAGGCGCTCGTCATCACCAACGCCGCCAAGGACGCCTATGACTATCTCGGCTCGCCCGAGGGCGAACTGGCGCTGGCCGAAGCTTGTGTCTATCTGGCCACCGCGCCCAAATCCAATGCCGCGTATCTCGCCTTTTCGGCGGCGACGCGCGCGGCCAAGGAACATGGCTCGCTGATGCCGCCAAAGGCGATCCTCAACGCGCCGACCAAGCTGATGAAGGGCGAGGGCTACGGTTCAGGCTACCGCTACGACCACAACGAGCCCGACGCCTTTTCCGGGCAGGATTATTTTCCTGAAAAGCTCGGCCGGCAGAAATTCTACGATCCCGTCGACCGTGGCTTCGAGCGTGAAATCCGCAAACGTCTGGATTACTGGGCGAAGCTCAGGGAAGAGCGACGGCAGGGCGGGAAGTAGCGGCCCGGCGAAGCAGGCCTGCGCCGTTCATCCTCGCCGCCGTGCGGCACGCTCCTCGCGCGAGCGCCGGCGCGGTGCGTTGTCCATGCCGGCAAGGCCGGCGTCGGCCAGCTTCGATTCCGGCATCTTGACGACGGTGCGCAGCTTGGGGAACGCATCGACCTTGTTGGGCAGCGCCATCGCGTTGATGAAGAGCTGCTGGAAATCGGGCTCCAGCGCGGTCTCGATCTTGTCGATGCTGGAGACTTCGTGCTCGATCTCGCGGCGGTGGTCGCGGTTGAGCAGCGCCATCAGCGCGCCCGTGCCGGCCGCGTTGCCGACCGCCTTGACCTCTTCGAGGTCGCAATCGGGGATCAGGCCGAGCACCATCGCGTATTTCGGATCGATGAAGGAGCCGAAGGCGCCGGCGAAGCGGATCGTGTCCACCTCCGTGATGCCCTGCTTTTCCATCAGGAGCTTGATGCCGGCATAGAGGGCTGCCTTGGCGAGCTGGATGGCGCGGATATCGTTCTGGGTGACGATGATGCGGGGACCGCCTTCCTGGCTCTCGCGCAGCAGGTAGGAGAAGGTGCGGCCGTTCTGGAAGATACGCGGCGTGGCCGCTGCAAGCGCGCCGTCGATGACGCCGTCTTCGGAGATCAGGCCGGAAAGATACATCTCCGCCACCACTTCGATGATGGCCGAACCGCAGATGCCGGTGACGCCGGTCGCCTTGGCGGCTTCCTCGAAGCCTTCCTCGTCGGACCATTTGTCGACGCCGATCACCCGGTATTTGGGCTCGTGGGTAACGGGGTCGATGCGCACGCGTTCGATGGCGCCGGGCGCGGCCCGCTGGCCAGACGAGATTTCCGCACCCTCGAACGCCGGCCCGGTGGGCGAGGAGGCGGCGACGACATGGCCGCGCTTGCCCAGCACGATCTCGGCATTGGTGCCGACATCGACCAAAAGCATCATCTTGTCCTGCCGGTAAGGGCCTTCCGACAGGGTGGCGCCGGCTGCATCCGCCCCGACATGGCCGGCGATGCAGGGCAGCATGTAGAAGCGGGCGCCCCGGTTCACCTCGATGCCGATGTCGTGCGACCAGCCTTGCACGGCGCCGGATACGGCAAGCGCGAACGGCGCCTGACCGAGTTCGGTCGGGTCGATGCCGAGGAACAGATGGTGCATGATCGGGTTGCAGACGAAGACGCTGTCGAAAATGTCGTTGCGGTCGACGCCGCCTTCGGCGCAGACCTTGCCGATCAGCCCGTTGACCGCCTCGTGCACGGCCTTGGTCATCGCTTCGCGACCATCCGGGTTCATCATGACGTAGGAAACGCGGCTCATCACGTCCTCGCCGAAGCGGATCTGCGGGTTCGGCGCGCCGGCCGAAGCCACGATGCGGCCCGACAGCAGCGACACCAGATGCATGGCGATGGTGGTCGAGCCGATATCGCAGGCGGTTCCGTAGGCTTCGTTTTTCAGCCCCGGATAAAGCGCGATGACGGTCGCACGGGAAAGCTCCATGTCCTTGTGGATGGCGGCGGTGACAGCCCAGTTCTCCCGGCGCAGGATTTTCTGGACTTCCGGGATCAGATGCTGGGCGACGCGCAGATCCTTCCAGCCCCAATCCTTGGCGAGCACGGCCTTGAGCCGGTCGAGGTCGCCGAGCGGCTTGTGCATGTCGGGCTCGTCCACCTCGACATAGCACATCTGGACCGCCGGATTGCGCTCGATGACGCGGTCGGTCGCAGCCTTGCGGATGACCTGCGCGTTGATGACGGTGTCCTGCGGCAC
>JAKDNM010000190.1 GCA_030456445.1 Hyphomicrobiales bacterium
GGGAAAAGGAACTCCACCGCCTCGAAGCCGGCCTTGCGGGCGCGAGCGAAGCGCTGGAGAAGCGGCACTTCGGTGAAAAGCATGGTCAGATTGGCGTTGAATTTCGGCATGCCTGGCCTCCGTCAATTCGTGAAATTGCGTAGGCCGCGGCGCCGCCTTGAACAGCGGTCGCCCGCGGCCACTCCCCTCGGTTCGCTCAATCCAGCACGGCAAGGGCCGCGATTGCGGTCGGCGCATCCTCGCCCCGTTCGGCAAGCTCCTCGAACTCGACGACCTTGTCGATATCGCCCCCCATGGAAATGTTGGTGACGCGTTCAAGGATGAACTCGATGACGACGGGCACCTGATGTTCCTTCATCAGTTTCTTCGCTTCCGCGAATGCGCCGGCGAATTCGTTGGGGCTCCTGACGCGCAGCGCCTTGCAGCCCAGCGCCTCGGCAACCGCGACATGATCGACGCCGTAGCCCGCCTCGCCATCCTCGCCCGAATTGATGTTGTCGAAGGCGAGGCTCACCTCGAAATCCATGTCGAAGCCGCGCTGCGACTGGCGGATCAGCCCGAGATAGGCGTTGTTCACCACGACATGGAGATAAGGCAGCTTGTGCTGAGCGCCGACGGCAAGTTCCTCGATCATGAACTGGAAGTCGTAGTCGCCCGACAGCGCCACGATATGCCGCCCGGGATCGGCAGCGCGCACGCCGAGCGCGGCGGGCAAGGTCCAGCCGAGCGGCCCGGCCTGGCCGCAATTGATCCAGTTTCGCGGCCGGTAGACATGCAGGAACTGCGCGCCCGCGATCTGCGAAAGCCCGATGGTCGAGACGAAGCAGGTATCGCGATCGAAGACCTTGTTCATCTCCTCATAGACGCGCTGCGGCTTGAGCGGCACCTGGTCGAAATGCGTCTTGCGCAGCATCGTCTTCTTGCGCTCGCGGCATTCGGCCGCCCAGCCCGACCAGTCGCGCAGCTTGCCCGCAATCTTCCATTCGGTGGCAACGTCGAGGAAGAGTTTCAGCGCCGCGCCCGCATCCGAGACGATGCCGAAATCCGGCGCGAAGACACGTCCGATCTGCGTCGGCTCGATGTCGATATGCACAAATTTGCGGTCTTTCGTGTAGGTCTCGACATTCCCCGTATGGCGGTTCGCCCAGCGATTGCCGATGCCGAGCACGAAGTCGGAGACCAGCAGCGTCGCGTTGCCGTAGCGGTGCGAGGTCTGCAACCCGCACATGCCGGCCATCAGCCTGTGGTCATCGGGAATGACGCCCCAGCCCATCAGGGTCGGGATGACCGGAACGCCGGTGATCTCGGCGAACTCCACCAGCAGATCCGATGCATCGGCGTTGATGATGCCGCCGCCGGCGACGATCAGCGGCCGCTCCGCCTCGTTCAGCATGGCAAGCGCCTTCTCGGCCTGCGCCCGCGTCGCTTCCGGCCGATAGGGCTTCAGCGGCTCGTAGGTGTCGGCGTCGAATTCGATCTCGGCAAGCTGCACGTCGATCGGCAGATCGACCAGCACCGGCCCCGGCCGGCCCGAACGCATCGTGTGGAACGCCTTCTGCAACACGAAAGGCACCAGCGCCGGCTCCATGACGGTCACCGCCCATTTGGTGACGGGCGCGGCGATGGCAGCAATGTCGACCGCCTGGAAATCCTCCTTGGTGAGCCTCGCACGCGGCGCCTGGCCCGTGATGCAGAGGATCGGGATCGAATCCGCCGAAGCCGAATAAAGCCCGGTGATCATGTCGGTGCCGGCCGGACCCGACGTGCCGAGGCAGACGCCGATATTGCCCGCTTTGGCGCGGGTATAGCCTTCGGCCATGTGCGAAGCGCCCTCGACATGCCGGGCGAGGATATGGCGGATCGAGCCGCGCGCCTTCAGCGCCGAATAGAGTGGATTGATCGCCGCGCCCGGCACACCGAACGCGCAATCCACACCTTCCTTCTCGAGAATCAACACCGCAGCATCGACGGCACGCATCCTGGCCATGGCAACCTCCATCCTGATCGCCCGGATCATAGCCTCTCTTCGCCGATTGAAAAGAATATAATAGAAACTATTTCCATGATATGGAAATAAGGATTTTCAAGTTTTCCCGAAGAGACGAGCGAGCCCCTTGCCGGTGAACGGGACCGGTGATGTAAGGAACCAAACAAAAAGAGGCCGGGATCGAAATGGACCAGACAGCGGAACCGCACCGCGCCAGGCGCGGCCGCAAGCCGGGCGAACATGCCGCCCCCGCCTCCGTGCAGGTGCTCGACCGCGCGCTCAACATGCTTGCGATCGTCTCTTCCCGCGACGGCGCGCTTTTGACCGATATCGCGGAAGCCGCCGGCATGGCGCCTTCGACCACGCACCGGCTTTTGACCTCGCTTGCCAGCCACGGCATGATCGCAGCCGACCCGGAAACGGGCCAATGGACGATCGGCGTGAAGGCCTTCGAGATCGGCAACGGCTTCCTGCGCCATCGCAAGCTCGGCACGATCAGCCGCCCCTACCTGACCGCGCTGATGCAGGAGAGCGGCGAGACGGCCAACCTCGCCATCGAGGATGGAGGCGACGTGGTCTTCGTCTCGCAGGTGGAGAGCCACGCGCCGATGCGCGCCTTCTTCCGCCCGGGCCGGCGCGGCCCGATGCATGCCTCGGGCATCGGCAAGGCCATCCTAGCCGCGTGCCCCGATAGCGAGGTCAAGAGCCTGCTCGGCCACCGCAAGCTGAAACATTTTACGGAAAAGACGCTCTCGACGCATCCGGCGCTTCATGCTGATTTGGCGGCGATCCGCGCGCGCGGCTGGTCGCTGGACGACGAGGAGCACACGGTCGGCATGCGCTGCATCGCCGCTCCAATCTTCAACGAATATGGCGAAGCGGTCGCCGGCCTTTCCGTCTCCGGCCCGGCGGTCAGGTTGTCCTATGAGCGCATTGGGGAGTTGGGACCAAAGGTCCGCGAAGCCGCCGACGCATTGACGGCCGCTTCGGGCGGTCGAAGGCCGGAAGGAACAGGCCAGGAGATATCATAGCCCCCAACCGGCGCGCCCGGACCTACCCGAACTTCTCCCGCGCCAGCCGCGCCCCAGCGCCCAGCGCGTTCAGCTTTGCTTCCGCGATCGCGCGCGAACGCGGCGCAAGTCCGCAATTGGTGCAAGGCTGGACGCGCTCGGCATCGGCGTATTTCATTGCCTCCTCGATGACGCCCAGGACCTCGTCCGGCGTCTCCACCCTGTCGGTCGCCACGTCGATCGCGCCTACGAGAATCTGCTTGTCCGACAAAAGCGCGATCAGCGACATCGGCACATGCGAATTGGCGCATTCGAGCGACACCTGCCCGATTGTCGAGGCGTTCAGCGCCGGGAAAATCCGTTCATACTGGCGCCATTCCGCTCCCAGCGTCCCCTTCCAATCGATGTTGGCCTTGATGCCGTAGCCGTAGCAGATATGGACGGCGGTGGCGCATTTGAGCCCGCGCGCGGCGCGCTCCAGAGCCGCCACACCCCATTCGTTGACTTCATCCATGAAGACGTTGAAGGCCGGCTCGTCGAACTGGATGACATCGACGCCGGCCGCCTCCAGTTCCAGCGCCTCTTCGTTCAGGATCGCGGCAAACGCCATCGCCATGTCGGCGCGCCTGCCGTAATGCGCGTCGGCGAGCGTGTCGCAAATGGTCATCGGACCGGGCAGCGTGAACTTGAGGCCACCCCTGGCATGCGCACGACAAAATGCCGCCTCGTCGCGGTGAACCGAGCGCCTGCGCCGGACAGGCCCGGTCACGGTCGGCACTTCCGCCTCGTAGCGATTGTTGCGAATGCCCATTTTGGTCATCAACTGCCAGTCGATCCCCTCTACGCTCTCCAGGAAGCCGTGCACGAAATGCCGGCGGAACTGCTCGCCGTCGCTGACGACCGAAATCCCGGCATCTTCCTGATGCTTGATCCAAATGAGCGCCGCGTCGCGCTTGGCCTGATCCAGCGCCTCGCCTTCGAGCTTCCATTTCGGCCAGAGCTTTTCGGTCTCCGAAAGCCAGCCCGGCTTCGGCAGGCTGCCCGCGATCGTCGCTGGAAACAACATTTTCTCCTCCCTCCCTCTCACTCGTGGACCGTCGTTTAATACACGACCACGCTGCGGATCGACTCGCCAGCATGCATGAGATCAAAACCCTTGTTGATCTCCTCGAGCTTCAGCGTGTGGGTGATCATCGGGTCGATCTCGATCTTGCCCGCCATGTACCAGTCGACGATCTTCGGCACGTCGGTGCGGCCACGCGCGCCGCCGAAGGCCGTGCCCTTCCAGACACGTCCGGTGACAAGCTGGAACGGCCTGGTCGCGATCTCCTGCCCCGCGCCGGCGACGCCGATGACGATCGACTGGCCCCAGCCGCGATGGCTGGCTTCCAGCGCCTGCCGCATCACCGTGACATTGCCGGTGCAGTCGAATGTGTAGTCGACCCCGCCGATCTGGTCGGCCCCGCGCTTGGTCATGTTGACGAGATGGGAAACCACGTCGCCGACCTCTTTCGGATTGACGAAATGCGTCATGCCGAAGCGCTCGCCCCACGCCTTCTTGTCGTTGTTGAGGTCGACGCCGATGATCATGTCGGCACCGGCGAGCTTCA
>JAKDNM010000010.1 GCA_030456445.1 Hyphomicrobiales bacterium
CGATCGAGACAGCCCTCGACCTTGCGAGGATCGAGACCCGCATATCTCAGAGACCGTTTGAAAATGTGTGAGGCCGGGGTGCAAACGGCGTTCGGCTGCGCTCCGATGCTCACGTACTTGAAGTACGCTCCGCTTCGGTGCTCGCCAAACACCGTTTTCGCCTCGGCCTGACGAATTTCAAACGGTCTCTCGGCCCGACGAGGGCGCCGACCTCGGCCGGTGTGCGCCTCGATTTAGGCCGGAGAGATCAGCTTTGCCGTTTCCTGAAAGCGGAGATTGGTGACGACATTCATGAGGTTGCAGCCATGCCACAAGCGACGCTTCGGATGATGTTCAGGAATGCTACGCTCGCCGCTTCGAACGGGCCGCTATTGTCGATCTCGATCCGCTCTCCGCAATCCGACAGGGCGATGGCGCCGCGTTGCATTCGCAGCGTTATGTCGCCTTCGTTCTCACGCCCACGGTTCGCGAGGCGCGCCGCGATGATTTCCGGACGCGCCGTGATGTGGATGACGACAATTTTTTCGAAAGCGGAACGAATTACGGGCAGCGCCGCGCGCGATCCGTTGAGGACGGCCGTGCCTCCGTCCGCCAGGTGGTCGCGTACCGACGCGGGGACGCCGTAACGCAGGCCGTGGGCATCCCAATGCACGGCGAACCTGCCGGCTGCGAGAGCCGCGGCGAATTCGCTGGGGGTGAGGTGATCATGGTCTTCGGCCGCAGCGAGCGCCGGCCGGGTCACGATCCGTCGCACGAACAGCACCGAACCGTCGACGGAGAGTTCCCGCCTTGCATGGGCAATCAGGCTATCCTTGCCGACTCCGCTGGCGCCTACGACGGCCAGCAGGGTTCCGGCACCAGCGTTCGAAAGCTGTTTCTTGCCCGCATCCACCTCAGGCAACGCGGCGTCCCTCGCGCCAGACCGACCTCACGACAGGCACGCCCCTGTCGCGGCGCACCCGCACCAGATCGGCGCGCAGGCCAGTACCGATGGAGCCGCGGTCGTCAAGGCCGACGGTGCGGGCCGGCGCCGTGCTGACCAGCCGGATGGTCTCGGGAAGCGTCATGCCGTCCTCGTCGTCGGCGAGCACAAAAGGCGCGTGGATAAGGCTGAATGGCACATAATCGGAGGATAGCACGTCCAGCAGCCGCTCGTCCGCCAGGGCACGGGCCGAGATGTTGCCGGAATGCGACTTACCCCGGATCACATTGGGCGCGCCCATCAGGACCGACATGCCGGCCTGATGCGAAGCCCGGGCGGCCTCGATGCTGGTCGGGAACTCGGCCAGCCGCACGCCGAAATCCTTTGATTCTTCGACATGGTCGACAGTTGCGTCGTCATGGCTGGCGAGCGCGATGCCGCGCTGCGTGCAGGCCTCCACGATCGCTTTGCGGTGGGTCGCCGAATAGCGTGTCGAATCCTCAAGACGGCGGGCTACGAAGCGCTCGAACTCGGCATCGCTGAGGCCGCGTTTCTTGCGGTAATAGAGCGTATATTGCTCCAGCGTCTGGAATTGACGCTGGCCGGGAGCATGATCCATCAGCGAGGCGAGCTTTACCTGCGGATCTTCCCGGAAATCCTCGAAATGCTCCAGCACGTCGCCCGCCGAGACCTCGCAGCGCAAATGGATCAGATGGCTGGCGCGCAGCCTGTCCTCTGTCGCAGCAGTCTCCAGCGCGTCGGCGATGACGCGCATCTCGCCCTTTTTGAAGCCGCCGTCCTCGTCCGAGCCGAGGCGGAGGCAATCGAATACCGTGGTGATGCCGGAGCCGGCGACCTGTGCATCATGCGCTTGCAAGGCGGCGATGCAGTCCCAAAGCACGCCGGGACGGGGCGCGTAGTGTGATTCCAGATGGTCCGTGTGGAGTTCGACGAGGCCGGGGATAAGATAGTCCCCCTCCATGTCTTCGCCGACGGCCGAATTACCGGTATCGATGCTGGCGATGAGCCCGTCGCGCAACATGACCGAACCGGTGACGATCTCGTCCTCCAGTACGATTCGGGCGTTCTTGAGAGTTGTTTCGCTGCGCATGTCAGGCGGTCTTTCTGTTTTTTGCCGCGCCGAGAGGATGGACGCTGTGGACCGAGAACGGCGCGCCGGCTTCGGGTTCGGTGAACACGGCCACGGCATCGACAATGAGAGGCAAGGTAAGCAGGGGTGCGAGAATGTCCTGCAGGACCGGTTCGATACGCTCGGCTTCCTTTTCCGTGACCGGGCCCGTCAGAGTCATGTGGAAGCGGAATTCTTCCTTCACATAGGGGTAGCCATGGCGTTGCAGATAGACGCGCTGCCGCTCGCTCAGCCGTTCGGGGTTGCGGCGTTCGATCTCGCTGTCCGTGAGCGGAGCACGAAGCGGGTCGAAACAATCTACGGCGGTATCGGCGAGAGCCTTCACTTCCGCCTTACGCGGAGGCGGCACAAGAGCGAGGAAATTTCCCAGCCGCGCGATTTCAAGGGACATGGCAAAAGGCGCGCAACTATCGGCGATCGTATCGGCCGTGCGACGTACGTCCCGCTCGCCAAAATTCAAGCCAAGCCGGAACGGGGCGACAAGCGTGGCATGAAAGCCGTAGCGTCTCGGCTCGGCGGTCCAGGTCGACAGCTCCGTGGCGCCGAGGCCGAGCCTCCCGGAAACGGGGAGTTCCGCCCCGGTAAAGGCATCGCGGCCAAGCCAGCCCGAACACGCGTCAGCCAAGGGATGGTCGCGCGGGGGCGTGAAGTAGAGCGCGTATCGCATCACAGGAAAAGCTTGCGCATTTGCTGTGACACGAAGTCGAGGACGGAGACCGTCACCAGCATGATGATGAGCATCGCCGAGGCCTGGGGGTAGTAGAAGCCGCGGATGGATTCGAACAGGACCTGGCCGATGCCTCCGGCGCCGATGACGCCCAGCACCGTGGCGGCGCGCACATTCGATTCGAAGCGGTAAAGCGTGAAGGAAATCCAAAGCGGCATGACTTGCGGCACGACGCCAAACAGGACTTCCTGAATCCGCGACGCGCCCGTCGAGCGGATCGCCTCGACGGGTCGCGCATCGATGGCTTCGACCGCTTCGGAGAACAGCTTGGCGAAAATCCCGGTGGTGTGCACGAAAAGCGCCATCACCCCGGCGAAGGGGCCAAGGCCGACGGCAACGACGAAGAGCACAGCAAAGACCAGTTCGTGGGTCGAGCGGCAAGCGTCCATGACGCGACGTACCGGCTGAACGACGTACCAGGGCGCCATGTTCCGTGCGGAGAGAACGCCGAGCGGCACGGCTAACGCAGCGGCGAGAAATGTGCCCCAGAGCGCGATCTGGAGCGTCACGACCATTTCCTGGGCATAGTAGCGCCAGTCGGAAAAATCAGGATGCGAGAACTCCTTGGCGTATTGCGCCATGTTCCCGCTGTCCGTGAACAGATGCGGCCAGTTCGACATCTCGGCCGGCCCCCAGCTCCATGCCAGGAGAACCGCGAGCGCGATCCAGCATATCGTCGTCCCCCTGCTTCGCGTCCAGTTGGGTTCGATTTCGACCGGAGCCGGCCTGGGGGAGGCTGTGTTGCTGGTGTCGGTCATCGTGCAATCCCGAAGTGGCGCGACCGGCCGCTGCAATGGCGGCCGGCCGGAGCGAAATGTGAAATCAGCTCTGCTTCGACTTGAGCTTCTGCTCGTAGGCCGTCTTCTCGGCTTCCAGCTTCTCGATCTGGACCTTCCTGTCGGCGTCCGAAATGTTCTTGTCGGCTTCGAGCTTCGCGATCGTCTTGGTCAGCTCCATGACGCGGATCGGGAGAAGCTGCTCGTCATTCGAATCCTTGAACGGAGCCCACTGGAGCTCGGCAAGGATCTGCTTTTCCCTGGCGGCGTCGCCCGAGGATTTGTCCGTGCCATAGGTCAGAATGAAGTTGCTGATCTTGTCCTTCACGTCCTGCGGAAGGTCCTTGCGCCAGACGAGCGGATCGGACGGAATGAGAGGCGACTTCCAGATCACCTTGATGTTGGCAAAGGCCTTGGGCTGGTTCTTCTCGATCAGGGCCATGTTTTCCGTGTTGTTGGCCGCCGCATCGAGTTGGCCGTTGGCGACGGCCATCGCATTGGTTTCATGATTGGAGTTGGTGACCGTCTTGAAGCATTCCTTCGGGTCGACCTTGTTCGCGGCGAAGATGAAGGTGGTCGGAACGAGGTAGCCGGATGTCGAGTTTACGTCGCCCAGTCCGAAGTTGAGCGACTTGTCGCACTTCAGTAGATCGTCGATCGAAGCGAGCTTGCTGTCCTTGGGCGCGATGATAAGCGACCAGTAGCCGGGGTTGCCTTCGACGCTCACGGTCTGCGCGAAGATCTCGCCTCCTGCTCGGTCGACGGCTTCCATGGCGGATTTGTTGCCGAACCATGCAAGTTGGACTTTGTCGAAGCGCATGCCCTCGATGACGCCGGAATAGTCGGAAGCGAAGAAGGGCTTGATCTCGTAGCCGGTGGCCTTTTCCATATCGGCGAGGAAAGGCTCCCATTTCGGCTTCAGGTTCTGCTGGGATTCGGTCGAGATGATCCCGAAATTGATTTCTTCGGCATAGGCCGTACCCGACAGAAGAAGGGTGACGGCGGCGACGGCCGCGCTCTTGATGAGGATGTTCATGATCTGCTTCCCTGTTGGTGTTGAGCTAGGCAAAGGCCGGAGCGCTGCCCACTGGTGCTGCGCGCTTCGGTTTCACCGGATACGTCGGTGCATCCGGCAAAATCAGTTCCTCGGAATTGGACCCGTAGAGCTCGACCAGCATCCGGTTCGTGAGCTGCGATGACGGTCCGTCGAACACGACACGGCCATCCCGCAATGCGATCGTGCGCGGGCAATAACGGCGGGCGTATTCGACCTGATGCAGTGATACGACGCAGGTGATCTCCTGGTCGCGGTTGACGGCGGCGAGGATCTCCATGACGCGTCGGGCCGAGGACGGATCGAGCGAGGCGATCGGCTCGTCGGCGAGAAGGATGTCGGAGCGCTGCACAAGCGTCCGCGCGATTGCGGCGCGCTGCTGCTGACCGCCCGACAGGGTCGATGCGCGCTGCCAGGCAACCTCGGGGATGCCGACACGAGCCAGCGCCTCGCGCGCCGCCTTCTTCTCCTCGGCGCTGAACCAGCCGAGTGTCCCCCGCCAGGCCGGTATGCGGCCGAGATTACCGAACAGGACATTGGAGAGCACGGAAAGACGATTGACGAGGTTGAACTGCTGGAAGACGACCCCGACGCGGCCGCGTATCGCGCGCGCTTCGGCCGTCAGCTTTCCGCTTTCCTGGATCAGCTTCCCCAGGATTTCGATATTGCTGTGCCCGGCGGAGGCGGTGTCGAGCCCGCATATGTGCCGGATCAAAGTGCTCTTGCCGGAGCCGGAAGCGCCGATAAGCGCGACCATCTCGCCCCGCTTGATGTCGAGGCTCACTTCGTCAAGGGCTCGCTTCTTGCCGAAGCTTTTGGACAGGTTCCGGACGGAGATGGCGGTCATCGGCTCGCTCTTTCCATGCAATCGAGGGTTCGAACGGTTCTGGATTTCACTGGTTCTGGACGCTCGCGCGATAGGCGCCGATCCAAGGCCCGTCATGAGCCTAGGTTTGTCGGATGAAGCCCAGTTGTCGGAGCGATGTCAGTTCCGTGACATTCCACAGAGGAGATCGGACGCTCGGCGTCTTCGTATTTCTCGAGAAATTCTTCGACGCCGAGCTTACGGAAATCGTCGAGGGCGAAACGCAGGCGGTTATGCGGCCAGTCCCACCAGGCAAGGCTGCGCATGCGCTCCGCGATCCCGGCCGGGAAACGCTCGCGGATGAACCTTGCCGGCACGCCGCCGACGATCGTGTAGGGCGCGACATCCCTGGTGACGACGGCGCCTGCGCCAACCACGGCGCCGTCGCCGATGGTGACACCGGGCAGCAAGGTCGCGCCATGGCCGATCCAGGTGTCGTGACCGACGATCACGCGCCGCGCGCGCCGTTCCGCGAAGAACTCCGTTTCATGCTCGGCATCGTCGAAATAGTCGGATGCCCGATAGGTGATATGATGCAATGTGGGGCGCGACATCGGATGATGCGTCGCGTTGATGCGAACAGATGCCGCTATGTTGGCGAACTTGCCGATGGTGACGCACCAGCTCTGGCAGTTCTCCATCACATAGGAATAGTCACCGAGTTCGGTGTCGACCAGGCGCCCGCCTTCCGCCACCTCGGTGTATCGGCCGAGCCGGCAGTTCTCGATCGACGCCGTCGGGTGAACGACGGGGATTTCGGACAAGCGAGCCATTTCATGCTGCCTTTGCGGACGGTGCGAGGCTGGTTACGTCGATGATGACGTCGGCCACTACGTTGCGGATTTCGATATCGTGGAAGATGCCGAGCAGGGCCGTACCCCGATGTTTCTTCTCCGCGACCATGTCGACCACCACTGCCCGGTTCACGGCATCCAGCGACGCCGTCGGCTCGTCGAGCAGGAGGATCGGATGTTCGGTGATGAAGCCGCGGGCGATGTTGACGCGCTGCTGCTCGCCACCGGAGAAAGTGGCGGGCGGCAGCGTCCATAAGCGCTCGGGAAGGTTCAGCCGTGAAAGCAGTTCGCCCGCGCGCTCTGTGGCTTTCCGCCGGCTCGCGCCGCGTTCGACAAGCGGTTCGGCGACGATATCGAGCGTTGCGACGCGCGGCACCACGCGCAGGAACTGGCTGACATAACCGATCGTCTCGCGGCGTATTTCAAGGATCGCGCGGGGCTCGGCGGTAACCAGATCGACCTCGCAGCCGCGATGGAGCACCAGGATCTTGCCGGCGCTGGCGGCATAATTCCCATAGAGCATTTTGAGGATGGAGCTCTTGCCAACGCCGGACGGTCCCCCCAGCACCGAGCACGTCCCGGAGTGCAGCGAGAAGTTCCCGCGAACAATGACCGGCAGTTCGACGCCCCCGCGCAGGTGCATGGTGAAGGATTTTGCGAGATTGGAAACGACGAGTGCGGCGGACATCACCAGACCTCAGACCTGCAGGATCGAAGAGACGAGAAGTTGCGTGTAGGGCGCTTGCGGATCGTCGAGCAGGCGATCCGTCAGCCCTTGCTCGACGACGCGTCCCTCTTTCATCACCATCATCCGGTGCGACAGAAGGCGCGCCACGGCGAGGTCGTGCGTGACGATGATGACGGCGAGGCCGAGATCGTTCACGAGGCCGCGCAGGAGATCGAGCAGCCGCGCCTGGACCGATACGTCGAGACCGCCGGTCGGCTCGTCCATGAAGACGAGACGTGGCGCGGTGACGAGATTGCGCGCGATCTGCAGGCGCTGGCGCATGCCTCCGGAGAAGGTGCGCGGCTGGTCGTCGATGCGGTCGGCGCTGATCTCGACCCGCCCGAGCCAGTCGGTGGCGGTCGCGCGGATCTTGCCGTAATGCCTGTCGCCGACGGCCATGAGCCTCTCGCCGACATTGGCGCCGGCCGAAACGGTCATGCGCAGGCCGTCCGCCGGGTTTTGATGGACGAACCCCCAATCCGTGCGCTGCAGGAAGCGCCGCTCGGCTTCACCCACCCTGAGGAGATCGCGCATCCCGCCGTCGCGCATGCGGTAGGACACGATGCCCGAAGTCGCTCCCAGCCTGGTCGAGACACAGTTGAGAAGCGTCGTCTTGCCGGATCCGGATTCACCGACGACCGCCATGACTTCGCCCGGCCATACGTCGAAGCTGACATCTTCGCAGCCGATGCGGTCGCCGTATAGTTTGGTTAGCGAGCGCACGGACAGAAGCGGCAGCGCTTCGCCTTCCATATCGATGACACTCTTTGCGGGAAGACTGACGGTCATTGCGCGGCCTCACCGGACAGTTCGCCACGAAAGCCTTCGACGCGGCGTGTCTCGCAATGGTCGGTATCGGAGCAGACGAACATGCGTCGGCCCGCGTCGTCGAGGACGACCTCGTCGAGATAGACCCCGCCGGCGCCGCACAGCGCGCAGGATTGCTTGAAGCGCTGCACCTCGAAGGGGTGGTCCTCGAAATCGAGGCTGACGACTTCGGTATAGGGCGGCAGCGCGTAGATGCGCTTCTCCCGGCCGGCCCCGAAGAGTTGCAGCGCCGCCGACATGTGCATCTTCGGATTGTCGAATTTCGGCGTGGGAGAAGGATCCATGACGTAGCGGCCTTCGATTTTCACCGGATAGGCGTAGGTCGTGGCGATGTGGCCGTTGCGGGCGATATCCTCATAGAGCTTCACATGCATCAGCCCGTATTCCTCGAGCGCATGCATCTTGCGGGTCTCGGTTTCGCGCGGCTCGAGGAAACGAAGCGGTTCGGGTATCGGCACCTGATAGACGAGCACTTGCCCTTCGGAGAGCGGGGTTTCGGGGATGCGGTGGCGGGTCTGGATGATGGTGGCGTCGGCGGTGTGCGTCGTCGTTGCCACGCCCGCGACGCGCTGGAAGAATTTCCGGATCGAGACGGCGTTGGTGGTATCGTCGGCGCCCTGGTCTATGACCTTGAGGACGTCGAGCGGGCCGAGGATCGAGGCGGTCACCTGCACGCCGCCCGTACCCCAGCCGTAAGGCATCGGCATCTCGCGGCTGGCGAAGGGCACCTGATAGCCAGGAACGGCGATCGCCTTCAGGATGGCGCGCCGGATCATGCGTTTGGTCTGCTCGTCCAGATAGGCGAAATTGTAGGTTGGGGCGTTCATTCGGCGGCCTCCTGCACTTCGTCCGCCACGACATCACCGGACCGGCTATCCGCCTGACGCGCCGCGTATTCGGCGCGCATCTGTCGGACGAGGCCAAGCTCCGCCTGGAAGTCGACATAATGGGGCAGCTTCAGATGCTCGACGAAGCCGGTTGCCTGCACGTTGTCGCAATGGGAGATGACGAATTCCTGGTCCTGCGGCGGCGCGACGACGTCTTCACCGAGTTCCTCCGCCCGTAGCGCCCGATCGCACAACGCCATCGCCATCGCCTTGCGTTCCGATTGCCCGAAGACCAGCCCGTAGCCGCGCGTGAACTGCGGCGGCGCCTTGGCGCTGCCCTTGAACTGGTTCACCATCTGGCATTCGGTGACCTGGACACGGCCGAGGGGTACGGCGAAACCGAGTTCCGGGACGAACACTTCCACCTCGACCTCGCCAATGCGGATCTCGCCGGCGAAAGGGTGGGAGCGGGCATATCCGCGCTGGGTCGAATAGCCGAGCGCCAGAAGGAAGCCCTCATCGCCGCGCGAGAGGCTCTGCAGCCGCATGGCGCGCGACAGTGGAAATTCCATCGGCGTCTGGGTGATGTCGCCCGGTTCGGCTGGCAAGAGATCGCCGTCGGTCTCGATAAGCCCCTCACCGTCGAGGATGTCGGCGACGCTTGCGACCGGCTCGGCCGCGCCTTCCCGCGTCCTGCCGCCCTCGACTTCCGGGTCGCCGTCCAGCTCCTCGTCGAGCAGGCGATGGGTGTAGTCGAATGTCGGCCCCAGCAACTGCCCGCCGGGCAGGTCCTTGTAGCAGGCCGATATACGGCGCTCGACCAGCATCCGCCCGGTCTCGACCGGCTCGGCATAACCGAAGCGCGGCAACGTCGTGCGATAGGCCCGGACGAGGAAGATCGCCTCTATCAGGTCGCCGCGCGCCTGCTTGACGGCGAGCGCGGCCAGCCTGCGGTCGTAAAGCGAGCCCTCGCTCATCACCCGATCGACGCCGAGGGCAAATTGTTCCATGATCTGGTCGAGCGTCAGCGCCGGCACCGAGCGATCGCCACGACGTCGATCGGCCAGCAGGCGATGGGCGTTGTCGATAGCGGCTTCACCGCCCTTGACCGCGACATACATCGATCAGTCCTCCGCCGGGATCAGCCGCGCCGAGCGCGGCAGGCAGGCAAACGCATCCCCGGCCGTGAGAACGAGGTCCACGCCACATGGAAAGCGTTTGCGATTGGCATGCCACTGCTCGGCGAAATCGGCGGGCAGCCCGCGCGGCGCGATCCTCACCCGCTCCTTGATGCCCGGTCCCCGGAAGGTCAGGGGAGCGCCGCCGTCAAAATCTTCGATCTGCAGCACCAGGGTGGCGGAACGGTCTGGATATTCCTGAGTACCCTGGGCGAAGCGCTCGAACGGAGGCATGGATGCGGGGACGGCAACCAAGGCGAAGACGGCTTTTGATAGCGAAGCTGCCGGGCGTGCGCCGGTGTGGAAGGCCAGCCATGATCGCAGCTTTTCGCCGTCGAGAGCGCTGTCCAGCCAGTATGGCGTGTCGGCATCGATCAGCGCGCCGGCGACGGCGCCCGCCGCGGGCTCCAGAGGCGCCGGCGGCATCATGCTTGCCTCTATGCGCGCGATGCTGCCCGGCCGCGCCATTGCATCCATCAAGGCTCGGAACACCGATTGGGCGTCGAGCACCGGATCGGAAAAGCCGCCCTCCAGCGTATTGGCCTCGGAAAGCATCAATTTTCTCCCCGGACCATGGTGAAGAAATCGACACGCGTGGCCGCGGTCTGGCCGCGGCGCGTGTCGTCAGCCGCCCTCAGTTCCAGCCGGATCGGCTCGACCAGGTCCCGGTCGATGCGAGCGGCCATGCCGCTGTCACGGCACACCGCGTCGATGACGGCGGACAACTCGGCCTTGGCAGGCTCGCGTCCCAGCATCATGGCATGACCGACGCTGCCGTCCTCCAGCTTCACGCTGGCGCGTGTGACGGTCGCCTCGCCGATGTTGAAGGCGTCGCCCGTGCCGCCGATACGGCCACGCAGCATGACAAGACCGAACTCCGGTCCCCGCAAAAGGCGGTAAGCCGGACCAACACCGAGCCGCGACCAAAGCTCCTGCAATCCGGCATTGGTGCTGCGCGCCAGGACCGCCATGCGGTCTTTTCTCGCGACAATCGTCTCGGCTGCGGTCATGATCGCTCTAAATTCATCTATTGATATAGACAAGTAGATAAGTTATCTCCCTTTCTATCGGCCTTCGATGACGGGCACATGACAGGTCGCAAAGTAGGTGATGAATGGCTGGATCAGCCGGTTTGCAGCGGGGAGCGGGCGTGTCGCTGTGGCGACAGATCGCCGACCGCATACGCTTGGGCGTCGCGGCCGATCTCGCGGACCAGAACGGGCGGCTACCGCCTGAGACCGAGCTCGCCGAGCGCTTCGGGGTCAATCGACATACTGTCCGCGCGGCGATCTCGGCATTGGCACATGAAGGCGTGCTCCAAGCCGCGCAGGGCAGGGGCACCTATGTGCGCAGGCAAAGGCGGCTGGTCTATCCGATCGGAGAAAAGACGCGGTTTTCCGCCGGATTGGAAGGCCAGAGCCACGACCTCAGGAGCGAACTCCTGAGCCATCGCCGCGAGGCGGCCTCACCGGAAGTCGCCGAGGCACTAGGGCTGCGCCCGGACGAGGAGACCGTCCGTCTGGAGGTCCTCGGGAGCGCCGACGGCACTCCCGTCTCCCGTGCCACCCTCTGGTTCAGCTCGTCGCGCTTTCCCGACATCGCGGATCATTTCGTCCGGACCGGATCGATCACCGAAGCCCTGACGCGCTCTGGCATTGCCGACTACAGCCGCGCCTCCACAACGGTCGAGGCCCGTCATGCCGACGAGGCGGATACGGGGGAACTGCGATTGTCGCCCGGCGCCATCGTACTCTTCATGCGCGCGCTGAACGTCGATCCGGACGGCGCCCCGATCCAATACTCCCTGACCCGGTTTGCAGCCGACCGCATGACGCTTCTGATCCAATCCCCGCGACAGCCAGGCGGCGGGTGATCGGAGCCCAGGAACGCTAGCCTGCTGCTTCTTCTTGTGGCCGATCGTCCTGGTTTTAGCGATCCGCGTCTTCCAGGAGACAGAAAACCGGACAATTCATCTGCTTACGACAAAGCACGGCGCGCGTGTTGCGGCTCCCTGTCTGAGCGTTATAGTTGCTCTGGTCGATGTTGGCTGGCACACGCCCGCCGCATCGGATTACCAAGGGAGGAAGTGTGTTGAATACGAAATCGGTAAAAGGCCTGCTGGTCGGAACGGCGCTATGCGCAATAAGCGTGACCGCGTTCGCGAGCGCGGCAACGGCCCAGGAAGTGTCCGGCGACGTGGTGACGATCGGCGTGCTCAGCGACATGTCCGGCGTCTACAAGGACCTGGAAGGACCGGGCGCCGTGATAGCCGCGCAGATGGCGATCGACGATTTTGGCGGCGAGGTGCTGGGCAAGCCCGTCAAGCTGATCTCTGCGGATCATCAAAACAAGCCCGATATCGCCTCGGCAACGGCCAGGGAGTGGATCGACGAGGGTCACGTCGACATGATCACGGGCCTCGACAATTCGGCGGTCGGCCTGGCGGTGCAGGGGGTCGCCTCCGGAAAAAACACCATCACACTAAATACTGGCGCGGGCACCTCGGAGCTGACTGGCGACAAATGCACCAAGTACGGCATCCACTACGTCTACGACACTTATTCTCTGCCTGTCGGGACGGCCACGGCGATCGTCAAGAACGGCGGCAAGTCCTGGTTCTTCATCACCGCCGACTACGCGTTCGGCCACTCGTTGCAGAAGAACACGGCCGAGGTCGTCGAGAAGCTTGGCGGCACGGTCGCCGGCAGCGTCGATGTCCCTATCTCGACCAACGACTTCTCTTCCTACCTGCTCCAGGCGCAGTCGTCTGGCGCGAACGTGATCGCACTGGCGAACGCCGGCAATGATACCGTCAACTCGATCAAGCAGGCCAGCGAGTTCGGCATCGTGGCGGGCGGACAGCAGATCGCCGGGATGCTGGTGATGATCACTGACGTCAAGGCGTTGGGCCTGCCAGTCGCCCAAGGACTGCAGTTCACGACCGCCTTCTATTGGGACAGGACGGACGAGGCCAGGGAGTGGTCAAAGCGCTTCTTCGAGAAGCATCACGCCATGCCGACCATGATCCAAGCTGGCGTATACTCGGCGGTGGGGAACTATCTTCAGGCGATCAAGACCGCTGGCACGGATAACGCCGACGCCGTGCGCAAGCAGCTCGGCAAGATGACGATAAGCGACATGTTCGTGCAGGACGGCCATATCGGAAAGGATGGGCTGATGCGCCACGACATGTATCTCGTCAAGGTCAAGGCACCTTCGGAATCGAAAGGCGACTGGGACCTCATGAATGTGATGGCAACCATTCCTGCCAAGACGGCGTTCGTATCCCCGGAAAAGAGCGGCTGCCCGCTCGTCGGTCAAGACTGATCCTTCTTGCACAATGAAATGGCGGCCTCTCCGAAGCGCCGCCATTTCTGTGCGTTGGCGATGGTCGATACAACGCATGGAAACAAAGTCGGGGACGGCCCGCCGTATAGGTGCTCGGGTCCAAGATCGAACCCGGTGCCTTGGCGGGCGCCTCGCGCGCGCCGTTGTCTGAATGCTCGATCAAAGGTCTTTAGACCTACCGAGATGGTCGGCGCGACCAAGCTCGCGCCCCACGTGCTTGTAGACGGTCGTGCGTGAAATGCTGAGAAGCCGTGCTGTCTCGGAGACGTTCTCCCCGGTGTTGCGGAATATCGCGCGGATCTCGCTGCATTTGCGGCGGCTCAACGGGTGGTCGCGGCAGTTCGGGCAGCAATCGTCCTCGATGGCGCGCTCGGGGCCTAGTGAATCCTCGTCGATGAAGCCGTTCTGCCGGCGCACGAGGGCGCGCTGCAGGACCGAGCGCAATTCGCGGATATTGCCCGGCCAGGGCATCGTTGCGAGGCGGGCGATTGCCGTGTCGGTGATGACGGTGCCCGGCGCCATCTTCTCCATCAGGGCGTGGGCGATCACGGCAAGGTCGGAGCGCGCCGCCAGCCGCGGCAGCGTGACGGTGTAGGCGTTCAGCCTGTAGAGCAGGTCGGCGCGGAAAGTCCTGTGTGCGACCATCTCCTGCAGGTCCGCATTGGTTGCCGAGACGATCTGCACGTCGATCTTTTCGCTCTTGTGGCCTCCGACCGGGCGCACCTCCATCGTGTCGAGGAAACGCAGGAGCGCCGTCTGGCCGGCGGGCGGGATGTCGGCCACCTCGTCAAGGAAAAGCGTTCCCTCGTCCGCACTGCGCGCAAGGCCCGGCGACCCGCCGCCTCGCGCATCGGTGAAGGCGCCGGGCACGTAGCCGAAAAGCTCGGCGATGAAGAGCGAATCGGCGAGGGCGCCGCAATTGACGGCGACGAACTCGCCCTTCCGGAGCGAAGCTTTGTGGACATGGCGGGCCATCAGTTCCTTGCCGGTGCCGGTCTCTCCCGAAATATGCACCGGCATCCTGAGCGCCAAGGCCTCGGGGAGCTCGCCGAGCTGGTGCCGGATCACCGGGTCGTCACAGACGAAATCAGGGCGTGCGGTCTCGCCGACGAGGGCAGGCAGGCGGTGCGTTGGCGGTGCGGCAAGGGCAGGCCGCGCGCCGATCTGGCGGCAGACCATGAAGACGCCGCTGCCGGCCCTGTCGCGGATGCGGATCACGCCGCCCTGCATCATTCCGTCCATGGCGCCGCCGAAACCCGCCTCGAAAAGATCGTCGAACCGGCTGCCGACCTGCGCAGGAAGGCCGGCGAGCAGAACCGTGCCCGGCCGGTTGAGCGAGCAGACCTCGCCCTCGCGCGAGACCGCCACAAGGCCGGCCGAAAGCGTGTCGAGATATTCGACGCGCGGGTGAAATGCGAAGATGAAGGTGCCGGCGCGCTCCTGGTAGATCAGTCCGTTCTCGATCTGGGCAGCCGCCATGCGAACCAGCGCATGCGTGTGCTGCTGGCGGGCCTCGTGCGAGCATGATGCATCGAGCAGACCGAGCACGCGGCCCGAAGAATCGAAGATAGGCGCGGCCATGCAGCTCAAATGACCATGGCATGAGAAATAGTGCTCGCGCCCGTAGATGGCCGAGGGCTGGCGTTCGCGCACCGCGATGCCGAGCGCATTGGTGCCGCGCCATTCCTCGTTCCAGGCGCTGCCTGGGACGATCGAGCGGCCGGACGCGCTCTCGGCGAAATGCTGGTCGCTGATCGTGTCGAGAACGACGCCCTCGCCATCGGCCAGCGCGATCATGAAATTGGAGCCGGCGATCTGCGAATAGAGCAACTGCATCTCCGCCATGGCCAGACGGCGGAGCGAGGAACTCACCTCGCGCCTGCATTTCAGGTCCTCCACGGAAAGCACCGCATCGTCCGGCCGGCCGAGCGGGTCGAGCCCGAAGCCGCGGCATCGCTCCCAGCTCTGCGCCACCATCCCTGCGAGGCCTCCGGCCGGAAAGCGGCTGCCTCTCTCCAGAGCGGAACGCGCCCGTTCCAACCCAGATCGATGTTGCATGGTTCCTCCCCAGGCATCATTCCTCCAGCGCCAGTATCGACTCTGCCAGAAGAATTGCAATGACCAGAAACTGAACAGTCTGGCCGATGCTTCGTTCAGCGCCTGAACGGGGCGGGTTCATCACGAATCCGCCAAGTATTTGCTTTCGTTCGACTTCCTTAGTTGGCACGAGCTTTGCTCATGAGTTTTCAGACGGTGCGTCCGCATGTCGAGGAGAGGAAACGCATGAAAGCGCAAGTGCTGAAGAAATATGATGACGGTCTTGCGGCCGATGCCTGGGTGGAACTTGAGGAGGTTCCCGACCCAAAGATCAGCAGGTCGAGCGACGTCATCGTCCGGATCGGCGGGGCGGGGGTTTGCAGGACGGACCTGCACATCATCGAAGGCATCTGGCGGCCGCATATGGATCCGACTGGCGATGAATTGCTGCCGATGATCATGGGCCATGAGAATGCCGGCTGGGTGGAGGCGGTCGGCAAGGAGGTGGAGGGTATCAAGGTCGGCGATCCCGTCATCGTGCATCCGAAGATCTCCGGCGGTACGTGCCTGGCCTGCAGGCGCGGCTTCGACATGCATGCGCCGGGCTCGTTTCCGGGTCTCGACTGCAATGGTGGCTATGCCGAATATCTCTGCACGTCGGAGCGCAACGTCGTCGCCCTGCCCCGCACGCTGGCGCCGAAGGACGTGGCGCCTTATGCCGATGCCGGGCTCACCGCGTATCGCGCAGCCAAGAAGGCGACGCGCCACCTGCTGCCGGGCGAGCGCTGCGTCGTCATCGGCGCCGGCGGTCTCGGCCATATAGGGGTTCAGTGCCTCAAGGCCATGTGCGCGGCCGACATCATCGTGGTCGACACGTCCGACGATTCGCTCGCGCTTGCCGGCAAGATCGGTGCCGACCACCTGGTCAAAGCCGACGGGAACGAGGTCGAGGCCGTCATGTCGCTGACCGAAGGCGAGGGCGCGGAGGCGGTTATCGACTTCGTCGGCGAGAAGGGGACGACCACGAAAGGGCTGGCCATGACCCGCCCGATGGGCAGCTATTACGTCGTCGGCTACGGCGAGGACATCAAGGTGCCGACCGTCGACATGGTCATCACCGAAAAGAACATAATCGGCAATCTCGTCGGCACCTGGGCCGAGCTCGTCGAGCTGATGGCCCTGGCCGATCGCGGCCTCGTGGAACTGACCACCGCGGAATACCGGCTGGCCGACGCCAACAAGGCTCTCAAGGACTTGCATAACGGAAAGATCCACGGCCGTGCCGTGCTCATCCCCTGAAGGGGCAGATACCGGGAGGAGGAAAACCCTATGAAGCGAATGCTATTCCTGACGTCGTCGGCCTGCGTACTGACGCTCGCTCTGGCAAGTGCCGGCAGAGCGGACCAGGTTGACTACACAAAATACGGCGACTACGCCAATTACGGGTCGGCAGAGGACGGCAGCAGCGCCTGCTCCTATGCCAATATCGACAAGAAAGACTACAGCGGCAAGACGCTGAAAGTGATCAGCAACGCCGTTCCCGTCATCGGCGAACCGACCATTCTCCATGCCAAGCAGTTCGAGGACCTGACCGGCGCGAAGGTCGAGGTCGTCAACGTGCCCTTCGGCGATCTCTATCAGCGTATCATGATCCCGTTCCAGACCGGCCAGGCGGCCTATGACGTCATGTTCTACGGCTCGCTGTGGATCGGTGATTTCCACAATTTCCTGGCGCCTGTGCCGGAGGAATATCTCCAGACACCGGGCATGAAGGACGTCACGCAGAACTATAAGGACGTTGCCACCTGGGGCGACCAGATGGTGCAGTATCCGGTCGACGGCGACCGCAACTATCTCAAGGTCCGCGCCGACGTCTTCAACAATCCGGAGATGCAGAAGAAATACAAGGACGAGACCGGCGAGGACCTCGCGATCCCGAAAACCTGGGACGAGTACAACCAGATCGCCAAGTTCTTCTCCGGTTGGGACTGGGCCGGCGACGGCAAGAAGCATTACGGCTCGGCCGAGATAACCAAGCGCGACGACCTGATGTTCTCCGCCTTTATCGACCGCGTTGCCGCCTATGCGAAGAACCCGAACGTCAAGGGCGGCTTCTTCTTCGATCTGAAAACCATGACGCCGCAGGTGAACAATCCCGGTTGGGTCAAGGGGCTCGAGATGTTCATTGACGCAAAGAAGGCCTTCCCGCCGGGCGGCGAAAATTTTGGCCTTGGCGACGCAATCTTTTCGTTCGGCGGCGGCCAGTCGCTGATGGAATACACTTGGGACGATCCCTTCATCCAGGCACAGGAGAAGAGCAGCCCCATTCGCAACAAGGTCGAAGCTGCGCCGCTTCCGGGTGCCTACGAGGTCTGGAACCGCGACACCAAGAAATGGGACAAGTTCGATACGCCGAACGCGCCGCCCTACATCACCTGGGGCTGGACCTCGGCTGTTGCCAAGGCGTCCAAGAACAAGGAGATGGCCTTCGACTATCTGTGTTTCTTCGCCAACAAGCCCAACCACGCGCTCGACCTTCAGATCGGCCGCTTCGGTATCAATCCGTACCGGAACGCCGACTTCGAGGCGAAGTTCTGGGAGGACAAGCTCGGCTGGACACCGAACGTCGCCGAAACCTACGTCAAGACGTTGTCCGGCATGGATAAGTCGACTAACCGCGTCTTCGATCTGCGGGTACCGGGCGTGAACCAGTTCATGTCCATACTTGCCAACGGGGTTTCGCAGGCCATGGCGGGCCAGAAGACGCCGCAGCAGGCGCTCGACAACGTCGCCAAGCAGTGGACCGACGTCGTGAACAAGATCGGCAAGGACAAGGTGCGCGACGCTTACGCCAAGGTCGTGGCGCTCGAGGACCAGGGTCGCTGATAGCGCCACCGGCCCGTAACTTCGGGGCGGCCTGACCGGCTGCCCCGGAACGCGCAGCGCCGCAAGCTGCCAGCAGGCATTCCCTCCAACCAGGGTTCCCGATGGACCAGCCTGAATTCCGCTTCTACAAGCTTTCCTTTCTGCTGCCGGGTCTTCTCGGCCTGCTCGCCGTCATTCTGTTTCCGCTCTTCTTCACGGTCAGGGTCTCGCTGTCGGGCTGGAGCGCGGTATCGCCCGGGCTCGATTTCGACGGCCTCGCCAATTACCGTGCCCTGGTTTCCGACGTCCGGTTCTGGCAGTCTTTCGAGCGGCTCGCCGGGATGGCGGTCGGTACGGTGCTGATCCAGTACATACTCGGTTTCGCAATGGCCCTCCTGGTCTGGCGCGAGATTCGCTATCGACGCTTCTTCCGCGTTCTCTTCCTTGTGCCGATGATGACGACGCCGGTCATCATGTCGGTGATATGGCGCACGATCCTGCATGAATCGCTCGGCCCGGCGAACGACTTCCTCGGCCTGTTCGGGCTTGGACCCTATCCGTGGCTGACCGACGGCAGTTTTGCGATGGCCAGCGTCATGATGGTCGAGGTCTGGCAATGGACCCCGTTCATGTTCCTGCTCCTGCTCGCTGGGCTGATCAGCCTGCCGCGCGAGCCGTTCTTGGCCGCGGCGATCGACGGCGCGGGACCGGTACGAACCTTCTTCAACGTCACCTTTCCCCTGATGGCGCCGGTCTCGATCGGGGCCATCATTATCAGGCTGATCGAGGCATCCAAGATCATGGATTCAGTCTACGTGCTCACCTCGGGCGGCCCCGGCACGGCGACGGAGACGGCCGGCTACTACATTTACATAAGAGGCCTGAAGGATTTCGAGATCGGCTACGCGGCAGCCCTGTCGGTGACCTATCTCGTCGTGATGATCGTGCTCCTGACCGTGATAGCCAAGCTCCTCGTCAGGACATTCGTCGGGAGGGGTACATGATGCCGCGGTTTTATTCGGCCCTTAAATACGCGGCGGTGCTAATCTGGAGCGCCTTTGTCCTGGCGCCCTTCATGTGGGCGCTGACCACCAGCTTCAAGACGGCCAACGGCGTGACCGGCGGGCCGACATATCTGCCCTGGATCCAGTACAAACCTTCGCTGCATGGATGGGAAAGCCTGTTCGGCGGCGCTGGCGGGATCGATATCGTGCAGCCCTATATCGACAGCATCATCGTAACGGTCGGCGCAAGCATCATCTCAATCGTGCTAGGCACGCTTGCAGCCTACGGCCTCTCGCGGTTCCAATACCGCGCCGGCTTCGTGAAGAATTCGGATATCGTCTTCTTCTTCATTTCCCAGCGCATCATGCCGCCGATAGTGCTGGCGATCCCCTTTTTCCTCATGCTCCAGTTCCTCGGCCTGCTCGACACCAAGACCGGTCTCATCATCGTCTACATCGCGCTGCTCCTGCCGATCGCGGTGTGGATCATGGTCGACTTCTTCGACGGTGTTCCGCGCGCGGTGGATGAGATGGCGATGCTCGACGGCTGCACGCCCTTCGAGGCGTTTTTCAAGGTCGTATTACCCAATTCGCTGCCGGGCATACTCGTGGCCTTGATGTTCTGCCTGATCTTCGGCTGGAACGACTTCTTCTTCGCCTTCACCCTGACCTTTACCGACACGCAGCTCCTTCCCGTGGCGATCGTCGCGCTCAACTCTTCCGTGACGCCCTGGTGGAGCCTTTCCGCATCGGCCCTGATTTCCGTCGCGCCCCTGGTCCTCATCGCTTTTTTCGTCGAGCGACTCCTCTCGCGCGGCACGCTTGCCGGCGCAATCCGGTGAGGCGCGCGCGATGAGCCTCGTCGTTCAGGAACTGAGCCTCGTTCGCAACGGCGTCCCGCATCTGGGTGGTGTGTCGGCGACATTCCCACGCGGACAACTTACGGCCGTGATCGGCCGCACGCTTGCGGGCAAGACAACGCTTCTCAGGGTGATCGCCGGCCTCCAGGCGATAGACGGCGGAATGCTCGACCTCGACGGTCGACCGTTCGGCCGCCTGCCCGCATGGAAGCGCGACGTCGCCATGGTCTATCAGCAGTTCATCAACTACCCACATCTGTCGGTGTTCGAGAACGTCGCCTTTCCCCTGCGCAAGAAGCGGCTTGCCAGGACCGAGGTCGAGCGGCGCGTCCGCGAGGTGCTTTCGACGGTCGGCCTTGCCGATTTCGGCAAGCGCCGGCCGAGCGCGATTTCCGGCGGCCAGCAGCAGCGGGTGGCGCTTGCCCGCGCGCTGGTGCGCGAGGCTAATATCCTGCTGCTCGACGAGCCGCTGGTGAACCTGGACTACAAATTGCGCGAACAGTTGCGCGACGAGTTCCGCAGCCTTTTCTCGACCCAGGAACACAGTGTCGTCATCTTCAACACCACCGATCCCGCCGAGGCGATGATGATCGCAGACCAGATCGTCGTCATGCATGAAGGACGGATCGCCCAGATCGGGAAGCCGGCCGATGTTTTCGAGGCGCCGGTCTCGGTCGCCGTTGCCGAAATCATCAACGATCCTCCGATGAACATCCTTGCCGGAAGGATCGACGGCGACGGGCTGCTGCTCGGCGAAGGCTTGCGGCTGCCGGCGCCGCCGCGTCTAGCCACCCTGCCGCGACGCGCCTACCGCTTCGGCGTGCGCGCGGGCGAACTGGCGCCGGCGGACGAGGCGCCGCTTGTCGGCGCGGTGACCTTCTCCGAAGTCTCGGGCTCGGAGACGACCCTTCATGTTGCTGGCGAAAAGGGAAGCGTGGTGCTGCAACTCGAAGGCGTTTTCGTCATGCCGCCCGGCACCCGGATCGGTGTGGCAATTCCGGCGGATCGCCTCTTCGTCTTTGAGGACGATGGCGAGGGCAGGCTGATCAGCGCGCCCGCGGCCATAGGAGGAAGCTGATGGCGCGTATCCACCTGGAACAGGTCGGCCACAGCTACGGCGGCGGCACATACGCACTCGAAAAGGCGGACCTTGTTTTCGAGGAGGGGCTGACCTACGCTCTGCTCGGGCCTTCGGGCTGCGGCAAGACGACGATGCTCAACATCATTTCCGGGCTCGTGCGCCCGTCCGACGGCCGGGTGCTCGTCGGCGGAACCGACATGACGGATGTGCCGACCGTGCGCAGGAACATCGCACAGGTGTTCCAGTTCCCGGTGGTCTACCGCTCCAAGACGGTGTTCGAGAACCTTGCCTTCCCGCTGCGCTGCCGGGGCTGGAACACCACGCGCCTGAGGCCGCGCGTCGAGGAGATCGCAGAATTGCTCGGGATGTCGAAGCGGCTCGGCCAGTCGGCGCGCAACTTGACAGCCGACGAGAAACAGCTCGTCTCATTGGGGCGCGGCCTGGTGCGCGAGGATGTTGCCGCGCTTCTCATGGACGAGCCGCTGACGGTGATCGATCCGCAGATGAAATCCGACCTGAGGCGCCGCATCAAGCAGGCTAACGCTCGCACGCGCCATACCGTGGTCTACGTGACGCATGACCAGAACGAGGCGATGACCTTCGCCGACGAGGTCCTGGTCATGCGTGCCGGGCGCGTCGTCCAGCGCGGCGGCGCGCAGGAGCTCTTCGAGAACCCGCGCGACACCTACGTTGGCACGTTCATCGGCTCGCCCGGGATGAATTTCATGGCGGCCGAGCGTATCGGCGGCCGGATCGGGTTCGCTGGCGTGGCGCTGCTTCCGGCCACGGCGGCTAATGAAGTTCCGGACGCGGCGGATCTGCGGATCGGCATAAGGCCGGAACATCTGGCCTTTTCCAATGACGGAGAGCAGGGCATCCCGGCCTCGGTGAATTTCGTGCAGGACCAAGGCAGCTTTCTCATCGTCGACCTGACGGTCGCAAGCCAAACGATCAAGGTGAAGGTCCGAAGAGAGGTGCGAATCCCCTCTGGGCCGGCGCGGCTTTCCTTTCCGGCCGAAAGACTGCGTCTCTATGCGGACGGCGCCTTGCTTACACCGTAACGGAGGCCGCTTCGGCTTTGGCCATTATCCGTTCGGGGCCTCGTCGACTGGCGGCGCGGCGCGCGGCGACTCGACCAGCTTCTCACCCGAAGCTTCCGTTGGGATGAAATGCCATTAAGCCCATAACTACTCGTTCCGAAAAATAACGATCGGCCGGGACCTGCGCTCGCCTTCAATACTTGATGTCGAGGCGTTTTGGCGAAGTCAGCCGTTCACCACCGACATAGCGTGAAGCCGGGGAGCCGCGACGACCGGCCGTTCCCCGGACATCAGATAAATCAGGCAACTCGTCCTGAGCAGGGAGCTGAAGTTGGTGATTGTTCCGTTCAGTTCCAGCGCCTCGTCATAAAGCGTCGAGAGAAAACGCGGGGTGGACATTCCCTGACGGGAGGCGATTTCGTCGATCAGCACCCAGAAGGCTCCCTCGAGTTGGATGCTTGTGGAATGCCCGCCGATACGCACCGAACGGTTCACTGGGTGATAACGTTCAGGGTCCTGGCCGGCATAGATCTCGCACATGGCAACCTCCCAGATTTGACCGTGAGGAACTATGTGCTTTTGGGCGATCGGCGTCAAACGGCTTCGAGGGAGCGGAGCGGCGTGACCGCCTCCTACTTTAGACGGGAAATCCCGCTGTAGTAGCCAATTGCTACCCGCCCGGCGCCTGCGCATGCGATGGTTCGGGGTGTCGGGAGGAAAACCGTATTGGCGAAGGCGATCCACAGCATGATCAGGGTCCTGGATGAGGCCCGGTCCGTCGAGTTCTACCGCAAGGCTTTCGGCTTCGAGATTGCTGATCGATTCGATTTCGAGACATTCACCCTGGTCTACCTTAGCAATCAAGAGAGTGAGTTCGAACTCGAATTCACCATCAACAAGGGCAGGGACGAACCTTACGTGCTGGGCGATGGCTACGGGCATCTCGCCTTGTCGGTGTCTGACCTCGATGGCGAGCACGACCGGTTCGGGGCGCTCGGTTTCAACCCGAAGAAGATCGTCGAATTCAATCGCGACGGCACGTTGCTCGCGCGGTTCTTCTTCGTCGAAGACCCCGACGGTTACAAGATCGAGGTTCTGCAGCGTCGCGGCCGGTTCAAATAGGAGGAGTGAGCGCGTGCCGACAGGCACGACGCCAGCAACAGCGCCCCCGCGGCGCATATAGCAAGCAGGGAGGAAAACATGGTCACGGTCAACGACGGCAAGCCGGGTTTGTCGCGGCGTGAATTGCTGAAGGGCGGCGGTATCGGCGCCTTGCTGGTGATATCGGGCAGCGCGGTGATCAGTCCCGAACATGCCTGGGGTCTGGAGACCTCGGCGCTAAAACCAGAAACCGTGGCGACGCTGATCCAGATGGCGCGCGATATCTATCCGCACGATCAACTCGCCGACAAATACTATGCCATCGCCGTCAAGGCGCATGACGAAAAGGCGGGCAAGGACCAAGCCTACAAGGAACTCGTCGAGAAGGGCGTTGCCGATCTGGACGCCAAGGCGGGCGGGGGCGGCTACATAAATCAGAGCTGGGAAGATCAGCGGGTTGCCGTGCTGGAGCAGATCGAGGCGACACCGTTCTTCCAGGCGGTGCGCGGCGGCCTTGTTGTCGGGCTCTACAACCAGAAGGCGGTCTGGCCGGTCTTTGGCTACGAGGGGGAGTCCTACTCCAAGGGCGGCTATATCGATCGCGGCTTCGACGACATCGAATGGCTATAGGCCATCCGCGGCACGCTCAGCACACCATTCTCATGGGAGGAAACCATGGCAAAGACGTTTGATCTCAAGGACGGCAGCGTCGTCGTCATTATCGGCTCCGGCGCAGGCGGCGGCACGCTTGGCAATGAACTTGCCCAGAAGGGCATCAATGTCGTCATGCTGGAGGCCGGTCGTCGCTACGAATATGGAGAATTCATCAACGATGAGTGGGAAAGCTTTGATCAACTTGCGTGGAAGGACAAGCGCATCGCTTCCGGCGAATGGCAGGTGGCGAAGGACTTCCCGAACCTGCCGGCCTGGATAGTCAAGGCCGTCGGTGGCACCAGCATTCACTGGGCAGGCGCGTCGCTGCGGCTTCAGGAGCACGAATTCAAGACGCTTTCGACCTATGGCAAGCTCGATGGAGCAAACCTCTTGGATTGGCCAATCACGCTGGCCGAACTGGAGCCTTATTACGCCAAGGCCGAAGACAAGATGGGGGTGACCCGCACAAACGGCATTCCCGGGCTGCCAGGCAACAACAACTTCAAGGTGATGAAGGCCGGCGCCGACAAGCTCGGCTACAAGGAATGTTCGACCGGCCGCATGGCGATCAATTCCGAACCGCGCGACGGCCGCATGGCCTGCCAGCAGACCGGCTTCTGCTTCCAGGGCTGCAAATGGGGCGCGAAATGGTCAACGCTCTATGCCGAAATCCCGAAGGGCGAGGCGACCGGCCATCTGGAGGTGCGGCCGCAGAGCATGGTTTTGAAGATCAACCATGATGCCGGCGGCAAGGTTACCGGTGTGGTCTATGCCGACAAGGATGGCAAACTGCACGAGCAGAAGGCGCGCATCGTCGCCGTGGCCGGCAATTCCATCGAGAGCCCGCGTTTGCTCCTGAATTCGGAATCGAGCAAGTTTCCGGACGGGCTCGCCAATTCCTCCGGGCAGGTAGGCCGCAACTACATGCGCCACACGACCGGTTCGGTCTATGCCGCTTTCGACAAGCCGGTGCATATGTATCGCGGGACGACCATGGCCGGGATCATCCGCGACGAGGCGCGCAACGATTCCTCGCGCGGTTTTGTCGGCGGCTATGAGTTCGAGACTATATCGCTCGGCATCCCGTTCATGGCGGCATTCCTCAAGCCTGGCGCATGGGGGCGGTCCTTCACCTCGGCGCTTGACGATTACGTCAATATGGCCGGTCTGTGGATCGTCGGCGAGGACATGGCGCGCGAGGAGAACCGCATCACGCTGCACGAGGAAGAAAAGGACGAGTACGGCCTGCCGATCGCGGATGTGTTCTTCGATGACCATCCCAACGACACCGCGATGCGCAACCATGCCTACAAGCAGGGTACGGCGCTTTATGAAGCGGTGGGCGCGGTCCGGACTTTCCCGACGCCGCCTTATCCCTCCACCCACAATCTTGGCACCAATCGCATGAGCGAGAAGCCGGGGGATGGCGTGGTCAACAAGCACGGCCAGTCGCATGACATCAAGAACCTGTTCGTGTCGGACGGCAGCCAGTTCACCTCCGGCGGCGCGGAGAATCCGACGCTGACCATCGTTTCTCTAGCGATCCGCCAAGCCGACTACATTGCCAAGGAGATGGCGGCCAAGAATATCTGACGGCGATCTCCGCTGAAGGGCGTCGCGAAAGGGTTGTGCCACTTCATCGCTTGCGCAGGCCATCGACGAAGATGTCGACGAGGCGGAGTGCGGTGGGTTGCCAGTCGTCCGTGCTTTGCGAATAGAAGATGCCGATCAAGGTGCGCAGCAGGTCTTCCGGCGGTATGTCGGAGCGCGTTTTGCCGGCGGCGATCGTGCGGTCGAGCAGGAGACGGACCGCGCCGGTCAGCCGCTCGAGGGAATAGGCCTTCAGGTCCGGGGAACCGTGGGCGACCAGTTGCAGCGCTCCGATCATGCCCTTCTTTGTCGCCACCAACCGGACATTGGCGTGCAGCCATTTGCGCAGCGCCTCGACGGTGTCGGCCTCGCCGGCAAGCTTTTCGGCCAGTTCGACCAGATGATCTACCTCGTGGCGGTAGACGGCATCGAATAAGGCCTCGCGCGTCGGGAAATGGCGATAGAGCGTGCCGATGCCGACGCCGGCCTGCCGGGCGACCGCCTCCAGGCTCGCCTGCGGGCCGCCGACGCTGAAAATCCGGGTCGCCGCATCGAGCAGGAGCTCCCGGTTGCGGAGGGAATCCGCACGCGGCTTGCGTCTTGTCTTTACGGTCGCGTTTCCCATTTTCTTCCCAATGGACACGTTCCCTCTTGATAAACGGAGGAACCCTCCGTATAAATAGGCACATCGGGGAAACGCAAACAGGCACGCATCCCCGGTCAGGGCCGGCGAAGGCTCGCTTCGGATTCTTCCTCGCGCCTGCCTCCCGTGCCGCCAGCCGGCGGCTTCGATCCATACACCACTAACACTGAATGGAGTACACTATGTCACTCTCCATCAGCCTCGCCATCAATGGCCAACCGCTCGACGTTGCGCTCGACGATCCACGCGTGACGCTGCTCGATCTGTTGCGGGAGAGGCTTTTCCTGACAGGCACCAAGAAGGGATGCGACCGCGGCCAGTGCGGCGCATGCACCGTGCTCGTCGACGGGCGGCGCATCAATTCGTGCCTCGCGCTCGCCGCCAGCCTCGATCGCGCCGAGATCACCACCATCGAAGGCCTTGCCGAAGGCGAGACGCTGCATCCGGTGCAGGCCGCCTTCATCGCGCATGACGGCTTCCAATGCGGCTATTGCACGCCGGGCCAGATCATGAGCGCCGTCGGCCTCATCTTGGAAGGCCATGCCGGCGATGATCCCGAGCGCGTCCGCGAACTGATGAGCGGCAATATCTGCCGTTGCGCCGCCTATAAGGGCATCACCGAGGCGGTGCTGGAAGCGCAGAAGGCGATTGCCGACAAAAGCGGCGCCGAACAGAACCGGAGGGACGCGGCATGAACCGTTTCGATTATGTCCGGCCGGCCAGCGTGGCGGAGGCCGTAGCTGCCGGCTCCGAACCGGGATCGGCCTTTCTCGGGGCTGGCACCAATCTTCTCGATTTGATGAAGGTCGGCGTGGCAAGGCCGGGTCGCGTCATCGACGTCACGCGGCTGCCCGGCCTCGACCGTATCGAATGGCTGCCGGATGGCGGCGTCCGCATCGGCGCGATGGTCCGCAATTCCGATCTTGCCTATGACGAGCGTTTTTCGCGTAGTTTTCCGGCCGTGGCGGAGGCGCTCCTTTCCGGCGCCTCGGCGCAGCTTCGCAACGCGGCGACGGTCGGCGGCAATCTGATGCAGCATACGCGCTGCGCCTATTTCCACGACCTTGCGAGCGCCTGCAACCGGCGTGTGCCGGGATCGGGCTGCGACGCGCTGGAAGGCGAAAACCGGCTGCATGCCGTTCTCGGCTGGAGCGAACATTGCATCGCCACCCATCCTTCCGATTTCTGCGTGCCGCTGGTGGCGCTCGATGCGGTGGTCGAGGTGGAGGGCCCGCACGGCGCCCGCGAGATCGCCATCGACAGGCTGCACGCGCTGCCCGGCGCCACGCCGGAACAGGAAACGGCGCTGGCGCCCGGCGAACTGATCGTCGCGCTCAGGCTTCCCGCGGATGCGGCGGCTTTCTCGCGCAACGCCCGCTACCTCAAGCTGCGTGAGCGCACCTCCTATGCCTTTGCCGTCGTCTCGGCGGCAGCGATGCTCGAAGTCGAAGGCGGCACGATCCTCAGGGCGCGCGTCGCGCTTGGCGGCGTCGCCGCTAAACCATGGCGGGCACCCGAGGCGGAGGCTGCTCTGGAAGGCGCTGCGCCCACGGCGCAAGCTTTCGCCAAGGCCGCCGGACTGGCGCTCGCCGAGGCGCAGCCATCCGGCGACAACGCCTTCAAGATAGAACTTGCGCGCCGCATCGTCGCGCGCGCGCTCACCCTTGCATCTGAGGGGACGCCGGCAGCCATGCCCGCGCTGCCGGCCTCGCCCTTCTCCACGAAAATCGGAGCGAACCATGTCGCCTGAGACCGTATCCTCCCCCCGTTATGTCCGGCACGGCTCCAATGCCGGCCAGCCGCTGACGCGCCGCGACGGCGTGCTCAAGGTCACCGGCCGCGCCACCTATGCGGCCGACAACCATCCCGAAGGCATGCTTTATGCAGTGATGGCCGGCAGCCGCATCGCGCGCGGGCGGGTCGTCTCGCTCAATGTCGCCGCGGCAAAGGCGCATCGCGGCGTGGTCGAGGTGCTGACGCCGGAAAACCGGCCGCCGCTTGCCCACGATCCCGACCAGAAGATGCCGCCCTTCGGGTTCCGTGTGGAGGTGCTGCAGGACGATACGGTGCGCTATGTCAACCAGCCGGTCGCGATGGTGATTGCCGAGACGCTGGAAGCGGCGACGGAGGGCGCGACCCTCCTCGACCCGCAATACGACGTCGAAGAAGCCCGAACGGGACTGGAAAGCGGCGAACGCTTCCAAGCCGAGGCCGTCGGTGTCGGCGCGCCGCCGCGAACGGCATACGGCGATATCGAGGCCGGCCTTGCACAGGCTGCCCGTGTGACCGAAGTCGATTACGTTACGCCGGCGCAATACCACAACGCCATGGAGACCCACGCGGTCGTGGCCGAATGGGATGGCGACCACGTAACCCTCGATATGCCGAACCAGGCAATGGCGCTCAGCGCCGCCTCCTACGCAGCCTATTTCGGCATCCCGGTCGAGAATGTCCTGATCCGCTCGCCTTTCCTTGGCGGCGGCTTCGGCTCGAAGGCGATCCTCAACGGGCCGCAACTCCTCGCGATCATCGCCGCGCGTATGCTCAGGCGCCCGGTCAAGCTGGCACTCGCAAGGACCCAGATGTTCGGCCCGGTCGGGCATCGTGGAGGGACCTGGCAGAAGCTGCGCATCGGCACGGATGGCGAGGGACGCCTCACCGCGCTTCACCATCACGCGCTTGCCGAGACTTCGACCTTCGACGAATTTATCGAGCCGTCGGCGAGCGTGTCGCTGACGCTCTACGCGTCTCCCGCCATCCTTGTCGAGCATGAGGGGCTGCGTCTCAATGTGGGCACGCCGGGTCCGATGCGTGCGCCGGGCGCGGCGTCCGGATCGGTGGCGCTCGAGGCCGCGATGGACGAGGCGGCCGAAGCCAATGGCATGGATCCGCTCGAATTCCGGCTGGCCAACTACGCCGAGACGGAACCTGGCACCGGCAGGCCCTTTTCGTCCAAGGCGCTACGCGAATGCTACGCGGAAGGCGCGAAACGCTTCGGCTGGTCCGGCCGGCCGCTCGAACCGCGCCGCATGCGCGACGAGAACGGCTTTCTCGTCGGCTGGGGCATGGGGACGGCTTTTTTCCATTGCCCGCATTTCCCGGCCGAGGCGCGCGCTACCTTGCGTGCCGACGGGACGGCGCTGGTGGAAACCGGCGGGGCCGATATGGGGCAGGGGGCATGGACGGCGCTTGCCCAGATCGGCGCGGAAGCGCTCGGCCTCGATCCGGAACAGGTCGAGATCCATTCGGGCCTCTCCAGCCTGCCCGATGGCGGCGTGGCGGGCGGCTCGGCCCACACCGCAAGCGCCGGGCTGGCGCTCCACAATGCCGGCGAGGACGCCATCGGCAAGCTCTCCGAACTCGCCACCGCCGATCCCGCATCGCCACTCTTCGGCGCCGGCAATATCGGCGTGGTGGCGCGAGGCGGCCGGCTGTATCGTCTGGATGACGAGACGCGGGGCGAGAGCTATGCCGAGATCCTTACGCGTGCCGGTCGCCGCGAAGTAGTCGGCACGGCCAAGGCGGCCCGCGACCCGGCGGTCACCGAGGCCTATGCGATGTTCTCGCATGGCGCCGTCTTTGCCGAGGTGAAGGTCGATCCGGATCTCGGCCAGGTGCGGGTATCGCGGCTCGTCGGTGCCTTCGCGGCCGGGCGCATCATCAATCCCCGGCTGGTGCGCAGCCAGTATTATGGCGGCATGATCTGGGGCATTTCGTTTGCGCTGCACGAAGAGGCGATCACCGACAAGAGGACCGGCCGCATCATGAATGCCGATCTTGCCGGCTATCACGTGCCGGTCAACGCGGACGTGCCCTCGGTCGAAGCGATCCTGATCCCGGAGGAAGATGCGCACGTCAATCCGCTCGGCGTCAAGGGCGTAGGCGAGATCGCCATCACCGGCACGGTGGGCGCGATCGCCAACGCGGTGTGGCATGCGACCGGCGTGCGCGTCCGTCGCTTTCCGATCCACATCGAGGATTTGCTCGTCGGTTGAGTGGGCGTGGGCCGTGCCAGCGCACGGATCATACGCCCGTCACCAGCTTCGCCATGACGATGATGATGGCTACCTGCATGAGGCCCTGGCTCGCCACGACATAGTAGAAGCGGCTCATCATCCGGCCGATCTTCGGGCCGTCGGGCTGAGGTTTCTGCAACTCGAAGCATACGCGCAGGCTCGTCGGCAGGAGATAGCCGAGGCCCTGGATCGTCATCAGCGTGACCAGCACCAGCGCGGCGGCGATCCAGCCGAACTGGGGCCAGGGCAGTTGGGTGAAGCCGAGTTCGACGGCGAGGAACCAGCCGGCCGTGCCGGTGATGACGGAAAGCGTCGGCAGCAGGAAAAGCGTCACCGGCGTCAGCCGGGTAATGATCTCCTTGCGCACCGGAACGGAGACGCTGCGCAGGATCGGGCCGATGACGAAGCCCATGAACAAATCGATGCCGGTCCATAGCACGCCGCTCATGACGTGGACCCAGTTGAGGAACCAGACATTGCCGTAGACGATAGCGGCGATCATCACCAGAAGCGCCGCCGCGACGTACCATAGGTAATGCCACCGGATCAGGCTTTGTTGTCCGCCCGCTATTCCTTCGATTGCCGCCATGATCCCGCCCCTTGCCGCTAAAACGGGAGCGAAGGATACGCCTGCGCTTCCATTCCGCCAATTCAAATCGGCAAGCCGGATGCCTGATCAAGACCTCGCCTCCTTTCCGGATGGCTGCGAGCGGTGTCCCAATTTATCAGGACCGGATACGAGCCTCCCCGATCTTTGATGCGGCGCCGGCCATTGATCGAATGACGATAGCGTTCTAGGCAGGCGTCTCCGGCCAGCAGCAGCGCGCGGAGGAGTGTGTCGCATGTATCTCGGGCTCGATCTGGGCACTTCGGGTGTCAAGGCAGTTCTCATCGACGAACGGCAGGCTGTCATCGGTTCGACCCATGGCGAGCTGGACGTATCGCGCCCGCATTCGGGCTGGTCTGAACAGGATCCCGCGCATTGGGTGCGTGCCGCCGAGGAGGCGGTCGGAGCGCTCAAGGCCAGGCATCCAAAGGCGCTCGCTTCCGTCAGGGGGATCGGCCTTTCCGGGCAGATGCATGGCGCGACGCTGCTCGACGCCTCCGACGCGGTGCTGAGGCCTTGCATCCTGTGGAACGATACGAGGAGTTTCGTTGAGGCGGCAGCGCTCGACGCCGATCCGCGCTTCCGCGCCGTAACCGGCAATATCGTCTTTCCCGGCTTCACCGCGCCGAAGCTCGTATGGGTGAAAAACAACGAGCCGGAAATCTTCGCGAGAGTGAAGAAGGTGCTTTTGCCGAAGGACTATCTGCGTCTTTGGCTGACCGGCGAGCACATTTCGGAAATGTCGGATGCGAGCGGCACCGCATGGTTGGATGTCTCCGCGCGGTGCTGGTCGGATGAACTGCTCGCGGCGACGGAGATGGACGAAAGCCATATGCCTTCGCTTGTGGAAGGCACCGAAAGGGCTGGCACGCTGAAGCGGGAACTGGCGGCCCGGTGGGGCATCGACGGCCCGGTGGTGATCGCCGGCGGGGCAGGGGACAACGCGGCATCGGCCTGCGGCATGGGAACGATCGGTGAGGGGCATGCCTTCGTCTCGATCGGCACGTCGGGTGTACTGTTTGCGGCCAACGCCGCCTATCTGCCGAACCCGGAAAGTGCGGTGCATGCATTCTGTCATGCGTTGCCGCGAACATGGCACCAGATGGGCGTCATTCTGTCAGCGACGGATTCGCTCAACTGGCTCTCCGAAATCACCGGCCGCCCGGCGGCCGAACTGACCGGCGAACTCGGCGAGGTTTTGAAGGCTCCGGACGGCGTCACCTTCCTGCCCTACCTTTCGGGTGAGCGCACGCCCTACAACGACGCGGCGGTTCGCGGCGCTTTCGTCGGGCTTGGTCATGAATCCGGCCGGGCGGTGCTGACGCAAGCCGTGCTCGAGGGCGTGGCGTTCGCCTTCCGTGACTGTCTCGAAGCGCTCAAGAAAGCCGGCACCACGCTCGATCGCGTCACCGCGATCGGCGGCGGCTCGCGCTCGGCCTATTGGCTAAAGGCCATTGCCACCGCGCTCGGCCTGCCGGTCGATATTCCAGCCGAAGGCGATTTCGGCGCCGCGTTCGGGGCAGCACGGCTCGGCCTGATCGCTGCTGAGGCCGCCGACCCGGTCGAAATCTGCGCAGCGCCGAAAACATCCCGTTCGGTCGATCCCGACAGGACGCTGACGGATGCCTACGATGCGGCTTACCGGCGCTACCGGGCGCTCTATCCGGCGGCGAAGAAAGCGGCAGCCGGATAACAAGTGTGCAAGGCGCAACTCCGCCTCAGTTTGCCGGTACGCCGTCCTTCCAGCTCGGCCAGTCGCTGACGATGGCGTGAGTGAGGCGCGAGCCGACGAGATAGGCGTTCTCGACGGAGGGGATAAAACCCCCCGACTCTGCGTGGAGCGACTGATCCGGCGTCTGGCCGGGATATTCCTGGTCGAAGTTCGATGCCGTCCGCAGCAGCGCCACCCGGCTCATGTCGATGCGGCCCATGCCGGCCCCACGGCTGAGGGCGGTGAGCGTGGCGTTGTCCTCCTGCTGGGTGGTGCAGTAATTGGCGACGCCGTCGGTCATCAGCTTTGCCCAATCGTTCATCGCCTTGCTGGTCAGCGAGCCATGCCACCATGTGTCGGTCGAGACGGTGTCGCAGATCGATATCGCCGGCGGCTGGTTCGCCGGCGGGTTCTGGTAGTGGGCGCGGTATTCCTTCGCCTTGTCGCCGTCCTCCAGCTTTACGTCTTTGGAAAGCTCGTAGGCCCGCTTTGTCAGCGGCTCGTTCAAATGGAATATTTCAGTGCCATAGTCCGGCTTCGGCTTGTCCTTCGGCGTTGGGCTGAAGATGCCGAGGCGGCCGGTGCTCCATGCCTTGGGGATCTGCCGCGCGTCGATCTGCCATTGCAGGCCGCCATCGATGGCGTAGCGCGCCCAGTGGGCCGAGCCGAGCGTGCCGTCCGCTGGGTCGACGCCGGCAATGCCGGCAATGAGGATGTAGCTGTGCGACAGGTCCAGCCTGTCGGAAAGGACCAGCGCCGATATCGAGCTTGCGGCATTCGCGTAGCCCATCGCGGTGGTCACCAGGCAGAGGCCCTCCTCATTGCACAGAAGGTCGGGGAAGGCTTTCGAAAGGCCCGGAATCGCAATCCTCGTCGTGAGTTTCTCGTTCTCGATCCAGCGCTGCGCCTCGCCCGGCGCGTCGCCCGGCACTTCAAACATCGTGACGACGAGAACCTTGGGCGTGATCGCGGCGGCTTTCTCCTGCGCGGCCGCGGGGCCGGTCGCCGGGACACAGGCTGCGACGACACAGGCGGTGATGAAAAGCTTCAACTTTGATGGCCCTTCTTGACTGGGACGGAAGATTGCCGCCGCGTCGCGCGGGGTTCTCTTAACCGTATCAGATGTTTATCGCTGCGTTGCAAGTCTTGGCGGAAGCCGGCCATGTTTCCGGCGGACCGAACCTTCATTCTCCAGGGCATGGCTTTCAACAACCGTCTTTTCGATGTTTTCTCATGTCGGCTCGCGTCAAGGCCGATCCGGCATATGGCGAGCATTTCTCGCCGGAACGATAGGACCAGCTTTCGCGTTTCTTCGACCTTGAACAAGGAGAATGATCATGAAGAGCTTATTGATCGCTGCGATGATCGCAATCGGCGGCGTTGCTGCCGCAGGCGTGCCGGCTCAGGCGGCAAGCGTCGTCATTACGACGAATAATGGCTGGCACCACGATCGTCGCGATCATCGCGATCGCCGCCATTGGCGACGTCACCATGAGCGCCATTGCTGGGTGAAAGTACGCCGCTCGTGGCACCATGGCGAACGCGTTGTTCGCCGCGTGCGTGTCTGCGAGTAAAGTTCAGCCCTATCTGAGCGCCGGGCAACATGCCCGGCGCGTCCTTTCCTGTCTTCCTCTCGAACCTCTTGCGAAAGCGCGGGCGCCGGTTTCCCTCCTTGAAACCGCGCGCATGGCCCAATAGTGTCGCGCCGCATCGCCGCTTCCGAACCGGGACGGCTGGATGAGCCCCCATAATCGAGAGGGAAGAGGCATGAGCAGCGGCTTTTTCGGCGATATCAAACCGATTAGATATGAAGGGCCGAAAAGCGAAAGCCCGCTCGCCTACCGGCATTACGATGCCGACGAGGTGGTGCTGGGCAAGCGGATGGCGGACCATCTGCGCTTTGCCGTCGCCTATTGGCATTCCTTCACCTGGCCGGGCGGCGATCCGTTCGGCGGCCAGACCTTCGAGAGGCCGTGGTTCGCCAAGCCCGGCGAAGTCGAGACGATGGAGCATGCCGGACTGAAGGCCGACGTCGCCTTCGAGATGTTCTCGCTCTTGGGCACGCCCTATTTCTGCTTCCACGACGCCGACGTGCGCCCCGAAGGCGCGAATTTTTCCGAGAGCGCTTCACGCCTCGACCAGATTGCGGAAATCTTCGCCGGCAAGATGAAGCAGACCGGCGTCAAGCTTCTGTGGGGCACGGCGAACCTCTTCTCCAACCGCCGCTTCATGGCGGGGGCGGCCACCAATCCGGACCCGGATGTCTTTGCCTATGCGGCGGCGACGGTGAAGAAATGCATCGACGTGACGAAGGAACTCGGCGGCGAGAATTATGTGCTGTGGGGCGGGCGCGAGGGCTACGAGACGCTGCTCAACACGGATATCGGCCGCGAGACGGAGCAGGCCGGACGCTTCCTGTCGATGGTCGTCGACTATAAGCACCGCATCGGCTTCAAGGGCACCATCCTGATCGAGCCGAAGCCGCAGGAGCCGACCAAGCATCAATATGATTACGATGTCGCCACCGTCTATGGCTTCCTGAAGCGCTTCGGGCTGGAAAACGAGGTCAAGGTCAATATCGAGCAGGGCCACGCCATCCTCGCCGGGCACACGTTCGAGCACGAACTGGCGCTGGCCGCCGCGCTCGGCATCTTCGGCTCCATCGACATGAACCGCAACGATTACCAATCCGGCTGGGACACCGACCAGTTCCCCAACAACGTGCCGGAAATGGCGCTCGCCTATTACCAGGTGCTGCGGGCCGGTGGCTTCACCACCGGCGGCACCAATTTCGACGCCAAGCTCCGGCGCCAGTCGCTCGATCCGCAGGACCTCCTGATCGCCCATATCGGCGCGATGGATTGCTGCGCGCGGGGCCTGAAGGCCGCGGCGCGGATGGTCGAGGACAAGGCGCTCTCCGGCCCGCTCGATGAGCGCTACGCCGGCTGGAAGTCGGCGGAAGCGCAGGCGGTTCTGTCGGGCAAGCGGACACTGGAACAGATCGCCGAGCGCGTGGTGAAGGAGAAGATCGAGCCTCAGCCGAAATCCGGCCGGCAGGAATATCTGGAGAATGTCGTCAACCGGTACGTATGAGCGCAACATCTCCTGATCTTTCGCTTAACGACCGGAGACAATCCTGATGCCGCGCCTTTCCTCTCGTTCCGCCTTGCCGCCCGCCGTCCGCGGCCCGTCTTATAGCCGCTCCGCGCCCTCGGGCATCGTGCATCTCGGCACCGGGGCGTTCCACCGCGCGCACCAGGCCGTCTATACGGATGACGCGCTGGCTAAATCCGGCGGCGGCTGGATGATCACGGGGGTGAGCCTGCGCTCGCCGGACGTGGCGGACCAACTCAATCCGCAAGACGGGCTCTACACGCTTTTGACGCTCGGACCGGCTGGCGTCGAGGCGCGCGTGATCGGCAGCATAAGGGGCGTGCTCGTCGCGTCGGATGAGCGGGAAAAGGTGCTCGATGCGCTGGCGGCGCCGGAGACGAGGATCGTCAGCCTGACCATCACCGAAAAGGGCTACGGGCTCGACCCGAAGACGGGCGGGCTCGACCGGACGCATCCGGCGATCGCCGCCGACCTTGCGGACCCGGGCCACCCCAAGAGTGCGGTCGGCTTCATCGTGGAGGCGTTGCGGCGGCGCCATGAAGCGGGGCTCCCGGGTTTCACCGTCCTTAGCTGCGACAACCTTCCTTCCAACGGCAAGGTGGTTGCGCGGCTGGTCAGGGACTTCGCGGCGGAAGCCGCGCCCGAAATCGCCGCCTTCATCGAGGCGGACGTTTCCTTCCCCTCGACCATGGTCGACCGCATCACGCCGGCCGCTACCCACAAGACCTTCGATGACGTTCGTGCGCTGACCGGCTGTGCCGACCCGGGCGCGGTCGAGACGGAGCTTTTCTCGCAATGGATCATCGAGGACGATTTCGTTGCCGGGAGGCCGGACTGGGAGGCGGGCGGCGCGCTCTTCGTTTCCGATGTGGTACCTTATGAGAAGATGAAGCTCAGGATGCTGAACGGCGCGCATTCCATGCTAGCCTATTCGGGCTTCCTCGCCGGCCATCGCTATGTGCGCGACGTGATGGGCGATCCCGCACTTGCCGCTCTGGTGGTGCGGCATATGAAGGCGGCCGCCGCCACGCTCGATTCGGTACCCGGCGTGGACCTCGATCGGTACGCGGCGGATTTGCAGGAGCGCTTCCGCAATCCGGCCATCGCGCACGAGACCTACCAGATCGCCATGGACGGCACGCAGAAGCTGCCGCAGCGCCTGCTCGAACCGGCGATGGTGGCACTGGAGCGCGGACAGAGGGTTGACGCCTTCGCCTTCGCGGTGGCGGCGTGGATGCGCTATGCGCTCGGCCGCAGGGAAGACGGCGAGCCCTATGCCCTTCGCGACCCGCGCGAGAAGGAAATTGCGGCGGTGCTGGAAGGAGCCGGCAAGGATACCGATGCAATCGCCGAAGCACTTTTAGCTCTGCCGGGGCTGTTTCCGGCCGTGTTGACGGGCAATGGTGTCTGGACCGGCGCGGTGAGGCGCAATCTTTCCGTCATGATGGATAAAGGAATGCGGCCAGCGATCGATGAGGAAGCACGCGGTTTCGCGTCCTCTTGAGCGGAAGACGCAAGCTTCTACTGCACGAGAAAATAATCCTCGATCCTCGCCGCTGCGTCTTTCAATCTCGGCAGGATCTCGCGCTTCATCTCGGCGACTGAAAAGCGCGCGGTTTGGGTGGAGACATTGAGCGCTGCGACGATCCGACCGGTGCCGTCGTGGATCGGCACTGCGATGGAGCGAAGCCCGAGTTCCAGTTCCTCGTCGGCGACGGCAAAACCCTCACGGCGGATTTTTTCGATCGCCTCGCGCAGTTGCGCCGGATCGGTGATCGTCTTCGGCGTGTTGGGCTTCATGTCTGCTTTATCGAGGAAGGCCGCAAGCTGATTTCCGTCGAGGCCGGAGAGCAGCACCTTGCCCATCGAGGTACAATAGGCGGGCAGCCGCGTTCCGACATGCAGCGTGACGGACAGGATGGCGCGGCTCGGGGCGCGGGCGACATAGACGACATCCTCGCCGGCGAGGATCGCGGCCGAGCAGGATTCGTTGAAGATCGCGGAAAGCTGGCGCATGAAGGGTTCCGCGAAACTCCATATCGGCGTGCCCTGCAGCCAGATGCGGGCAAGCGCCAGCAGCCGGGAAGAGAGCTGGAAGCGGCGGCCGTTCTGCGTCGCATAGCCGGCTGCCACCAGGGTCAGCAGGAAACGCCGTGCGCCGGCCCGTGTCAGGCCGGCCTCCTCGGCCGTTTCCGTCAAGGTGAGGCCGGATGGATGAGCGGCAAGGATTTCCATGACGCCGAGGCCCTTCATGAGCGAACCGACATGGTCGCGCGCGCGATCCGCGCTTTCGATTGACTCGGTCCTCACCGTCATCTAAACAATATCGCATATAAAACATTTGTTCGCAATACGAACTTACGTCAGTGGATTGAGCGATGAACAAGGTTTACCCGAGCATCGAGGCGGCGGTTGCCGATATAAAGGACGGATCGTCGGTGATGATCGGCGGGTTCGGGGGCGCCGGCGCTCCGATCGAACTCATCGACGCGCTGATCGAGCGCCACAGGGCAAGCGGATCGCCCGGATCGCTGACGGTGATCAACAACAATGCCGGCAATGGCGCGGTCGGCATTGCGGCGATGATCTATGCCGGCATGATCGCCAAGATGGTGTGCTCGTTCCCGCGTTCGTCCGATCCCAAAGCGTTCACCGAACGCTATCTCGCCGGCAAGATCGAACTGGAACTTGTCCCGCAGGGAACGCTGGCGGAACGCATCCGTTCGGCGGGCGCCGGTATTCCCGCCTTCTACACGCCGACGAGCTACGGCACGCAGCTTGCCGAGGGCAAGCCGGTCGCCGAATTCGACGGCAGGCATTATGTGCAGGAACGGTGGCTGAAGGCGGACGTGGCGCTGATCAAGGCGGAGATTGCCGACCGTAAGGGAAACCTTACCTATAACAAGGCCGCGCGGAATTTTGCGCCGCTGATGGCGATGGCGGCCGCCACGACGATCGTGCAGGCGCGGCGGATCGTGGAGCCGGGCGACATCGATCCCGAGCATGTCGTCACGCCCGGCATATTTGTCGACCGCCTCATCGAGGTTGCGGACGCCCGACAGGAAGAGGTCCTGTTGCGTGAGGGAGCGAAGCAATGACCGCCAAGCTGACCAATGCGCAGATTGCGTGGCGCGCGGCGCAGGACATCCCCGACGGCGCCTATGTGAATCTCGGCATCGGCTTCCCCGAGATGGTGGCCAAGTTCAAGCCCGACGGGCGCGAGGTCATCTATCATACCGAGAACGGGATTCTCGGCTTTGGCGAAGCGCCTCCCACCGGCAAGGAAGACTGGGACCTGATCAATGCGGGGAAGAAGCCGGTGACCGTCAAGCCGGGCGCGGCGTTCTTCCACCATGCGGATTCGTTTGCGATGGTGCGCGGCGGACATCTCGATGTCGCGATCCTCGGCGCCTACGAGGTCGCGGAAAACGGCGATCTCGCCAATTGGAGCACAGGCCCGGGCTCGGTGCCGGCGGTCGGCGGGGCGATGGACCTCGTCCATGGCGCAAGGCGCGTCGCCGTCATCACCGACCACGTCACCAAGGACGGCAGGCCGAAACTCGTGAAAAAATGCAGCCTGCCGCTGACCGGCGTCGGCTGCGTGACCACGGTCTATACCAGCCTGGCGGTGATCGATATCGTCGATGCGCGGTTCGTGCTGCGCGAAAAGCTGCCGGGCATGAGCCTGGAGGAATTGCAGGGCTTGACCGGGGCGCCGCTGACGGTCGACGGCAGCGTCCAGGATCTGATCGTACCGGAGGTTTGAGATGGCCGAAGCTTTCATTTGTGACTACATCCGCACCCCTATCGGCCGGTTCGCCGGGTCGCTTGCCGCCGTTCGCGCCGACGATCTTGCAGCAATCCCGCTGCGCGCCCTGATGGAACGCAACAAAGGCGTCGACTGGGAGGCGGTGGACGATCTCCTCTATGGCTGCGCCAACCAGGCCGGCGAGGACAACCGCAACGTCGCGCGCATGGCGCTGCTTCTGGCCGGCATGCCGAAGGAAATGTCTGCTGCGACCATCAACCGGCTGTGCGGCTCTGGCATGGATGCGACGATCGCCGCCGCCCGCGCCATCAAGGCGGGCGAGGCCGACATCATCGTCGCCGGCGGCGTGGAATCCATGTCGCGCGCGCCTTTTGTCATGCCGAAGGCAGGCACGGCCTTTTCGCGCAACGCGGAAATCTACGACACCACCATCGGCTGGCGCTTCGTCAACCCGCTGATGAAGAAGCAATACGGCATCGATTCCATGCCTGAGACGGGCGAGAACGTCGCCGAGCAGTTCCAGATCAGCCGCAAGGACCAGGACGCGTTCGCCGTCCGCAGCCAGGAGAAGGCAGTCGCCGCTCAAGCCAATGGGCGATTGGCGAAAGAGATCGTCGCGGTGACGATCCGGCAGCGCAAGGGCGACCCGATCGTGGTCGACAAGGACGAGCATCCGCGCGCCGGCACAACGATGGAAGTGCTTGGCAAACTGCCGACGCCGTTTCGCGAGGGCGGCACGGTGACGGCCGGCAATGCGTCGGGCGTGAACGACGGCGCGGCGGCGCTGATCGTCGCCTCGGAAGCGGCGATAGAGAAATACGGCCTGACGCCGATCGCCCGTATCCTGGGCGGCGCTGCCGCGGGCGTCGAACCACGCATCATGGGGTTCGGACCGGCGCCTGCGACTAAGAAGCTGTGCGCGCGGCTCGGCCTGAAGCCGTCCGATTTCGACGTGATCGAACTCAACGAGGCCTTTGCCTCGCAGGGCATCGCCGTACTGCGCGACCTCGGCATTCCCGAGGACGCCGAATTCGTCAACCCGAACGGCGGCGCCATCGCGCTTGGCCATCCGCTGGGCATGTCGGGCGCGCGCATCGCCGGCACGGCCGGGCTGGAACTGAAGGAGCGTCAGGGTAAGCTCGCGCTTGCCACCATGTGCATCGGCGTCGGCCAGGGCATCGCGGTGGCGCTGGAGCGGGTGTGAGTTCCGAATAGGCGGCGGATGCCGGCCGGCTCTGCCGCTTTATTCGGTGGTCCAATCTGCGGTTTCCAACACCGGCACATGCCGGAACGCGTGGTCGTTCGTGACCAGCGTCGCGCCGGCTTCGAGCGCATGCGCGGCGATCAGCATGTCGAGGGGTTGGAGAGCTTTGCCAAGCCGCTTCATGGCTACGCGGAGATCGCCGTAGGCGAGCGCCGTTTCCCGTGTCCAAGGCAACACAGCAACTTCAGTGAAGAAATCCGCGATCGCTTCCGTGAGCCTCGTGGCAGTTGGCCGTTGAGCCTGGCCAAACCGTGTCTCTCCATAAGAAATCGACGATACGCACAACTGGTTTGTCGGTACCGTCAACAGCCGCTCGGCGAGTGTCGCCGACCGCCTGTGGACGGCGTTGCTCACGATGTTGGTGTCAAGCATCCATATCGTCATGCGAAGGGATCGTCACGTTCCTGAATACCCTGGTCCCGATCTTCCATGAAGCCTTCGAGTTCTTCCGGGGGGATCGCGTTACGCAGTTCATAGAAGCGAGCAAGGGAACCCGTTCGCCTTCTTTTCTCCGACAGGATCACATCTCCCGTCGCCGGATCGCGCCTGATGCTCACTTCCGCTCCTTCAAAGCGGAACTCGGCCGGCAGCCGGACTGCCTGACTTCGACCGTTCTTGAATAGTTTGGCGGTCCGGTGAGTATCAGGAAAACGGGGCTTCTCGTTCATGACCCACTCCCATCAATGGTATATGCCAATAATATATACCACGGCATGTCAACGGAAAAGCCCGCGCGCATTCATCCCCGCCGCATCCTGACCGGCGCCTTGCCGAAGGCGCGGCTGAACGCCCGGCTAAACGCGGCTGCAGAGGAGAAGCCGGTTCGGGCGGCGATGTCGGCCATCGGTATCCTCGTGTCGAGCACAAGCCTGCGTGCCGCGCCAAGGCGCAGCCTGAGATAGTATGCGCCGGGCGTCTCGCCGATCGATCTGCGGAAGATCGTTTCCAGCGAACGCGCCGTCACGCCGGCTCTTCTGGCGATGGCGGCAATGGTAAGCGGATGGTCGATATAGGCCTCCATCAGGCGGATCGCCTGCGCCAGACGCGGATCGTAGCCGTCGAGCCGGCCAAGCGAGACCAGCGGCTGGGCATCCGACGAGGCATGCGCCTGTTCGTAGATGAAGACGCTCGCCACATCGAGCGCGACGGCCATGCCGAGGCGGCTACGGACGAGATGCAGCATCAGGTCGAATGTCGGAGAGGCGCCGCCGGTGGTGAAAGCCGGCCCGTCGATCACATAGCGATCCGGGCGGATGTCGCTTTGCGGGAAGGCGGCGGCGAAGTCCTCGATGTCTTCCCAGTGGGTGGTTGCGGCCCGGCCTTCCAGCAGGCCGGCGCGGGCGATCAGCCAGGCGCCCGCCTCGACGCCGCCATAGGCGCGGGCCGCCCTCGCCGCCCGCCTGATGCCGGAGAGAAGGGCAGGTGTCGCCTGCTCGCGATTGCCGAAGCCGGCGATGGCGACGAGAACATCGGTCCTCAGCGCCGGGTCGAGCGGGCCGGAGATCGCAACCGGCATCCCGCTGCTCGTAAGCGGTGGCTTACCATCTGCCGAAACTATCCTCCATTCAAAAACATTTCGACCGCTGATACGGTTGGCGGCGCGCAGCGGGTCGATCGCCGAGGCCACGCACATGATGGAGGCGCCCGAGAGCACCAGAAAGGTCACATGCAGCGGGTCGCGTTCCGGGCGGAAGATGGTGACTTCGCTTTTCATCAATCCCGATTCGTAATTCGCAAAGCAATCCGGCGCAAGGGAGGAGATGATCGGAACACCATTTCAGGAGGAAGCCGATGCCGCTCGCCATGAACAGTGAAGTGTTCATCACTTGTGCCGTCACCGGGTCCGGCGGCACGCAGGACCGCAGCCCGCATGTGCCACGCTCACCCAAACAGATCGCCGATAGCGCCATTGCCGCCGCCAAGGCCGGCGCGGCGGTCGTCCACTGCCATGTACGCGATCCCGAGACCGGCAAGCCGCGTCGCGATGTTGCCCTCTATCGCGAGGTGACGGAGCGCATCCGTGAGGCGGACGTCGATGTCGTGCTCAACCTGACGGCCGGCATGGGCGGCGACATGGTGTTCGGCTCGACCGAAAGTCCGCTGCCGCTCAAAGAGGTCGGCACCGACATGGCCGGCGCTTCCGAGCGTGTGGAGCATGTGCGCCAGTGCCTGCCGGAAATCTGCACGCTCGATTGCGGCACGATGAATTTCGCCGAGGCCGACTATGTGATGACCAACACGCCGGGCATGCTGCGTGCCATGGGCTCCATGATGACAAAACTCGGCGTTAAGCCGGAGATCGAGGCCTTCGACACAGGGCATCTCTGGTTCGCCAGGCAGCTTGTCGAGGAGAAGGTGCTGAAGGCAAATCCGGAAGAAGGGGGCGCGCTGGTGCAGCTTTGCATGGGCGTGCCGTGGGGCGCGCCGGACGATTTGAACACCTTCATGGCGATGGTCAACAACGTGCCGAAGGAATGGACTTTTTCCGCCTTTTCGCTCGGCCGTAACCAGATGGCCTATGTAGCGGCTGCTGTGCTTGCCGGCGGCAACGTGCGGGTCGGGCTGGAAGACAATCTATGGCTCGGCAAGGGCGTGCTGGCCACCAACGCGCAGCTTGTCGAGCGCGCCGTGACGATCATCGAGAATCTCGGCGCGCGGGTCATCGGGCCGGAAGAAGTGCGCAGGAAGCTCGGGCTGACCAAGCGCGCGCCGCTCGCAGCGTAGGAGGATCACATGACCATCACCAAGGCAGCCTGCATCGGCGGAGGCGTCATCGGCGCGGGCTGGGTGGCGCGGCTCGTGCTGAACGGGGTCGATGTCTCGATCTTCGACCCCGATCCCGAAGCATCGCGCAAGGTGGGCGAGGTGATGAAGAACGCCCGCCGTGCCTATAAGGCGATGGCGATCGGCGGCCTGCCTAACGAAGGCAGGATTTTCTACGCGAAGTCGATGGCGGATGCCGTCGCGGGTGCCGATTTCATCCAGGAAAGCGTGCCGGAAAGGCTCGACCTGAAGCACAAGGTGCTGGCCGAGATCGACCTTCATGCCGCGCCTGATGCGCTCGTCGGTTCGTCTACCTCCGGCATCCTGCCATCCGACATGCAGACCGCGATGAAGCATGGCGACCGGCTGGTCGTCGCGCACCCTTATAATCCCGTCTATCTGCTGCCGCTGGTCGAGATCGTCGGCGGCAACGGCACCTCGAAGGCGGCGATCGAAAAGGCGAAGGAACTCTACGCCTCGATCGGCATGAAGCCGGTGGTCATCCGCAAGGAGATCGAGGCCTTCGTCGGCGATCGGCTGCTGGAAGCGGCGTGGCGCGAGTCGCTCTGGCTTATCAAGGATGGCATCTGTTCCGTCGAGGAACTGGACGATATCATGCGCTACGGCTTCGGCCTCCGCTGGGCGCAGATGGGCATGTTCCAGGTCTACCGGGTTGCCGGCGGCGAGGCCGGCATGCGCCACTTCATGGCCCAGTTCGGGCCGTGTCTGTCATGGCCGTGGACGAAGCTTATGGACGTGCCGGAATTCAACGACGAACTGGTCGATTTGATCGCGACGCAATCCGACGATCAGTCCGGCCGATGGTCGATCCGGGAGCTCGAAAAGATCCGCGACGAGAACCTGGTCGCCATCATGGAGGCGCTGTCGAAGACCAATAAAGGCAAGGGTTGGGGCGCCGGCGAATTGCATCGAGACTATGTGAAGAAGCTCGGCAAGATGGCCGCGAAGACGCCTCTCTCGAAGGCCGCGGCGAAAGCGAAGGCTGAGAAGCCGAGGAAGAAAAAGAAGGGCTAGGGCCGTGGTATTTTGGGTGCACCCATGAATTTCGGCCTAACCGAAGAACAGCAGCTCATCGTCGACACGACGCGGGCCTTCGTCGAGAACGAGCTTTATCCGCATGAGGCGGAGGTCGAGCGCACGGAGCATCTGCGGCCCGAACTCATCAGGGAATTGCAGGCGAAGGCGATTGCCGCCGGGCTTTATGCGGCCAATATGCCCGCCGAAGTGGGCGGGGCGGGGCTCGATACGCTGACCTGGCTGCTTTATGAAAAGGAGCTTGGCCGCGCCAATTACGCGCTGCACTGGACCTGCGTGGCTCGGCCGTCGAACATCCTGCTTGCCGGCACCGACGAGCAGAAGGAAAGATACCTCTACCCCTGCATTCGCGGCGAGAAGTGGGATTGCCTCGCCATGACGGAACCCGGCGCCGGCTCCGATTTGCGTGGCATGAGGGCGACGGCGGTGCCCGACGGGCCGGACTGGGTGCTGAACGGTACCAAGCATTTCATCAGCCACGCCGACATCGCCGATTTCGCCATCGTCTTTATGGCGTCGGGTGAAGAAGATGGGCCGAATGCTTCTGGGCGTGGAAAGCGGAAAAAAATAACCGCGTTCTTCGTCGACAAGGGCACGCCGGGCTTCGCCGTTCGCGATGGCTATCGCAATGTCTCGCATCGCGGCTATACCAACTCGATCCTCGAATTCGACGATTGCCGGCTGCCGGCAAGCCAGGTGCTGGGCGAAGTGCATCGCGGCTTCGAGGTCGCGAATTCGTGGCTGGGCGCGACGAGACTTCAGGTCGCCGCGACCTGCCTCGGACGGGCGGAGCGCGCACTCGGCCACGCGATCAGCTACGCCGCCGAGCGCCAGCAATTCGGCCAGAAGATCGGCAAGTTCCAGGGCGTGTCCTTCAAGCTCGCTGACATGGCGACGGAACTGAAGGCGGCCGAACTGATGGTATTGGAGGCCGGCTGGAAATACGATGCCGGCACCGTGACCGATCAGGACATGGCGATGGCGAAACTCAAGGCGACGGAGATGCTCGCCTTCGTCGCCGACGAGGCGATTCAGATCCATGGCGGCATGGGCCTGATGGACGACCTGCCGCTCGAACGCATCTGGCGCGACGCGCGTGTCGAGCGCATCTGGGAGGGAACGAGCGAGATTCAGCGGCACATCATCTCCAGGGCGCTTTTGCGGGCGGTCGGGGGATGAGCGGGCGTCTCGACCGCCTGCTGCGCCCGAAATCTATCGCCGTCATCGGCGGCGGAGCGTTTGCGACCAATGTCGTCGAGCAATGCGTGAAGATGGGATATGCCGGCGATTTGTGGCCGGTACACCCGACGAAGAGCGCTGTTGCCGGCGTAAAGGCCTATCGTTCGGTCGAAGAGTTGCCCCATTCGCCGGATGCCGCCTTCGTCGGCGTTAACCGTCGTCTCACCGTGGAAATCGTGACATCGTTACGGAAGCGGAATGCTGGCGGGGCCATCTGCTTTGCCGCTGGCTTCCGGGAAACAAAAGACGACGACGCCGAAGGTCCGGCCTTGCAGGCGGCGCTGGTCGAGGCGGCGGGTGAAATGCCGATCATCGGGCCGAACTGCTACGGGCTCATCAACTATGCCGATGGCGCGCTTTTGTGGCCCGACCAGCATGGCGGCAGGCGGCTGGCACCCGGCGAACGGGGGGTGGCCATCATCACGCAATCCTCCAACATCGCCTGCAATCTGACCATGCAGAAGCGTGGCCTGCCGGTCGCCTATCTGATGACGGCCGGCAACCAGGCGCAGACGGGGCTGTCGGAGATGGCACTCGGGCTGATCGAGGATTCCAGGGTCTCGGCGCTTGGCCTGCATATCGAGGGCTTTGATTCCGTTTCCGGCTTCGAGCTTCTGGCGGCGCGGGCGCGCGAACTGAAAAAGCCGATCGTCGCCATGAAGGCCGGCCGTTCAGAACAGGCACGTGCGGCGACCATCTCGCATACCGCATCGCTCGCGGGCTCCGATGCCGCTTCCGATGCCTTCCTGAAACGGCTCGGCATTGCGCGGGTCGATACGATCCCGTCCTTTCTGGAGACCTTGAAACTGCTGCACGTCGCCGGTCCGTTAGCCGGCTACACGCTGTCCTCCATGAGTTGTTCGGGCGGCGAGGCGTCGGTGATGGCCGACAGCGCCGAGGGGCGCGGGCTTCGCTTCCCCGCGCTCACGACGGAACACCGGTCGCGCGTGAAAGAGACGCTCGGGCCGCTGGTCGCCGTCGCCAATCCGCTCGACTACAACACCTTCATCTGGAACAACGAGCCGGCTCTGGCGGCAACTTTCACGGCCTTCGTTTCGGGCGGCTTCGACCTCAATATGCTGGTGCTCGATTTCCCGCGCGCCGACCGCTGCTCGGATGCCGACTGGTGGCCGACCGTGCGCGCTTTCGAAGCGGCGCTTGCGGCGAACGGCGCCAAGGGAGCGATCGTTGCATCCATGGGCGAGAATTTGCCGGAGGCCTATGCGGGTGATCTGATCCGCCGAGATATCGTGCCGTTCATGGGCATCGCCGAGGCGATGGACGCAGCGGAAGCGGCAGCATTTATTGGAAAGAGGTGGCAGCATCCTTCCTCGCCCCCCATCGGGGGGAGAGGTGGCCCGGCAAAGCCGGGTCGGAGAGGGGGTAGAGTTGGCCCGGCAGGAAGAAACTCTCTCTCCGATGCACTGCGCGCGCCACCTCTCCCCCTGATGGGGGGCGAGGAAAGGAGCGAACTCTCCGAAGCCAAGGCCAAGTCTTTGCTGGCGGAATATGGCCTGGCGGTTCCGTCGGGGCGAAAGGTGTCGACTCTGGACGAGGCGGTCGGGGCCGCGAGCGAACTCGGCTTTCCCGTCGCGATGAAGGCGCTCGGCGTGGCACATAAGTCAGAACATGGAGCCGTGCGCCTTAATCTGGCGAGCGCCGATGCGGTGAAAGCGGCCGCGCGCGATCTCCTGCCGCTCGGCTCGGGCCTTTATGTCGAGAAGATGGTGACGGGCGGGATCGCCGAACTGATCGTCGGCATCACGCGCGATGCGCTGTTCGGGCCTGTCATGACGGTCGGTTCCGGCGGCGTTCTGGTCGAATTGTTGCAGGATTCCGCCACGCTACTCCTGCCGGTAGGCCGCGAGGAGATCGAGCGGGCGCTGCGCGGCCTAAAGCTCTTTCCGCTGCTCGACGGCTATCGCGGGCGGCCGAGGGCCGATTTTTCAGCCGCTGTCGGTGCGATCCTCGGTGTCGCCGCCTTCGCTCTCGAACATACCGATAAGATCGAGGAACTCGACGTCAATCCGCTGATCGTTTGCCGGCAAGGGGAGGGCGCGTGGATTGCTGACGCGTTGCTTGTCCTCGCGGCAATTTCGGACGCAAAGGAACCGGCATATGCCTGAAATCATCACCACCCGCCGCGAGGGCGCCATCCTCGAAATCACGCTCGACCGCCCGAAGGCGAACGCCATCGACCTCGCCACCTCGCGGTTTATGGGCGAGACGTTCCGCGCCTTCCGCGACGATCCGGAACTGCGCGTGGCGATCGTCCGGACGGCGGGAGAAAAGTTCTTCTCCGCCGGCTGGGATTTGAAAGCCGCGGCGGGTGGCGATGCGGTGGACGGGGATTACGGCGTCGGCGGTTTCGGCGGCTTGCAGGAACTGCGCGACATGAACAAGCCAGTGATCGCCTGCGTCGACGGCATGGCGGTCGGCGGCGGCTTCGAACTGGCGCTCTCCTGCGACCTGATCTACGCGGCCGAGCATTCGCGCTTCGCGCTTCCCGAGATCCGCGCCGGCACGCTGGCCGACGCCGCGACCGTCAAGCTGCCGAAGCGCATGCCCTATCATGTAGCGATGGACCTGCTTTTGACCGGCCGCTGGATGGATGCGGCCGAGGCGCATCGCTGGGGGCTGGTCAACGAGGTGCTGCCCAGGGAGAAGCTTGAAGAACGCGTATGGGAAATCGCGCGGCTGCTCGCCGGCGGGCCGCCGCTGGTCTTCGCCGCGATCAAGGAGGTCGCGCGCGAGGCCGAGGCGCTGACTTTCCAGGACGCCATGAACCGGATTACCAAGCGCAAGTTCCGCACGGTGGACGAGCTTTATGCTTCGGAGGACAATCAGGAAGGTTTCCGCGCCTTCGCGGAAAAGCGCGATCCGGTCTGGAAGGGACGCTAGTGGCACCCGATTATTCGAAGCTGCTCGACAGGGAAGTCTGGGCGTTCATCGAATGCTCCGACAGCTACTATCCGCCGGACAAGGTCGACTACACGATCGAAGAGCGCCGGGCGATCTATGACCGCATGTGCCGGGAATTTTTCGCCGGCTATCCAAAGGGCGTTGCCGTCGACACGGGCGCAATCGCGGAGGAGGACTACGACATCCCGATCCGCACCTATCGTGCCGAGGAAACGGATGACGCGGCCCTGGTCCTGTATTTCCATGGCGGCGGCTTCGTCCTCGGCGGGCTGGAAAGCCATGATGATGTCTGCGCCGAGCTATGCATGCGCACCGGCTACGAGGTGGTGTCGGTGGACTATCGGCTGGCGCCAGAGAATCCGCATCCGGCCGCCTTCGACGATGCGCTTGCGGCCTTCGAATGGGCGATCGCCACGAGCGGGCGCAACATCGTGCTGTGCGGAGATTCGGCCGGCGGCAATCTGGCGGCGGGCGTCAGCCACGCAACGCGCGGCCACAAGCGCCGCCCGACGGGGCAGGTGCTGATCTATCCGACGCTCGGCGGCGATTGCACGAAGGGCTCTTACGTCACGCATGCGGAGGCGCCGATGCTGACCGTGCGCGACATGACCTTCTATGACGATGCGCGGGCCGGTGGCGCCGACGCTTCCGACGACATCGCCTTCGCGCCGCTGAAGGATGCCAACTTCGCCAATCTGCCGCCGACGGTGATTGTCTCGGCCGAATGCGATCCGCTGTCTTCGGACGGGCAAGCCTATCGCGAGCGCATGACGGCAGATGGCGGGCGCTGCGTCTGGTTCAACGAGAAAGGGCTGGTGCACGGCTATCTGAGGGCGCGGCATACGGTCGGCCGCGCACGCACCAGCTTCACCCGCATCGTCGAGGCGGTGAAAGCTCTCGGCAAGGGCGAGTGGATTTATTGAGCTTCGCTATTCCGGCTTCGCCAACGCCGTCATGATCTCGGCTGCGGCGAGCGCGGCGATGACTGCCGGGCGTTTGTCGCGGAGCGCGCTGCCGCCGATCGGCGAGACGAGGCGGGCGAATTCCTCTTCCGTGCCGCCGGCCGTCTTCAGGTACCAGCTTTTGCAGGTCGCTTTCTTCGTTTTCGAGCCGATCATGCCGACATAGGCGGCGTCCGGCCTCTTCAGCGCCTCGCCGACGATCAGGAAGTCGAGCGCGTGGTCGTGGGTGAGGACGACGAAGGCCGAACCGGCGGGCGCCGAGCGGACGGCTTCCTCCGGCATAGGCGTCAGCCTGGTCGTCACCGCCTTCGGCATCCCTTCAAGCGCGTCGGCGCGGGTCTCCACAATGGTCACCTCCAGCGGCAGAAGCGACAGGGTGGCGGCGAGCGCATGGCCGACATGGCCGCCGCCGAAAAGATAGACGTGGGGGTAGGCGGCGTCCTCCGCGCCGGCTATTGCGGTCAGTTCATCGCGCAACCCGGCATCGACGTGGCGGATGCTGAGTTCCACCCGGCCGCCGCAGCACTGGCCGATCTCCGGGCCGAGCGGTATGTCGAGGGAGACGCTGGATGCTTCGTTTTTGCGCGCCGGCGATGCGGGTGAGACGATCGCTTCCCGCGCCCTGGCGATCGCCATGAATTCGAGTTGGCCGCCGCCGATCGTGCCGAACGTGGCTTTCGGGGAAACCAGCATCCACGCGCCCTTCTCGCGCGGCGTCGATCCTTTCGCCTCCGCGACCTTTATCAGTGCCGTGGAAGGCGAATCGTTCAGGAAGTTCTCGACACCCTTTTTCGTGCTGGCCATGTTCACCCGGCTCCGCATGCCGCGGAGTGATCAGTGCTCCACGCGTGTTTTCTTTAGCTGTCCGATTGTCGTCAAAATGCGTTCCGGCGTTGCCGGCGCGTCGAGGCGCGGACAGACCTTGTGATCAGCGACCGAAGCGACGGCATCGGAAAGCGCGTGCAACACCGACATCGCCAGCATGAAGGGCGGCTCGCCCACGGCCTTGGAACGGTGGACGGTCGGCTCGCCGGCCTCCGGCCAGTCGGCGAGCGTGACGTTGAATATCTTCGGCCGGTCGGAGGCCAGCGGTATCTTGTAGGTCGAGGGCGCGTGCGTCCTCAGCCGGCCCTTGTCGTCCCACCAGAGTTCTTCCGTGGTCAGCCAGCCCATGCCCTGGATGAAGCCGCCCTCGATCTGGCCAAGGTCGATGGCCGGGTTCAGCGAACGTCCCGTCTCGTGCAGTATGTCGGTGCGCTCGACCATGTATTCGCCGGTCAGCGTGTCGACCGAAACCTCTGAGCAGGCGGCGCCATAGGCGAAATAATAGAACGGATGGCCCATGCCTTTCTCGCGGTCCCAATGGATTTTGGGCGTCTTGTAGAAGCCGGCGGCCGAAAGCTGCACGCGCGCCTCATAGGCCTGCTTCACCAGTTCCGCGAATGGGATCTCCGCGTTGCCGATGCGCACCCGGTTAGGCAGGAAAACGATTTGATCCTTCGCAACGCCATGCGTTTCGGAAGCGAAATCAATCAGGCGATCCTTGATCTGGCGCGCCCCGTTCTGCGCCGCCATGCCGTTGAGGTCGGAACCCGAGGAGGCTGCGGTCGCCGAAGTGTTGGGCACCTTGCCTGTTGTGGTAGCGGTGATCTTCACCTGGTCGAGATCGATCTGGAACTCCTCCGCGACGATCTGCGCCACCTTGGTGTAGAGGCCCTGGCCCATTTCGGTGCCGCCATGGTTCAGATGCACCGAACCGTCCGTATAGACATGCACCAGCGCGCCGGCCTGGTTGAACTGGGTGGCGGTGAACGAGATGCCGAACTTGACCGGCGTCAGCGCGATGCCGCGCTTGATGATATCGCTGTTGGCATTGAAGGCGGCGATCTGCCGGCGGCGGCGCTGGTAGTCCGAGCTTTTTTCAAGCTCGTCCACGATGCGCCCGATGATGTTGTCCTCCACCTTCTGGTGGTAGGGCGTGACGTTGCGCGTATCGGTGCCGTAGAAGTTTTTCCGGCGGATTTCGAGCGGGTCCTTGCCAAGCGCAAACGCTATCTCGTCGATGATGCGCTCCGCTCCGACCATGCCTTGCGGGCCGCCGAAGCCGCGGAAGGCGGTGTTGGAGACGGTGTTGGTATAAAGCGGCGCGGAGACGGCCTTCACCGCCGGATAGAAATAGGAATTGTCGCAGTGGAACAGCGCGCGATCCGTTACGGCTCCGGAAAGATCCGCTGAAAACCCGCATCGCGCCGCATAGCGCAGCTCGACGCCCAGAATGTTGCCGTCGTCGTCGTAGCCGGCCTCGTAGTCGATCAGGAAATCGTGGCGCTTGCCGGTCGCGGTCATGTCGTCGTCGCGGTCGGGCCTGATCTTGACCGCCTTGCCGGTGCGCTTGGCGGCGATCGCAGCGAGGGCTGCGAACTGGTTGCCTTGCGTCTCCTTGCCGCCGAAGCCGCCGCCCATGCGGCGCACCTCGACGGTCACGGCATGGCTAGGTACGCCGAGCGCATGCGCCACCATGTGCTGCACCTCGCTCGGGTGCTGAGTGGAGGAATAGACCGTGACGTCGCGGTCCTCGCCGGGAATGGCGAGCGCGATCTGGCCTTCGAGATAGAAATGGTCCTGGCCGCCGACGCGCATCTGGCCCTTCACCTTGCGAGGCGACCCGGCGATCGCGGCGGCTGCATCGCCGCGTTTCAGCGTCAGCGGATCGGTTACCAGCTTCGGCTTCTTGGGATCAGCCTCGGAAACGTCGGTGATGAACGGAAGTTCGTCATATTCGACCTTCGCCAACCGGCAGGCGCGCCTCGCCGCCTCGCGGGTTCTTGCGATGACGCAGAAGATCGGCTGGCCATAAAACTGGACCTTGCCCTCGGCCAGCACCGGTTCGTCATGACGACCGGTCGGCGAGATGTCGTTTTCGCCCGGCACGTCGTTGCCGGTCAGCACGTCGATCACGCCCGGCGCGGCGCGAACGGCCGAAAGATCCATCGAGCGGATGGTGGCGTGGGTGGAAGTCGAAAGGCCGAGACAGCCATGCAGCGTGCCGGCCGGTTCGGGCATGTCGTCGATATAGACGGCCGTGCCGGTGACGTGCTTGTGCGCGGAATCGTGCCGCTGCTTGGTGTGGACGCCGCCGGCGATGGCGATCGATTTGAGGTCTGGTGCGGTGTGCTTGTTCATCATGCTGCCTCGTAGCGGCCTACCTGCACCGGTCCGGCATGGCCGGACGTCTCCAGGAAGAAGCGGATAAGCAGGTTCTTCGATGCCAGCATACGATATTCCGCTGAGGCGCGCATGTCGGCGAGCGGGTGGAAGTCTTTTTCGTATTCCGCCAGCGCCGCATCGACGGTTTCTCGCGTCCATGGCTTGCCGGCAAGCGCGGCCTCGACCGCGTGTGCGCGCTTCGGCGTCGCCGCCATTCCGCCATAGGCGATGCGGATGGCCTCGACCTTGCCGGCTGCATCGAGCGTCAGGTTGAACGCGCCGAGCGTGGCGGTGATGTCTTCGTCGCGGCGCTTGGTGATCTTGTAGATCGCAAAGCGGCTGCCGGGAGCGGGCAGGGGAACGTGCACCGTCTCGACGAACTCGCCGGCCTGCCGGTCTTGCTTGCCGTAGTCGATGAAGAATTTTTCCAGCGGAATAGTGCGCCGCGCCTTGCCCTTGCGAAGTGTCAGCGTCGCGCCTAGCGCGATCAGCGGCGGCGGCGTGTCGCCGATCGGCGAGCCGTTGGCGATGTTGCCGCCAAGCGTGCCCATGTTGCGCACCTGCTCGCCGCCGATGCGGTCGATGAGATCGGCAAGCGCCGGGACGCGGCCGGCGAGCAGCTTGAACGCCTCAGTATAGGAGACGCCCGCGCCGATGGTGAGGACGCGATCCTTCTCGGACGTTCGGCGAAGCTCGTCCAGATGGCCGATGAAGACGACCGGCGCGATCTCGCGCATGAATTTCGTCACCCAAAGCCCGACATCGGTCGCGCCGGCGACGATCCGTGCTTTCGGCTCGGCGTTGAGAATATCGGCCAGATCGTCCACTGAAGCCGGCACGTAAAAACGTTTCGTATCCGTTTCGATCTCGACGCGGGTGCTGTCGCGCATGGCCTTCAGCCGCCTGGTGATTTCGGCGCGTTCGGTGGCCAGCGGATCGTTTCGTGCATCCGCGTAGGAAGAAACCGCATGGGCGGCGCGCACGATCGGCTCGTAGCCGGTGCAGCGGCACAGGTTGCCTTGCAGCGCCTTTTCGATGCGCTGCTCGGACGGGTTCGGCTCCTGCATCCACAGAGCATAGAGCGACATGACGAAGCCCGGCGTGCAGAAGCCGCATTGCGAGCCATGGAAGTCGACCAGCGCCTGCTGGACGGGATGCAGCTTGTCCGAAGTCGGCGCGAGATGCTCGACGGTGACGACATGGGTGCCGTCGAGCGAGCCCAAAAAGCGGATGCAGGAATTGACGCCCTCATAGACGAGGCCGTCCGGCGTCAGGCGGCCGACCAGCACCGTGCAAGCGCCGCAATCGCCTTCCGCGCAGCCTTCCTTGGTGCCGGTGAGCGAGCGGCGGAGCCTCAGGTAATCGAGCAGCATCTCGTCGGGCGCGACTTCAGCGAGGCTGACATCCTCGCCGTTCAGGATGAAGCGGATTTCGGAGCGGGTCTTCATCGTCAACTTCCCCGATAGGTCGAATAGCCGAAGGGCGATAAAAGCAGCGGCACATGATAGTGGCCTGAGCCGGCCATGCCGAAGCGGATGGGTATAACGTCCAGGAAGGGCGGCTCGGCAAGCGCCAACCCCGTCGTCATGAGATAATTTCCGGCGGAAAAGACCAGTTCGTACTCACCGGCACGGAACGCATCGCCTTCGAGCAGCGGCCTGTCGCAGCGACCGTCCACATTGGTGACGGCGGAGGCAAGCTCGGTGCGGCGTTCGCCTTCGATACGGTAGAGCGTCACCGGCAGGCCCGCGGCGGGCCTGCCCAACGCCGTATCGAGCACATGCGTGGTCAGCCTGCCGGCACCGGCATTCGCCATGGCCTTTCCTCTCCCATTGCCGTTCAGCGGCTTTCTTGCCGTCGATTGTGGATCACGATAGGCCAATGCATAGACGCTGGCGAAGAGGGCGGCCACAAAAAGACTTTCAAATTTTTCGAGGGAATGAACCCGTTCGCCTTTCGATTATCGTAAAGGAAAGAGGTGAGGTGATGGCCGAACAGAAGAAAAGCGGCGGCCCGGCGCGCTATATACGCGACATGCGCGGCTATGGCGCCAATCCGCCGAATGCTGAATGGCCGGGCGGCGCGCATATCGCCGTCCAGTTCGTGCTGAACTACGAGGAAGGCGGCGAGAATTGCGTGCTGCACGGCGACGGCGCCTCCGAGGCTTTCCTTTCCGAGATCGTCGGCGCGGCGCAATGGCAAGGCCAGCGCCACTGGAACATGGAATCCATCTACGAATACGGTGCGCGCGCCGCCTTCTGGCGGCTCCATCGCCTGTTTACCGGTGCCGGGGTGCCGGTCACAATCTATGGCGTCGCCACCGCGCTCGCACGTTCGCCCAACCAGTTGGCGGCGATGCAGGAGGCCGGCTGGGAGATCGCCTCGCACGGCAATAAATGGGTCGAGTTCAAGGATGTCGCGCCGGAGGTGGAGCGCGC
>JAKDNM010000064.1 GCA_030456445.1 Hyphomicrobiales bacterium
TCAGGCCGCGGCTAAGGCGAAAACGGCGGACCAGAGCAGCACCGACACCAGGAATACGCGCTCCACCAGCCCGAAAATGCGGCGAAGGGCCGGGACCAGGCAGATCACGACGCCGGCGAGCGACGCCGCGACTATCCAGTATAGCCCGGCCAGCACGGGCGAGGCCCAGTCCGCCACGATCGAAAGTGCAGCGGGGTTCAGGACGTCGATCGTCATATAGGCCAGCGCGAAGCTGGCGATCGCAAAGAGATAGTGCAGCTTGCCGGCTCCTGTCAGGCGCTCTCCCTCCAGATCGGTGGGGAAGGCGAGCACGCCGAGCCTAAGCGCGGCCATGGCCAGCAGATATATGCCGCCACGGGCGGGAAACCGCCCATCCATCAGCACGGCGGCGCCGAGCGCGGCCGCGGCGATAATGCCGATCAAGCCGTATATCGTGAATAGCCGTCGCGAGGGGCCGATGCCGTAGTCGCTGACGGCATGGCTGACCAGACTGTAGCGGCCGCGGATATTCAGCGCCAGGAACAATGCCAGTTGGGCGAGGTAAGCCAATGCGGCCGCAGCGTAGATCGTTACCTGCATCCCTTTGTCAGCGATTTGAGGATAAGCCTTCCGCGCTCCGCCTGAACCGACATTCGATCCCGGCGGCAAGCTTCAGCTTCTACTGCCGGCCGGCGGTCAGCCGGATTTCTTCCGCCGAAGCGCGGATTTCGATCGCCATGTCGGTCTCTCGCGCGAGAAGCAGCGTGTAGTAAGGCTGTACGGCATGGGCGTCGATCGCCTCTTCCGGTTTCTGGCCGGAATGCATCTCGAGGAATTTCGGCGGCACGCGCACCATCGGGCCGCTTGCGACCAGCGTGAATTTCGGCTCCGTCTCGGGGGTTTCCAGCGTCACGGAGAGCTTGCCGCCGCGCGGGATGGCGGCGTTGGCGATCATGATGAGATTGAGCAGGAGCTTGACCTGGTTCTTCGGCAGGTAGGCGCGCGGGCCCTCCCACGTGAATTCCGGCTTCTCGTTCTTCATGAAGCCGGTGGCGACCGCTTCGGCGTCCCCGGTGTCGATCTGCATGCCGGCGGAACCGGCCGCGCCGAAGGCGATGCGGGCGAATTGCAGCCTTGCCGAGGCATTCCGGGCGGAGATGCGGATCAGGTTCATCGCATCCTCGTCGGCACCGCCCTCGTCGAGCAGTTCCAGACCGTTGTTGATGGCACCGACCGGCGAGATGATGTCATGGCAGACCCGGCTGCACAGCAGCGCCGCCAGTTCCGGTGCCGTCAACGTGAATATGTCAGCCATTTCCAACCGTCCCTGCTTTTCGTCAATCAGCGTTGTGTGCCGTCTGCGCCGCGAATCACCTGCCCGCGAGGATTATCGCCTCCGGCGCGGGAAATCGCATTCCCCGCGAAAATCGCAGAATTTTTCGGCAGTCCCGTCCCGCAATTCCGTCCCTATGGGCCATTTCCCGGCCTTCTCCATGTGCGAGCTTAATAGTTGAAAAAGGATTACGGGCTAGGGTGCTGCTCTCCGAGAAGCTGCCGTACAAGGCGGCCCGGAACCGAGGCGTCGGCGAATGGGCTCCCATAGGGAGACCGAGACCATGAACTGCAATCCATTGAAGCGGATAGGCATCCGTTTCGTTGCCATCTTCGCCACGTGTCTCGCCATCCTTGCGGTGGCCGCTCCCGGCGCGCGCGCCGATACGGGCTACACGCCCCAGGAGATCATCGATTCCGGCAACCAGTTTTTCGGATCGACATCGGGCGGCCTCGCCAGCGTTGTGGAGAAGATATTCTCGACCTACGGCCTTCCGAACGGCTACGTGCTCGGAGAGCAGGGGTCGGGCGCCATCATCGGCGGGCTGACCTACGGCGAAGGCACGCTCTATACCAAGAATGCCGGCGACCATAAGGTCTTCTGGCAGGGACCGTCGATCGGCTGGGATTTCGGCGCCGAGGGTTCGCGGCTGATGGTGCTCGTCTACAATCTCGACAGCGTCGACAACCTCTATGAGCGTTATGCCGGAATTGCCGGTTCGGCCTATATCGTTGCCGGCCTCGGCTTCAACGTGCTCAAGCACGGCAACGTGCTTCTGGTGCCGGTGCGTACCGGCGTTGGCGCCAGGCTCGGCGTCAATCTGGGCTATCTGAAGCTGACCGAGCGGCCGACCTGGAATCCGTTCTGATCCTGGACGGGCGGATCCCGGCCGGTTCGGATCGCCGCTGGCGCAGAGGCCTGTCACCGTGGCAAAAGGCGGCGTGCCGGCATGATCCGGCGCGCCTTGCGGACGAATTCAGGTGATCCAGTCCCTCCTCTTTTTCGGCTTCGGCTTTGTGTGTGCGGCGCTGATCGCGCTCCTCGTCGCGCCGGCGTTCTGGCGCCGCGCGGTGAGGCTGACGGAGCGGCGCATCCGGGCGACCGTGCCGTTGACGATGAACGAAATCCAGGCCGAGAAGGACGGGTTGCGGGCCGAGTTCGCCATGTCCGCGCGCCGCCTCGAAATGAAGGTGAAGAGCCTTCAGGACCGCGTGGCGACGCAGATGGTCGAGATCGAGCGAACCCGCGAGGAACTCAGGCAGACGACAGAGGAACGCGAGGGCCTGAAGGCGGAAGGTGCCGTGCTGGACAGCAAGAACGGCGAGCTTGAGGCAGCGCTCAAGGCCGCCAGCGAAGAGAGCGGGGCTCTTTCCGCCGAATTTGCGGCGATCAGCGCACAATTCGCCGATAAGGACGCCGAGATTTCCCGGCTGGACCTTGCCGCCACAGACGCCAGCCTCGAAGTCTCGAACCGGCAGATAGAGCTTGCGGCGCGCGAGGCGGAGGTCGCCAAGCTGCATGACGATGTCGCACGGTTCAAGGAGCAGCGCCGGGACAGCGAGCAGAAGGCGCGCGAGATTACGCTGGACAACAAGTCGGGCCGCGCGGCGCTGAAGACGGAACGCGAACGCGCGGGCGAACTGGAACGCCGCCTGGAAAAGGCGCTCACCACGCTTGCCGACCGCGAGGAGGCGATCGAACGGCGGGAACGCGAGATTGTCCGGTTCGGCGAGCGTCGGGGCAAGACGGCGGGCGACGAAGCGCCGGCGCCCGAAATTTCCTCCGGTACGAAGGATGCCGTCGAGACGTCGTCAGCCGAACCCGACGCGCAACAGGAAGCGCTTACGCGGCTCAAGGCCGAGCGCAAACGGCTGGAAGAGCGACTGACCACGCTTACCCGCGAGAACAAGAGGCTGCGCACGGCCTCGCTGTCGCCGCAAGCGCCGGCGCCCATGCATGAGACCACACCCGGCGAGACAGCACTGCGCGAGAAGATCAGCAGCCTCGCCGCCGAGATGGTGGCACTGACCGCCATGATCGAGGGACCGGACTCGCCCATCGACAAGGCGCTTGCCATGCCGGAGGCGGAACATGCCGCCGGGGATAAGCCGAGCCTTGCCGACCGTGTGCGCGCTCTAAGGGAAGCGGCGGCGCGACGGCAATAGGCGCTCCTACTGCTGCAGCACAGCCTTGATGTCGACGAGGTTTGAGCGGACGCGCAATATATAGAAACCCATCGTCGTGAGGTGGCTGGGGATGATCCAGCCGTCCTCACGGCCATTGGCGATGATGAAGGGCTGGATCCTGAGCGCGGAGCGGAACTGGCCTTCCATGTCGTCCCAGAGCGTCGTGAGCTTCTTCTCCTTGATGACGGCATCGAAGTCTGCCTGCGTCGCCGTCAGGATGCCGTAATAGCCGTAGAGCTGGCCGTAGGCGAACCAGAAGCGGTCGTCGGCGCGGGTGTCGAACCAGCCATTGTTATGGTTCTCTGCGCGGTCCTTGAGGATTGCCGAGGTCGAGCCGATATCGTTGGCGATGCGGTCGACGAACTGGATCAGGTTGTCGGCGCGCGCGTCGAAGGTCGCCTGGCAGGCGGCGAGGTGGGTGTTGAAGGCGCGCAGCTTCTTGATGGCGGTGCGATAATAGCTCGGCGTCGGCGTCTTCGGTCCCGGCGGGTTCCAGCCGAGATACCAGGTATATTCGTCGAATTGCAGCGCACCGCGCGCGTCCTGCAGGTCGGAATCGACCTGCGAGGTGCCGCGGACGCGTCCGAGCGTATCGACCAGTTCGACGGAAGTCCGCCGCACGGCCTGGTTGATGCCGCGCTGGAAGGAGGCCTTGTTGTCGAAAAAGGGCGTCTTGTCCCAGTCGAGCCCGAAGAAGCCGAGTTTGTAGAGGATCATCGAGGAGATCCACTGGTTCTGGTTGACGTCGAAGTCGGTCAGGTCGGCAGCAGCGTCGACGATGGCCGAACGCGCGCAGACCTTTTGGCCGGCGCCGGTCGCCTGAACTGCCGGTGTTTCCTCGCCGGCGGAAGCCTGGCGGTCTTTCAGGTCGTATTTCTGAGCATAGTCGGGATTGAAACCGGTCCAGCGCTGCGTCTGCCAGAAGAAATTGGCGTAGAGCCCGATCACGACAAGCACGAAAAGGCCGATGACGATGCGCACGATCCAGCCGCGGCGCGTATACCAGCGGCCGGCGAGCACGAAGGGCCAGCACAGCCAGGCGATCGCCATGCCGATGGCGCGGCCGATCCACCGGAAGATGCGTGTCACGAATTCGACGATCGGATTGAGCACGCTTCGATCTCCCATGCGTGCCGCCCATGCCGGCGGGTGGCCCTCGCGTCAGATAGGCGGTTTCCGGCCTCCGGACAACACCCGCAGGGAAGGATGCCCCCCTGCTGCCACTGGCTCGGTCAACTTGCGCGCGTGTCGCAGGCGATCATTGGTCGCCGCGCGGTGCGCCGCCAATTTCCTTGAAAGCACGGCGAAATGATGTTTGTTTCAAGGGGAGCCTCGCCTGGAGGAAGCCCGCTTGGGGAAAGCCCCGCTTGGGAGAAATCTGTCCTTGGGAAACTTGTCTGGCCGCCGCGGGGGATGGCCGGACCGCGCAATGGGAGAATCCGATGTCGTTCACCAAATCACTTGCCGCGGCGCTGATGCTGGCAGCCGGGATGTCCGTCACGGGGGCCGCCCATGCCGGCGATTCCGCCTCCTGCCAGGCCGTGCGCTTCGCCGATGTCGGGTGGACCGACATCCAGGCGACGACGGCGACGGCGTCGGTCATCCTCGACGCCATCGGCTACAAGCCCGATACGCAGGTGCTTTCTGTGCCGGTCACCTACCAGTCGCTCAAGAACAAGGACATCGACGTCTTCCTCGGCAACTGGATGCCGTCGATGAACGAGAACATCGCGCCCTTCCTCAAGGACAAGTCGGTCGAGTCCATCTCCACCAACCTTACCGGCGCCGGCTATGGCCTCGTCGTGCCGGACTATGTGGCGGAAGCCGGCGTCAAGACGCTGACCGACATCGGCAAGTTCAAGGACAAGTTCGACGGCAAGATCTACGGCATCGAGCCGGGCAATGACGGCAACCGCATCGTGCTCGGCATGATCAAGGACCCGAAAAGTAACCTCAAGGGCTTCGAACTGGTCGAATCCTCGGAGGCCGGCATGCTCTCCCAGGCCGAAAAAGCCATCCGCAACAAGGACTGGATCGTCTTCCTCGGCTGGACGCCGCATCCGGTCATGGGCGAGATGAAGATCACCTATCTGGAAGGCATGGGCGATTCAGGCTTCGGCGCGGCGACGGTGCACACCAACGTCCGCACGGGCTATCTCGACGAGTGCCCGAATGTCGGCAAGTTCATCAAGCAGCTCAAATTCGACCTCTCTATGGAAAACAAGATGATGGACGGGATCCTGAAGGGCGGCGATGCCGAGAAGGTGGCGACCGAATGGCTCAAGGCCAATCCGAACGCCGCCGATGCGTGGCTCGACGGCGTCACCACCTTCGACGGCAAGGACGCCAATGCAGCGTTGAAGGCAAAGCTCGGGTCGTGATGCCACTACCCCTTCTCCCCGCAAGCGGGGAGAAGAACGAGGCAGAGAAGGGCGGCGCCTGAACATCACCGAAGGGGAAGCATGGACCCGATCTCGCAATTCGTCGCGGACTGGAAGATACCGATCGGGGCGTGGGGCAAGGAATTCTTCGATTTCCTGACCACTAATTTCTCATGGTTTTTCGACCGTTTGTCGGACGGGCTGAAATCCTTGCTTGAATTCCTCATCGACCTGATGCTTTGGATACCGCCGGTCGGGCTGGTGATCCTGATCGCGGCGCTCGCCTGGTGGCTGCAGAAGTCGTGGAAGCTGGCGCTCGCCGTCACTGTCGGGCTCCTCTTCATCATCAATCAGGGCCTATGGAAAGAGACGGTCGAGACGCTGGTGCTGGTCGTCGCGGCGACGGCCGCCTCCATGGCGATCGGCGTGCCGATCGGCATCTGGGCGGCGCACAATCCGCGCGTCTACCGGTTCCTTCATCCGCTGCTCGACCTGATGCAGACCATGCCGACCTTCGTCTATCTGATCCCGGTGCTGATCCTGTTTGGGCTCGGCATTGCGCCCGGCCTCATCGTCACCGTCATCTTCGCCATGCCCTCGCCGATCCGGCTCACCTATCTCGGCATCACCTCCGTGCCGAAGCCGATGATCGAGGCGGGGCAGGCGTTCGGCGCCACCAAACGGCAATTGTTGTGGAAGGTCGAATTTCCTTCGGCGCTGCCGACGATCATGGCCGGGCTGACGCAATGCATCATGCTGTCGCTGTCCATGGTCGTCATCGCGGCGCTGATCGGCGCCAACGGCCTCGGCAAGCCGGTCGTGAGAGCGCTTAACTCCGTCAACATCCCGCTCGGCGTCGAGGCGGGGCTGGCCATCGTCATCATCGCCATCATCCTCGACCGTATCTGCCGTATCGGAGAGGCGAAATGACGGTCGCGGTCGATTTCCAGAACGTCGACATCGTCTTCGGCGAGGAACAGCGCCGCGCGCTCGACATGGTCGACCGGGGCGCGAGCCGCGAGGAAATCCTGGCCGAAACCGGCAGCGTTCTTGGCTGTGCCGGCGCCAACCTGACGGTCGAGGCCGGCGAGATCTGTGTGCTGATGGGGCTTTCCGGCTCGGGCAAGTCGACGCTTCTGCGCGCCGTCAACCGGTTGAACGTGCCGGCGCGCGGCAAGGTGCTGGTCAAGGATGGCGAGCGCATGGTCGATGTGGTGAGTTGCGACGAGAAGACGCTTCGCCATATCCGCCAGGCGCAGGTGGCCATGGTCTTCCAGCAGTTCGCGCTCCTACCATGGCGCACGGTGGAGCAGAATGTCGGCCTCGGTCTCGAACTTGCCGGCGTGCCCGAAGCCGAGCGCCGCGAGCGTGTCGCCGCCCAGTTGAAGCTGGTCGGTCTCGGCCAATGGGCGAAGAAATACGGGCACGAGCTTTCCGGCGGCATGCAGCAGCGGGTGGGACTTGCCCGCGCCTTCGCCACCGAGGCCCCGATCCTGCTGATGGACGAACCTTTCTCTGCGCTCGATCCGCTGATCCGCACCAAGCTCCAGGACGAATTGCTGCAGCTTCAGGAACGGCTGCAGAAGACGATCGTCTTCGTGAGCCACGATCTGGAGGAAGCGCTCAAGATCGGCACGCACATCTCCATCATGGAGGGCGGGCGTATCGTGCAGACCGGCGCGCCGGAGGACATCGTTTTGAGGCCCGCCAACGATTATGTGCGCGAGTTCATCGCCAACGTGAACCCGCTCTCGGTGCTGACGGCGTGGAACGTCATGCGCGACCGCCGCGACCTCGACGACGCCGGCGACGGCTGGGTGTGGCTCGACCGGCGCAACACGACGCGATTCAGGATTAACGGCGACGGTCTCGTCATCGATGCAGAGCGCAACGGCCGGCCGGCACAGTGGGTGTCATGCGACGACATCGAGAAGCTGCCGCCCGACGCGCCGCAGGTGTTCTGGGCGAAGGCGGGGACGTCGCTCAAGACGGTGATGCATGCCATGCACGAAAGCCAGACCGCACCCGTCGCGCTATTCGACGAGCAGTCCCGCTTTGTCGGCTCGATCGGGGTGCGCGACGTGCTGAGTGCGATTATTCGGCGATAGGGGAGCGTTCCTGACGAGGGTGCCAAGGCTCGCAGGCAGTTCCGTCACTGTCCGCATCATGCCGCGACCAGTAGCCGGGTCTTCCACGCCGGGCGGGCGCCAAACCGACCAGCCGCGCCATCGAGCAGTTCGGCGCCGCTAGGATATGTCTCGCTCCGTCCCACACAGATCGTATGTTCGTTGCTGCAAATGACCAGCCACATAGCCCTGCAAGAACCAGCATGACGGAAAGCAGCTTCCAGTTGCGTCGATACCATCGGCGTTCCTTGTGCCAATTGGCCCTTCGCGACACCGCCTTGAAGCGGCGATTGAGCTTCCCTAGGCGAATTTCGCGATCGGATCGTTGGCGAGGAACTCTATAGATATTGCCGCTCATCCACTCCCGGTAACACCGCTTTAAAAACGTCCAATTGATCTGGCTGGTCAAACTTTAATGAGTGCCCATCGAGGTCGCTCGACGCTTCCCGACGGTCTTTCAGACGAAGGGGCGATGACCATCCGCATTGGCAAAAAGGCGCACGGCGTCCGGCTTGCGCGGCGGACGTGGCGACCGCTACTGTCGGTCGGCATTCAACCCCTTCGGGAAATCGGAGAAAAACATGAATCCAGCAGGTCAGGTTGCGATCGTCACCGGCGGTGGCTCTGGGCTCGGCGAGGCGACCGCTCGGGCGCTTGCCGCCAAGGGTGCGAAGGTGGCGATCTTCGACCTTCAGATGGACAAGGCCGAAAAGGTCGCCGCCGAGATCGGAGGCGCGGCCTTCGAATGCAACGTGTCGAGCGCCGAGGGCGGCGAAAAGGCCTTTGCCGATGCTGCCGGGAAGCTCGGCCCGGCGCGCATTCTTGTCAATTGCGCCGGCATCGCCATCGCCATGAAGACCGTCGGCAAGGACGGCCCGCACCCGCTCGATCTCTACCGCAAGGTGCTGGAGGTCAACCTCATCGGCTCCTTCAACATGATCCGCCTGTTTGCGGCGCGTACGCAGGATATCGAGCCGCTTCAGGGCGGCGAACGCGGCGTCATCGTCAACACCGCGTCGGTCGCCGCCTTCGACGGCCAGGTCGGGCAGGTCGCCTACTCCTCCTCGAAGGGCGGCATCGTCGGCATGACGCTGCCGGTGGCGCGCGACCTTGCCCGTTCGGGCATCCGGGTCTGCACCATCGCGCCCGGCATCTTCCGTACGCCGATGATGGCCGGCCTTCCCGAAGAGGCGCAGCAATCGCTCGGCCAGCAGGTGCCGTTTCCGTCCCGTCTCGGCGAGCCCGCCGAATATGCCGCGCTCGCCTGCCATATCGTCGAGAACCAGATGCTGAACGGCGAGACGATCCGGCTCGACGGGGCGATACGCATGGCGCCGCGCTGATCGGCGGCGCAAGAGGCAGGGAAATCCGGGGGCCGCATGGCGGTCCGTGACGCAGTAGAGGACCGAATGGCCGAGGAAAAAAGCGTCATCCAGGAAACCGACGAGGATGGCATCCGGCTTGGAAGGAAGCTGCTCAGAACCGCGCGCTACGGGGCACTCGCTTCGCTCGAACCGGAGACGGGTGCGCCGTTCGCCAGCCGGGTCGCCGTGGCGACGGAGGTGGCCGGCGACCCGATCATCCTCGTTTCGGGGCTGTCCGAGCATACCGGGTTCATTCTCGCCGATCCGCGCTGCTCGCTGCTTCTGGGCGAGCCCGGCAGCGGCGATCCGCTGGCCTATGCGCGCATCACCTTGATGTGCCGTGCCGAGAGGCTGGAGCACGACACTCCCGAATGCGACGAGGCCGGCCGGCGCTACCTCAACCGCCACCCGAAGGCGAGGCTTTACGCCGGCTTCAAGGATTTTTCTTTTTTCCGGCTCGCAATTGAGAGATCGAGCCTCAATGGCGGTTTCGCCAGGGCCTACCGGCTGACCCGCGACGACGTCGTGCTGGCGGGACCGGCGGTGGCGGCGATCGCGGCCGGCGAGCAGTCGGCGATCGACCACATGAACGCGGATCACCCCGCCACGCTCGACTTCTATGCGCGGCATTTCGCCGGCGCGCGCGAAACGGGCTGGAAGGCGGTGGCGGCCGATCCCGAAGGCCTGGACCTGCAGCGTTCGGATACCACGTGCCGGGTCTTCTTTCCGGCATCGGTCGGAGATCTTTCCGGTCTGCGCCGGACGCTGATGGAAATGGCCGCGGCCGACGAGGCGGCAGGCAACCGCAACCGGGGATGAACGATGCGTCGCCGTGCCACTGTTAGTTTTATGTTGAAATGATCGAGTTCGATTCAATATCATCCTAGAATGATTCTGAGGAACGGAAGAAGGCTGCAATCCAATTCTAATCAATCCGGTCATTTGACCCGGCCAGAGAGTACATCATATTAGGAATTACTAATGATCTCCGGGGCGCTCCTTGAAAAAGCTGATGAAGTCGCAAGGTTGCTGGCGATCCTCGGCAACGGAAAGCGTCTGGCGATCCTCTGTCTTCTGGTCAATGGCGAGATGTCCGTCGGGACCATCGCCGAGAAAGTGCAACTGAGCCAGTCGGCGCTGTCGCAACATCTGGCGAAACTTCGCGGCGAGGCGCTGGTGGCGACGCGGCGGGACAGGCAGACGATCTTCTATTCCTGCCGCTCCCAACAGGTGAAGGAAGTTCTCGACACGCTCGACGGGCTTTTCGGCGAGCCAGGGGATGGCAAGTCGGGACGGGCGCGCCGGAGGGGCGACAAGCCGTCTCTGCCGAGCTAGGGTCCCGACCCCAGATTTCGCCGGCAATTATCCCGTTATGAGTCCCGACCTTATTCGCATAGACGATTGCGACGATCCGCGGATCGCGCTCTACCGGGATATCCGGGAGAGGGATCTTTCCGGCCGGGAAGGGCTTTTCGTCGCCGAGGGCAAGGTGGTGCTCAACGTGCTTTTCACGGCGCGGAGGTTCGCGGTGGAGTCGGTGCTCCTTCTGGAAAACCGGGTAGCGGGGATGAAGGAGATTTTGGCGGCGATATCGGAGGAGACGCCGGTCTATGTGGCAAGCCAGGATGTCATCGACCGGATCGCCGGCTTCCACCTGCATCGCGGCGTGCTCGCGCTCGGCCGCCGGCGCATGGGCGAAAGCCTGTCGGGGCTGGTCGCGGGCCTGCCGCAAAAGGCGCTCGTCGTCGCGCTGGTCGGCATCTCGAACCACGACAATGTCGGCGCGATCTTCCGCAACGCGGCGGCTTTCGGCGCCGACGCCGTCATTCTCGACGAGACCTCGTGCGACCCGCTCTACCGCAAGGCGATCCGGGTATCGGTGGGCGCGGCGCTAAAGGTGCCTTTTACCCGTAACGGCGATGCGGATGCCATGATGGCGGCGTTGGACGAGGCGGAGTTTTCCGTGTTCGCGCTTTCGCCGGCGGGCGCGGTCGAGATCGCCGATCTGGTGCCGACGAGGCGTGTGGCGCTTGTCCTCGGCAGCGAAGGCGAGGGGCTCCCGATTGGACTGCTTTCCAAACTCGGGACCATGCGGATCGGCATGGCACCCGGCTTCGACAGCCTGAACGTCGCGACCGCATCGGCGGTTGCGCTTCATCATTTATGGCGCAAGCAGGCGCGATAGCCTGTACCCTGTCGCAATCGGTGCATTCGGCGGCTGTTTTGAGACGGCGGAAATTTCCACTGTCACGCTTTTATGCGACCCGATAACCGATGGGGAGGACATCGGCTCCTTTATCCCATATCCCATCCAATTGATCGACGATCCGCACCCGATCCCTCGTGATCGGTTCCCTTGTCCCACCGCAAGTTTTGAAGGAAAGCCGAATGGCCGAGTTCAAGTCCGACATCGAAATCGCCCGCGCCGCGAAAAAGAAGCCGATCATGGAGATCGGCGCGAAACTCGGCATCCCGGCCGAGTATCTTCTGCCCTACGGCCACGACAAGGCGAAGGTGACGGCCGACTACATCAAGTCGGTGCAGAAGAACAAGGACGGCAAGCTCATTCTGGTCACGGCGATCAACCCGACGCCTGCCGGCGAGGGCAAGACGACGACCACGGTCGGGCTTGGCGACGGGCTGAACCGTATCGGTAAAAAGGCCGTCATCTGCATCCGTGAAGCTTCGCTCGGCCCGAATTTCGGCATGAAGGGCGGGGCCGCCGGCGGCGGCTATGCGCAGATCGTGCCGATGGACGACATGAACCTGCATTTCACTGGCGATTTCCATGCCATCACCACCGCCCACAATCTTCTGGCTGCCCTGATCGACAACCACATCTATTGGGGCAACGATCTCGGCATCGACTTGCGGCGCGTGATGTGGCGGCGCGTGATGGACATGAACGACCGGGCGCTGCGTCAGATCGTATGCTCGCTGGGCGGCGTGGCCAACGGCTTTCCGCGCGAGGCCGGCTTCGACATCACGGTGGCCTCGGAGGTGATGGCGATCCTGTGCCTGGCGCGCAACCTCAAGGACCTGCAGAAGCGGCTCGGCGATATCATCATCGCCTATCGTCGCGACAAGAGCCCAGTCTATGCCCGCGACCTGAAGGCCGACGGGGCAATGGCGGTGCTCCTGAAGGACGCCATGCAGCCGAACCTGGTGCAGACGCTGGAAAACAATCCGGCCTTCGTCCATGGCGGCCCGTTCGCCAACATCGCCCATGGCTGCAATTCGGTCATGGCCACCACCACGGCGTTGAAGCTCGCCGACTATGTGGTGACGGAGGCGGGCTTCGGTGCCGACCTCGGCGCGGAGAAGTTCTTCGACATCAAGTGCCGCAAGGCGGGGTTGAAGCCGGCTGCGGCGGTGATCGTCGCGACGGTCCGCGCCATGAAGATGAATGGCGGCGTCAAGAAGGATGATCTCGGCCCGGAAAACGTCGAGGCCGTGAAGAAGGGCGCGCCCAATCTTGGCCGCCATATCGAGAACGTCCGCCAGTTCGGGGTGCCGGCGATCGTCGCCATCAACCATTTCCATTCCGATACCGACGCCGAAATCCAGGCGCTGAAGGACTATGTCGCCTCCATGGGCGAGGAGGCCATCATCTGCCGTCACTGGGCGGAGGGCTCCAAAGGTACGGAGGAGCTTGCGAAGAAGGTCGCGGAGCTCGCCGAGTCGGGCGCTTCGCAGTTCGCGCCGCTCTATCCCGACGAGATGCCGCTCTTCGAGAAAATCAATACCATCGTGAAGCGCATCTATCGCGGTTCGGAGGCGATCGCCGACAAGAGCGTCCGCGACCAGTTGCACCAGTGGGAGCAGGCCGGCTACGGCAATCTGCCTGTGTGCATGGCCAAGACGCAATATTCGTTCTCGACCGATCCAAATCTGCGCGGTGCACCGACCGGCCATGTGGTGCCGGTGCGCGAGGTCAGGCTTTCGGCGGGAGCCGGCTTCGTCGTGGCGATCTGCGGCGAGATCATGACCATGCCCGGCCTGCCCAGCCGTCCCTCCTCGGAGAAGGTGTTCCTCAACGAGGACGGTCAGATCGAAGGGCTGAGCTGATCGCGGAGGATTCTCGCGGAACATCGCGTCCCGATTGAGACCACCCTACCCGGATCATCGGCTGTCTGCCGCGACCGTTTCCGTCGCGGCAGGCGCGCGCCATGAGGGGTGCTGCAGACCCTGAACAGTCGATTTCGTGGGAGAAAAACACTTATTGCAACGGATTGTCACAAATTTTTGCCTTTTGTGACTTTACTAACCCCCCGAAAGATAGAAGAAAATCGTTTTTAGGGCACGGGATCGCCACAATTATTTCGAATGGTGCAAATTCGGCACAGGGCTGGTGCAAGGCGATAAATCGTATTCGCGCTGGCCGGAAGGTAGCAAGGACACTACGCACGAGGGACGGCTTGGGAGCTTGGTCGACTGTAGTGCCGGGTTCGGAGTAGGAAATTTGAGAGGCAGCCAGGGACTTAAACCCGCCGACGCCGCAGGGAATGCGCCGCCGCTTCAGCACAACACCTTGCAGGGATGGCAAGGCCTTTCCGAAAGGAAGGCCGGTGACAAGCAACTCCTGAGTTTTCCGCAACGCGAAGTTTTCCGCCCGGCGCCGCAGCCGGCGGTGGGCGCGGTGCAGAAAGGCTCGCAGCGTTATTCCACCCTGGCGGCGAACGATACGGCGAGGCCGCGACGGCGCGGCCGCTACAATTGGGACGGTCGCCATGCGAGCCAGACCGCCGGCGAGCCGGAGCGCCCCTCGCTTAGCCGCCGTGTGCTTTTGCCGACCGGCGCGGTGGCCCTTCTGGCAGGCGTTGCGCTTGGCGCATTTTATCTCATGCATACATTCGCGACGGGTCCGGACGCCGTTATCGCCACCGCCGCCGCGACGGCCAAGGCTGGGACGGCCAAGGCTGGGACGACGGTCGCGGCGGTGGCGCTGGTTCCGGCTGCTCGCGCGGACGCCTCGAAGGCGAGCCCCACGGCCGCATCGGATGCGGCCGGGCAGGTTGCCGCGCCGGTGGTTCCAGTGAAGATGGCGGCCGTTGCGCCGGCGGGCGTTGCCGCGACAGGAGCGAAGGCGCCTGCGCCGGATAATGCGCGCTGGGGCGAAGCGGCGGACGCGAAAGCCGAGGCATCTCCGCAGGCGGAAGTCGCGGACGCCGCGCCGAAGGTAAACGATCCGCAGACCGCTCCAGTGCCGACCGAGGCGCCGAAGATGGCGTTGTCGAAGGAGGACGCGGCGGGATCGGAAGCCCCTAAAGCGGAAACGGCGAAGAAACTCGCCTATGCCGCGCCCGCGCAGGCGGCGCGCTCCGTCGACAAGGCGGTGACGGCAGCGCTGCCGTCGAAGGATACAGCACTTCCAGGTGTCGATCCCAACCCGCTTTCCGTTCCGGCCAAGGCATCCGCCGGTGGGGCCGATGATGGCCCGGGCGGCTATATGAGCACCGTGAGTACGGCTGTCAGGCTTCATGCCAGCGCCAGCAACGGCAGCCGCACCATCGGCGTCGTGCCGAAGAAGGCGACCGTGCACGTGCTGAGCTGCAAGGGCTGGTGCAAGGTCTCCTACCAAGGCAAGGAAGGCTACGTCTACAAGAGTTTCCTCGGCCATGCGGCCGCGCCTGAAAAGGCTGCCGCGGCATCGGCCACCGAAACGCAGCAGAATACCGCCAAACCGGCTGCCGCTGCTTCAGCGGCCAACGCCGCGGCGCTCAGGGCAGCGGCCGAGCGGACTCTGGCGCAACGGCAGTAACTTGATGCGGCGCGGCCGCGCCATACCCCCTTGTCGGCGCTTTCGCGCGGAGCGGGCGTCCTGACCGCCATTTCCGGTTGCCACGCCGTCCGAACGCCGGTATGGAGATTTCCATGACCGCGCTTTCGATCAAGAACGTCTGGTGGTGGGGCTGCTGACAGCGGCCGGTCGACGCGCATGCGCATGAAGATTGTAGTGGCCGCAACGGATGCTCCGGGCGGCCATTTTGTTTTCCCGGCTCCGTTCAGGATTGGAAGGGAACGCAGGAATGACGATCGAAACTCTTGAAGGCGGCGGCGAGCGCTATTCTACGGCCGGCGGCGTGACGATCACGCGGGCGCGGCATGGCACGCCCTATGACGGCGCGATCGAGCGCTTTATCGATGCGCTCGATTCGAGGCGAGGCGCCGTTTTCTCCTCGAACTACGAATATCCGGGCCGCTATACGCGGTGGGACACGGCGATCATCGACCCGCCGATCGCCATCAGTTCCAAGGGACGCTCGATGCGGATCGAGGCGCTTAACGGCCGCGGCGGGGCAATGCTGCCGGCTATCGTCCGCGCGGTCGATGCGCTCGACGAGGTGACGCTTCTGGAAAATGGTGCGGATGCCGCGGCGCTGAAAGTCGCCGAGCCCAGCCGCCCCTTTACCGAGGAGGAGCGCTCGCGGATACCGACGATCTTCACGGTTTTGCGTGCCATCGTGGCGCTGTTCAAATCCCCGGAGGATGCCAATCTCGGCCTTTACGGCGCCTTTGGCTACGACCTTGCCTTCCAGTTCGACCAGGTCGAATACAAGCTCGAACGGCCCGACGACCAGCGCGACGTGGTCCTCTATCTGCCGGACGAGATTCTGGTGGTCGACCATTACTCGGCGGCGGCGTGGCTCGACCGCTATGATTTCGCGGGCGCTGGCTGGACCACGGAGGGGCTGCCGCGCGAAGGGGCGGAAACGCTCTTCCAGCCGTCCGATCGCATCCCGCCGCGCTCCGACCACGAGCCCGGCGAATATGCCCGGCTGGTGAAGAAAGCAAAGGAGAGTTTCCTTCGCGGCGACCTCTTCGAGGTGGTGCCCGGTCAGAAATTCCAGGAGCGCTGCGAAGGCAAGCCGTCGGAGATCGCGCGGCGGCTGAAGGCAATCAACCCGTCACCCTATTCCTTCTTCATCAACCTCGGTGACCGTGAATACCTGATCGGCGCCTCGCCGGAGATGTTCGTGCGCGTCAACGGGAGGCGGGTCGAGACCTGCCCGATTTCGGGCACGATCAGGCGCGGAGGCGATGCAATCGCGGATTCGGAGCAGATCCTGAAATTGCTCAATTCCAAAAAGGACGAGTCGGAACTCACCATGTGCTCCGACGTGGACCGCAACGACAAATCGAGGGTCTGCGAGCCGGGCTCGGTAAAGGTGATCGGCCGCCGCCAGATCGAAATGTACTCCAGGTTGATCCATACGGTCGACCATGTCGAGGGACGGCTGCGCGAAGACATGGACGCCTTCGATGCCTTCCTCTCACATGCCTGGGCCGTCACTGTCACCGGTGCACCGAAGCTGTGGGCGATGCGCTTCATCGAGAACCACGAGAAGAGTTCGCGCGCCTGGTATGGCGGCGCCATCGGCATGGTGCATTTCAACGGCGACCTCAATACCGGCCTCACCTTGCGAACGATCCGCATCAAGGACGGCATCGCGGAGGTGAGGGCAGGGGCGACGCTGCTCTACGATTCCGAACCGGACGACGAAGAGGCCGAAACCGAACTCAAGGCTTCGGCCATGCTCGCGGCCATCCGCGACGCCGGGGCCGGCAATTCGGCGGGTACGGAGCGTGCCGGCGCATCTGTGGGGGCAGGTGTCAGGGTACTCCTCGTCGATCATGAGGATTCCTTCGTCCACACGCTCGCCAACTATTTCCGCCAGACGGGAGCCGCCGTCACAACCGTGCGCGCTCCGGTCGCGGAGGAAATGTTCGACCGGCTCGATCCCGGCCTGGTCGTACTTTCTCCCGGACCGGGACTGCCATCCGATTTCGGCTGCAAGGCGACGATCGAGATGGCGCGTCGGCGCGAGGTGCCGATCTTCGGCGTATGCCTGGGGCTGCAGGCGCTCGCCGAAGCCTATGGCGGCACGCTCAGGCAGTTGCGGCTGCCGGTGCACGGCAAGCCATCCCGTATCAAGGTGAACAGCGAGGGCATCATCTTCTCCGGCCTCCCCGGCGAAGTGACGGTCGGACGCTATCACTCGATCTTCGCCGATCCGGCTACCCTGCCGGAGGATTTCGTCGTCACCGCAGAGACGGACGACGGGATCATCATGGCCTTTGAACACCGCAAGGAGCCGATAGCGGCCGTGCAATTCCATCCCGAATCGATCATGACTCTCGGAGAGAACGCCGGCATGCGGATGATCGAGAACATCGTGGCACACCTGCCGCGCCGGGCGAAGGAAAAGGCGGCCTAACGGTGCCGGAAGCGCGAGGGCACTAAGGATGGCGGCTCGGTCGAAAGAGACAGCCAAGCAAAAGGTCGTGATGCTCGCGCTGTGGTCGATCCCGGTGGCGCTTGGCGTCCTTGCGCTGAAATTCGCCGCCTGGTGGATCACCGGTTCCGTCGCGCTCTATTCCGACGCGCTGGAATCGATCGTCAACGTGATCGCCTCCTTCTTCGCGCTCTGGGCGATCCGCATCAGCCATCTGCCGGCGGACGAGAACCATCCCTTCGGCCACCACAAGGCCGAATATCTCTCCGCCGTGGTCGAGGGAGCGCTGATCATCGTCGCCGCGCTTCTTATCTTCCGCGAGGCGTTTTTCGCTTTGCAATCGCCGACCCAACTCGACCAGCCCTGGCCGGGTCTGGCGATCAACGCGATCGCCGGCGTACTCAACGCGGCCTGGGCGTGGGTATTGATCCGCGCCGGGCGGCAGGCGAGGTCGCCCGCGCTCGAGGCGGACGGCCGCCATCTCCTCACTGACGTTTGGACGTCGGCCGGCATCATCGTCGGGCTCATCGCCGCGGTTTCGACGGGGTGGGCGGTGCTCGATCCGGTGCTCGCCATCGCGGTCGCCATCAACATTGTCTACCAGGGCTGGAGCGTCGTCGGCTCTTCGGTCCAGGGCCTGATGGATGTGGGTGTCGATGCGGAGGAGTCGATGCGCATCCGCGGCATCATCTCGGCCAATGCGGGCGGCGCGCTCGAGGTCCACGATCTGAAGACACGGATCGCAGGCCGCGCGACCTTCATCGAATTTCATCTCGTCGTCGACGCGGCGATGAGCGTGGGCGACAGCCATGTGATCTGCGACCGGATCGAGGAGGCGCTGAAGGCCGTGATCCCGAGCGTCCGGGTGGTCATCCATGTCGAGCCGGACGACGAGGCGAAGCTGCCGCGGGGAACCGTATCGGTTCCGTTCGCCTGAGCCTGCCGCCCGTGCCGCAGGTTCAATAACCTGCCCGGTTTTCCTTGCCGTACCGTGACAGGCTCACGCCGGCGGCAACAATGGCGAAGCCCGCGCCGACAAGCAGCGCCGCCGTCGCGCCGCCTATGCCCATGCGGCCGAGCAGGAGCGCAACCAGCGCCGCCCCGATCGTCTGGCCGGTCAGCCTGGCGGTGCCGAGCATACCGCTCGCCGCGCCGCTTCGCTCGCGCGGCGCGGACAAAATGAGCGTGCGGTTATTCGGGGACTGGAAGCAACCGAAGCCGATGCCGCACAGCGCCATGCGCCATGCGATTCCCGGTATCGAAGGGTCTTCGGGCAGAAACGCCAGGAACAAAAGGCCCGCGGCTAGCAGGATCAGGCCGGTACTGCCGAGCAGCGCGGTTGAATGACGGTTCGACAGCTTGCCCGATATGGGTGCCATTATGGCGACGGCAGCGGGCCAGGGGGCAATCAGCATGCCGACCTCGGCGGGGGTAAAGCCGTAGATGTTCTGGAAGATGAACGGAAGCGAGACATAGGCGAGCATCTGGGCGGTGAAGGATGTGATCGAGGTTCCGATCGAAAGAGCGAAAACGGGTATTTTCAGGAGGTCGAGCGGCAGGAGCGGATCGCGCATCCCAAGCTCGCGCCTGACCAGAAGCGTGCTGGTGAGGACGCAAAGTGCTACCTGGAGAAAGATCAGGATCGGCGACAGCTGATGGCCGATGCTGTCGATCGTCGTCACGATCAGGCCGATCGACGATGCGCTCAAGATGGCGCTGACGAAGTCGAACGAGCGATCGGCGAGATCGCTCTCGGGTAGGCTCCGCCACCCCATGATGACGGTCAGCACGCCGAGCGGAACGTTGATCATGAACAGCCATGGCCAGCTCAAAACAGCAAGGATGGCGCCGGCAAGCGTGGGTCCGATGGTCGAACTGGCGCCAACCACCAAAGCGTTGAGGCCGATGGCGGTACCGAATTTCATCCTCGGCACGATGTAGCGCAGCAGCGCCGCGTTGACGCTCATCAGGCCGGCGGCGCCGATGCCCTGGACGATGCGGGAAGCGGTGAGGAGTTCCAGCGAGCCGGAAAGCGCGCAGGCGAGAGACGATACCGTGAAAAGCACGACCCCGAAGAGGTATATTCGCCGATAGCCGTAGATTTCGCCAATCGAGGCGAAGGGCAGCAGCGTCGTTACGATCGCCAACTGATAGCCGTTGACGATCCAGATCGAGACGGAAGGGCTTGCGTTGAAATCCTCCGCGATGGTCGGCAGCGCCACGTTGGCGATCGTGCCGTCGAGGACCGCCAGGGTGATGCCGAGGATGATCGTGGCCCATGCCCATTGGCGTCTTGGCGCTTCGAGGCCGTCGGGAGCGATAAAACGGGGTTGAGTCACGGATCGGGAATCAATCTGGTCCAGCGGAAGGGCCTGCAGAGCACAAAATGGAAGATGCCTCATAGACGCTGAATTGCAAACAGACTGGGCCACTTTGTGCGGGGATCGGCCGGGACACGATTTGCCGGAGGAGTTTCTTCCCACTGCCCGGCCGTTCGATACGCCCTATCGGGGCATCGTCCGACACGCCCTATCGGGGCCGGCCGCCGTTGAATTGTAACGTCGCGTGGCCCATGGTCCGGGCCATGAGATTCCCGCCTTATGGATAAATTTGCCCAAGAGACAGCACCGGCCCGACTGTCGGGCACCCCCGCCATGGCGCAGTGGGCGGTCATTGTCGCTATCTCGGTGTTTACGGGCGGAGCGCTGCATATGGCCGGCATTCCAGCGGCACTCTTTCTCGGGCCGATGGCCGCCGGCGTGGTTGCCGGTGTCAACGGCGCGACCGTTCGCGTTCCGGTCGCATTGTATCGCATGGCGCAGGGAATTGTCGGCATCCTCATCGCACAGGCGCTGACGCCGCAAATCCTGACGACCTTCCGCCAGGAATGGCTTCTTTTCGTCCCGGTCGTTCTGTCGGTGATGGCGGCTTCCAGCCTGCTCGGCTACCTCATCAGCCGTTGGCATGTGCTGCCGGGAACCGCCGGCGTATGGGGGGCTTCGCCGGGTGGTGCGACGGCGATGGTGCTGATGGCGGAGGCATTCGGAGCGGATGCGCGCCTTGTCGCGTTCATGCAGTATCTGCGCGTCATCTTCGTGGCCGTGGCCGCGGCGGTCGTGGCACGTTTCTTTGCCGAGGTAACCGATGTCCCGGCGCCGGGCATCGTCTGGTTTCCCGCCATCGATCCTGAGGGCTTTTCATGGACGGTAGCGCTGATCGCTCTCGGCGTACCGCTTGGCGTGCTCCTCAAGATCCCGGCGGGAGCGATGCTGGCGCCGATGCTGGCAGGGACGGCGCTGCATCTTTCAGGCTACGCCAGCTTCCAACTGCCGGAGTGGTTGCTGGTGATCGGCTACGCGCTGATCGGCTGGTCGATCGGCCTCAGCTTCACGCGGCAAGTCGTGCTGCATGCGGCCAGAGCGCTTCCGCAGATCGTTGCGTCGATCGTAACGCTGATCCTGTTTTGCTGTGCCCTGGCCTTCCTGCTCAGCCGGATACTCGGGATCGATCTTCTCACCGCCTATCTGGCGACGAGCCCCGGCGGCATGGATTCCATCGCCATCATCGCCTCGGCCAGCGGCAGCGTCGACCTGTCGCTGGTCATGGCTCTGCAGGCAGTACGGTTCTTTCTGGTTCTCATTCTTGGCGCACCCATTGCACGGATGGTCGCCAGATGGGTGCGATAAGGCGTGAAAACAAAACGCGCTATCACGGTCTCTAGAGCATTTCCGCTTTTCTCCGAATCGCGGAACCGCTCTATCATATTGTTT
>JAKDNM010000191.1 GCA_030456445.1 Hyphomicrobiales bacterium
TTCACATCTTCATCGGGATATTTGAACCGCACCTGAAACGACACACGGTCGCGATTGCTGTTCGATGCTTTGAGAAGCAGCGAATAGACGCGTCGGTTCGTGACGATGTTGACGTTCGTCCAGGCGTCACGATCCAGGGGTTTGACGAAGAGGAAGCGCGAACCGCGCTTCGGGACGATCGACCAGCCTTTCGTGTCGCCGGCGGAGACAGTCTCGATGACCTCTGTCGGGCTAAGTTCGATCATCGTGGAGACGCCGAGCGCCGCGTTGACCGTCGTCACATCGTTGTTATCGAAGGTGACGTAGCGAATGCGGAAGTCCCTCGCGCCGGCCGTGCCGGCCGCGCCGAGCAGGATCAGAACCGATAGGGCCGCGCCGGCGACTGACTTCATTGAAGGTCTCCCGCGGTCGGGGCCGATTCCTGATCGCGCCGGTAATCGGTGACCTGAAAACCAAGCGGATTGTCGAACCGCCATTCGTTTTTCATGGGCGTCGAAGTGTAGCGGAACTTCACCACCGCGACCCAATTATCGGTGATGGACGTGTTGTCGCGCCGTGTCGTGGTGGAAAACCGCACGGAGGCCGTATTGCGGTTCAGTAGGGAGACCGATTTGACGTTGACGGATATCGAGACGTTGCGGCCATAGATCTTGTCGAGCGATTGCGGGTTCGAAGGCGTGTACAGCCAAGTCAGATCCTTCGACGCGGCCGCCGTCGAATAGAGTTGCGCCAGATCGAAGTTCTGCTTGGTCTCGTGCACGTCATAGGTTTCGCGAGCGCGGATGTAGCGCACGAGATTGGCGGCCGTTACAGCCTCGTTTTGAGACAGATCGCCCGGCTTCAGCGCGCGGGCGATTTCGAGATAGCCTGTCGTCTTGTCGACCTCTATGACGTAGGGCTCGAACTGCTTGAGCGGCAGGATCAGAACCAGCGTCAGGAGAGACAGCACTGCCACCGTGGCGGAAATGCTGCTTACAATCCACGCGAAGGTGCGGGAGCGGCGAAGCGAACGGTGGGTGTCGTCCTCCCACGTCGCACCGGCCTTGTAGTAGGTCCTGTCGACCAATTCGCCGGACTCGGTTGCGGTGTTTTCCTGCAGTTTTGACACTCTACTATGCTCTCGCTTGCAAAACTCGCCCATGCCTGGACGGCGATAATGTCAACTTGTTCCCGGTGTTTCCCCTATGCCAGCGGTGCCCCGTTTTCCCGGACTCCCCGCTGGATTGATGCTTTGGCGGCTTCGGTGCCAGAGGCCCGTGACTGGCGCATCCCTTGTACTTGCCGAGTGAGACCGCGGGCCGCTGCGCTTATCTTTCCTGCCGCGTATCGACCGGTGCGCCACGTACGACCGGCAGTACTCATGTAGGGGCGGTGCGTGCCAGCCGTGTTGATATATCCAGCGCCATTCAGGATCGCAGTGATCGCGGGAAGCTGAGTAAATATGTATATGCCGATGATCGTCACCAGGACGAGGGGCAGGACCATCGACATCTTGTTGTCGGCGGAAGCTCCGCCGGACATGGCTGTGTTGAGCGCGAGATTGACCAGCGAAAAATAGAAGCCAAGAAAGCCGTATATGAGTATTTGCTGAATAATCAAATAGGTCGTGAGTGAAATGAAGCCTTCGGAAATCCGGCTCGACCAACGATAGAGCCACAGGACGATCCAAATCGGCGCCAAGGCCAAGGTAATGAAAAGCATTATCTTGGCCGCAATGATCGCCGCGATGGCAATGGCCGAGAAAATGATCGCCGCCATGAGGACGATCGCCGATAGGATAGCTCCCAAAATATCGAACATCGAGCCCGTATAGACCTGCCTGGCGACGTCCTGGGCGCCACGGTAGAGATTGTCGATCAAAGCCGGTATGGCGTGCTGGTCCGAAAGTTGGCTACCCGTTGCGCGCGAGACAGCGCCGATAATGATCTTGCCAACTTCGTCGGGAACCGCCTGTACGAGCTTGTAAATTGTGTCGGAGAACGTCCCCCAATGGTTCAACAGCATGTAGATGATGACCACCCGGCCGAGGCGATATGCTGCCTCGATAGGTGAAATGGTTTCCCGACCGCTGATGATCGTGTAGCCCCACCAGATGACATAGATGGTGAGCATCCCAGTAAAAATGGGGCCCAAGGCATTACCAAGCTGCATGTAGACGCTGGAAACGAACCCTTGTCCAACCCCATCAATGCCATCCAGAATGCTTGTCGCCAGGCCGTTCATTCGTCCTCGATAATGCTTTCAAAAGGCGTGCCGTTCACAGGCTTGAGCGGCCCGCAGCTTACATTGTCGGCATAGCCCAACGGTGCACAAGGCGCTTTCAGTTCGCGGCCTGGCCGAGCGCATCCTGCGATCGTCGCTATGGCGATGATGGCAGCCGCACCCGCGAAGAGCCTCCGTTTTTCCCTGCAAGCTGTCACGAGCCGTCAGTGCCTCGGCTTGCCGAAGTCTGCGAAGGGATTGACGTCGCTCGGCGTCATCATTCGCTGGACCTGGCTTTGCCGCAGAAGCCGGGTTTTCATCTCTTCGTTGAGCGCCGCCACGGCGCCATTTTGGACCCCGATCAACTCGTTGACCGCTCGCGCGTTTTCAAGCTGCATGCGCGTGTTCTGGTCGACCGAGCCTTTCACGTCCTCCGACTGGCCGATTTGACCACTCGCGGATTGCAGCGAGTTTTCGCGCTGCGTCACGCCTTGGGACGCCTGCGAAGTGAGCGCGCTTAACAGCGACGCGACGTTCACGCTGCCCGAATAGGCCGTGTTGATCGCGCTATTTTCGTTGCCCCCGACCTGCTGGAGCTGCTTGACCAGTTGCAAACCGTTAATAACCGCACCGGCGATCCTCTGGATTTCAGGTGATAGCCCGCCAAAAGACAGCGTCCCGCCATTGAGGACCGAGCCGAAGCTGGGGGCTTGCGCGATCGACATATTGCCGCCGAAGCCCATCTGGCCGATGCCGAGGGAACCGTCGCGGCTTCCGGTCAACGACTTCAAGATCTGCTCGCTCTTTTCCAGAATGTCCTTGTTGGAATCCATGATGGAATTCGTATTTTTCGCATTCTGGCGGGCAACGTCGAGATTGGCGCCGTCAATGACGGCGATTTGCGCCATGGCGCTGCCCGACAGAAGCGCGAAAGCGACGGTGGGAACGATCTTTTTCATATCAGCCTCCTATTCCTGAAGCGCCTCGATGACGTTCGCCGCGCCATCAGGATCCGCCATCCGGATGATCGACTGGCCGCTTGCGCCAGCCGCACCCGCGTTTTCGGTTGCGCACGGCAACCAGTTTTTCCGGTCGATGTTCAGGCGCGACAGCACGGCAGGATCACACGAGAACGGGTTAGCTGCCCCTGCTTTGGGCAGCGCGATCGTTTTCGTCGCTTGGGACGTGGCGGTATTCCGCATTTGCAGGAACTGACCGAGCAGAGCGGTAAAATCCGCCGACTGCTTTATGTACTGGTTCGTCACGTCGGCATTGAGGTTGCGCGCCGACGAATTGACCTCCCAGGCATCCTTGTATTCGGTGTTCTGGCCGATCGCTCCGAAGAGTGCCGCGATCAGCGAGGAATTCCCCTGCATCCGTGTTGAACTGGCGTCGAGATTGGCGGCCGCGGTCGATGTCGTACCTAGCGCGGCCTGTTGCGCCTTCCCGCCAACGCCATCCGCCGTAACGATGCTGACTGCGGGCGGCGCGGCGGTTGGCGCTTCTCCGGTCGCTACGTAGTTGTTGAAATACGAGTGCCAGCGACCGACCCCGCCTGCCCACTGCTTCTGTTGCGCGGCATCGGAGCCGTTGTACCAGCTCGACAGGCACGAATAATTGGATGCACCGCACTTCGCTACGCCTTGGCCGAGGTATTTTACGCCACCTTCAATGTTCTGTTCGTTCACGTCCCGGTCGAAGCCCATCGCCTTGCCGGTGCCCTTTGTCAGCTGCATCACCCCTTTGACGCCAGTCGGAGATCCCGCGCAGCTATCGAGGCGGGATTCCTGATAGGCGACGGACAGGGCCAGGCCCTCCGGAACGCCGTATTTTTGGGCGTAATAGCGGATCAGTTGCACGTTGCCGGCGTCACGCTTCAAAGCCCCGCTTGGCGAGCGCGTGTACATCTGCGAGCGGTACTTGTTTGAATAGGTGCAAACGACGCTCTTTTTCGTCACCTTTTCATCGGCCTTGGCGTCGTCGGACTTCTTGCTACGGGATTCATCCTCCTGCCGCTTGTCGAGATTCGCGTCGTCGATCACGGCAATCTGCGCCAGGACTGGCCCCGACGCGCTCGGAGCGATTGCGACGGCAGCGATCGCGCTCCTAAGCAGCTTCTTCATGCTCGCTCTCCCATCCGCACAAGTACGGCAACCAGGCTTCCGGATCGTTGCCGTATGTCTCGCGCAACCGCTCGCATTCGTTGATGTTGGTTTCGGTGCTGGACAGCACTTTGATGAGGTCGGGCATGGCCGAGAGATCGAGCC
>JAKDNM010000192.1 GCA_030456445.1 Hyphomicrobiales bacterium
CCACACCCCAATTTGGACATTTAACATTGAGCCGCGAAATCCTGAGGGCGTCATCACAGACAGGAGATGGACCGACTGCCTGATTGGCCTCAACTCAACCGTACCAGCGCCATACGCTTGCCTTCTCGGTCGCTCAAGCATTGGGAATGTGCTCCTGCTTCCGAACAGTTGTCATGGGCGCCAACAAGACATCCATGTGGTGAGTGCCTAAGAACCCATGTGCATCGGGTGTCCATATTTGCTCGGTGCAACGCCAACAAACCGGGAAAAAGCAACGCTGAAAGCGCTGGCTGAGCCGTAGCCAATGCGCTTGGCGATCTCTTTCATCCCTCCTTCCTTGCGGCGCAGCATGTCCTTGGCCAGCGCCATCCGCCACGACAGAAGATATTCCATGGGCGACATACCCGTCTGCTTTTGAAACCTGTCAAAGAATACCGACCGCGACAGCATGGCCGTGGATGCCAGATCCTCGACGGTCCAGGCCCTGGCCGGATTCGCGTGCATCCGCCGAATTGCCGGGCCGAGGTGCTTGTCGGCAAGCCCCCGCAACAGGCCTGGCGTTTCCAACCCGGCGGCATCTGATCGCAACGCCTCAATCAGTAGCAGCTGCAACTGCCTCTCGAGCACTATCTCTTTTGCGGGTCTGTCGCCTTGGGCTTCCTCGCGGATCATCTGCACAAGTGCGGTCAGACGCCCCTGACCCCGCACGTGCAGCAGACACGGCAAGAGCGCGAAGACCAGGGCTGTGTCGGGAGAGCCGAAGGCCAGCCGCCCGATCAGCACGCGCATATTGGGCATACCGGTTGGATCGCCGTGTCGAGTTTCGTCACCGAGCTTCGTTACCCGAAGCAGGTCGTCACCATCATCGAGGTTCTCGGTGTTGCTCGACATGGTGAAGCGGTAGGCGGCTGGAATGAGCACGAAATCGTTCTCCTCCAGCTCAATGTCTGGCTGTCCGTTGATGGCAAGCCTTGTTGATCCTTCCAGAATGACCACGAAGAACGGGTTTCCGTCGCCGTCGCCGTCCACGCGCCAATTGCCAGACCCACTCGCTGCCTTGGAGAACGGCAGGCTCGGCCGGAGCATGCTGACGATTTCGGCAAGGGGGTCGATCATTCGGACGATCTCTAATGCAATCAGGATGTACCGTGATAGCGCGTCCCACACTCGCGGTCCACATAAGCAGCATTAGAACACCCATGAAAGGATATCGCATGAAAACCGTTCTTATTACCGGCTGCTCTTCCGGCTTTGGTCTCGATACCGCCAAGTACTTCCTCGATCGCGACTGGAAGGTCATCGCGACCATGCGGTCGCCGCGCAGCGATCTGCTGCCGGAGTCAGACAGACTGGTCGTGCTGCCCCTTGACGTCACCAGTGACGAGAGCGTTCGCAATGCCGTCGAGGCGGCAGGGCCGGTCGACGTGCTGGTCAACAATGCGGGGATCGGCTGGCTCAATGCTGTTGAAGGCACCCCGATCGATGTTGCTCGGGCTGTCTTCGAAACCAATACGCTTGGGACCATGCGCATGATCCGCGCCACCGTCCCCCAGTTTCGGGAGAGAAAGGCTGGCCTTATCATCAACGTGACTTCGAGCGTTACGATGAAGCCGCTGCCGCTCCTTTCGGTGTATACCGCCAGCAAAGCAGCCGTGAACGCCTTTACAGAATCCCTGGCATTGGAACTTGCCCCCTTGGGAATCGCGGTCAAGATAGTGCTGCCCGGTGCCGCGCCGGGGACAGGTTTCGGCAACACCGTGCGTTCACTACTGCAGCAAAATGGCGGCTTCCCCGCCGCCTATGCCGAGTTCGCCAACGGTGTGATCGCGGCCATGCAGACGCCGGGCGCACCCAGGACCCTGTCCTCAGATGTAGCTGAGGCGATCTGGCGTGCCGCAACCGATCCATCCGCCCCGCTGCGCATTCCGGCAGGCGCCGACGCGATTGCGCTGGAGCGTTAGGTCAGGTCCCATCGTTCAATGAGGCGTCCAATGCAGATCCGTTTGCATCTGCATCGGACGAGGTCACCATCTGCGACGTGCTCTGTCCGCTATCGCCAAAACAAGTCACTGAGCCGTCGGTCAGCTTTCCCCATTCCTGTCATCGAACACTATCAAAGCTGGACACAAGCAGATCGTCCAGACCTGAATTTTCTCACACGGCCTAGGCGGCGCTGAACCAGTATCCCCATGGCACCGCCGCTCTCCTGTATTTGCACGCTACGATACTACGACGAGCGATACTTGTTGAACTGCCCTGGTTCAGGGCTCTTTTAATCGTCCCCAATTCGGGCATCATCTTTCCAGCCCCGTGAGAAAGCGGGGCAGAAATGACCACAACCGATCAGAAGCCGGAGGCCTTTGCACGCGGGGCGCGCATGCTGCGCACCGCGCTCGGATCGACCATCACCCATCTGCTCGAAGACCCCGCCGTCGTCGAGATCATGCTGAACCCGGACGGGCGGCTGTGGGTGGACCGGCTGTCCGAACGGCTCGCCGATACCGGAGAACGTCTGTCGGCCGCTGATGGAGAACGCATCGTGCGCCTGAAGGCCTCCGTGCGCACGATGTTTGCCTCGCCACAGACCCGCACGCGATATGCAGGTTTCTCGCCGAACAAACGCACGCGGCCGAACACCTCACATGGAATGCTGAGGTCGAATGGCACAAAGCCATGCATGGCAAGGACAGCGACTTCATGCATTCCGGGACTCGTATTCCATTAGCGAAGTCGTACTTTCTATCAGGCTGGCAGATGGCAGTAAATGAGCAGTAAGTGTCATTTCAGCCACTCACGTCCCGAACCCGGAATGCATTGGAGCTTCGGCGGTACGGCTTTTTAGTCAGGCGTTCCAAACCAACGCGCCGCTAACCGCACGACTTCATCGGGGTCAGGCGTCGTTTCAGCGATCCAAGCCACGACCCCATCGGGCCGGACCAGCACCGCCGTGAGGCCCAAGCGATCCTCGGCGTCCGTTCGCGCATAAACGATCCGATCTGCCCAGCCTGCAGCCACGGCCCGAAGTGGCGCATGAGCATCGAAATCCAACAGCAACCCCTTTCCAGCCCTGAGAAGCTCTCCGACCGACTTACCGCTGGCGAGGTTGAAATTGGGCGCGCTCCATCCAACCATTGGATGCGTTGAACCAACATCGTAGCGGACCGCGACACCCCATACGCGCTCCGCGAAATAGGTCGCTCCGTCCTGTGTGTCGATAAGATCGCGTATGATGGCTTCGAGAGCGCGAGAACTCTGGCTTGGCCGCATCAAAGCCACTTGAGAGCGGGACCAATCCAGTACTCGCGCGCCTTCCGGATGCCGTTCTTCGAAGTAGGTGTCGAGCAAGCTGTCCGGGGCCACGCCCTTGGCAGTGGCGGCGAGTTTCCAGCCCAGGTTCATGGCGTCGCCGAGACCGAGGTTTAGCCCCTGGCCGCCCAGGGGAGAGTGAATATGAGCAGCGTCTCCGGCCAGCAGCACCCGCCCTTTCCGATACGAAGTCGCCTGATGAGCGCGGTCCGTCCATGTCGTGGCGATGTGAAGCGCGTTCAGCGTGACATCGGCGCCGGCTACTCGCCTCAGGACAGTCTGGATATGGTCAAGCGTAAGAGGGTGTGATCGATGGTGCGCCCCGCCATCGAACTCGACCATGGCGATGGTCCCCGGCTGCGACTGAAAATACATCCCGGTCGGTGTGTAGGTGCGACCCAAGGTCAGCATTTCGGGATCGGCGACTTCCACTTGCACCGAATAGCCGGTAAACTCCGGATCGGTGCCGACGAAGTCGAAGCCGGCTATTTTCCGGACACTGCTGCGGCCGCCGTCACAGCCGACCAGCCATCTGCCCCGAAATATCTCCCCGCCGGCATGGATATTCACATCGTCTCCGCCAGCCTCGAATTGCTCGACGGCGAAGCCGTGTTTGATGTCGACGCCCAAGGCGTTCGCTCGCGCGGCGAGAACGGTCTCTATCCGCTCCATCGTCGTCGGCATGTTCGGCGCGGCAGGGGTCGAGAGACGGAATGCCCATTTGGTGGCGTCGATCTTGTCGGGCGGAATGGGAATGCCTGCGAAGTGACCCCCTGGGCGGCGGTTCTCTGCGGTTTGTTTTCCTCCGGCAGAGGAGGCGCTATTGCTGGATGCGGCCTTGGTGGGTTGAGTCAAGATGATCTCCTGCAACAACCCGCGACGATATAGGGCGTCGGTTGTGGGAGCCGAGAGGCCACGCATGCCGAACGGAGGCGCCTTCAGAGGGGAGACCGTGGACTGAGCGCGTTCGAGGACCAAGACCGATAGCTTCGCCAAGCGGAGTTCACAGGCAAGGAACAGACCGACGGGACCAGCGCCCGCAATTACGACGTCGTACATCATGGAAAAATACCCTTCGCGCTCGGCAATCAGGTTGCCGTTTTGAACATCAATGTGTTCAGCGCT
>JAKDNM010000193.1 GCA_030456445.1 Hyphomicrobiales bacterium
GCCCGAAAACGGCGCGATGACCCCGCCATCCTTCTGGATGAGGGTAAGTTCGCTGCCGTGCTGCCAGATGGCGTAGGGCGTCTTTTCCTTGATGGCGATCTCGACGGTGCCCGGATAGATCTTGTGGACCGACGCGGCCTCGACCCAGGGCAGCGCCAAAACCTTCTCGCGCGCGGCTTCGGCGCTGAACCCGATCTGAGAGGTCCAGCCGTCGAGCCCGAGCGCGCCGAGCACGTCGATCTCGGAAGTCTGGCGATTGCCGACGACGCGGACATTGTCGATGGCAAAGCCCGTGCGCGATGTCACCGCCTGGACGATCTGCGGCCATTGCCCGCCGACATAGGCACCGTAGGCGCCTGTCGCGGCAAAAAGAAAGGCCGAAGCGATGGTCGCCGAGAAACGCGGAAAGGCGGCATCGCCACGCAACAGCCGCCCGGCAAAGCGTACCGGCCCGCGCATGAAGCGCGGCAGGGCCTGCTGGCCGGCAACCCCGCCAGCGCGGCCGCCTATCACCGACATCAACGCAGACACGAAGCGTCCTCCACCATCCAACTCAATAGTTCGCCGAAATCGTGTCCGGCCTGAGCGGCGATCTCAGGCACCAGTGATGTCGGCGTCATGCCCGGCTGGGTGTTGATCTCCAGCCAGACGAGTTCGCCGTTTTCGGAATGGCGGTCGTCGTACCGGAAATCGGAACGGGAGACGCCCCGGCACCCGATTGCTTGATGCGCCTTGAGCGACAGTGTCTGTATCTTTTGGTAAATTTTCGGTAAAATTTTTGCCGGGCATTCGTGTTTTGATCCGCCCGCGACATATTTCGAATCGTAATCGTAGAAGGAATGGCCGACCGGAATGATCTCGGTGACGCCAAGCGCGACGTCGCCCATGACCGCGCAGGTCAGCTCCCTTCCATGAATGAAACGCTCCACCATGACGGCGTCGCCATACCGCCATTCCGACGAGCCGAGGATCTGCGGCGGATGCGGCTGGTCTTCCTGCACGATCACCACGCCGAAGCTCGACCCCTCATTGACGGGCTTGGCCACATAGGGCGGCTTCATCGGGTGCTCGCATCCGATCGCGAAGCGGTTCACCACTTTCGATTCCGCGACCGGAATGCCGACCGAACGCGCCACGCGCTTGGCCTGCTCCTTGTGCATGGCAAGCGCGGAAGCGAGCACGCCCGAATGCGTATAGGGGATTTCGAGATATTCCAGCACGCCCTGGATGGTCCCGTCCTCGCCGAACGGCCCGTGCAGCGCGTTGAAGGCCACGTCCGGCTTCAATTCGCCGAGAACCGTCGCGACATCGCGGGAAACATCGACGCGCGTGATGCGATAGCCGGCATTCTCGAGCGCGTCGGCACAGGAATTGCCGGAAGAAAGGCTGACGGGCCGTTCGGAGGAAAATCCCCCCATCAATACGGCAACGTGCTTCCTCGACATCCCCTCGTCTTCCCCTCGGGCCTATCGGCCTTTTCTCTTGGCGCGGCCCGCCTAAAAACCCTCCGGCTTCCAGCGAAAACCACACCTGAAATGTCGCCTCCCACAGAATTGAGTCCGAGTCTTCCGGCGGCTTGCCCCCAGACGGAAACGCGGCTTACCCGCTAAACGACTCAAATCAGGAAACGCTCTCAACCCAAAGAATCAGAGAGTTGATTCCGTGGCAAGGGGCGATGATTCGCGGGGATTCACTTTTTTTAAAAAAAATCGCGAAACGCGCCGTTCGCGCATCGATTCCGCTTCCGGAACGGTGGCCCGGCGATATGGCTACAGCATCCGCCCGAGAAATTCGTCGATAGCGCGGCCCGGCTTGAACCCGCCGATGCGCTTGATCTCCCATTCGAGCCGAATGTCCGAATTCTCCAGCACGCGTGCGCGCACCGTTTCTCCAAGGAACTCAAGATCATATCCGGTTGCGCTGCCAGTATTGATCATGAAGTTGCAGTGCATGGGCGACATCTGCGCGCCGCCGATCATCAGGCCGCGGCAGCCGGCCTTGTCGATTTCCTTCCAGGCCGAGGTGCCCGACGGGTTCTTGAAAGTCGAACCGCCGGTCTTTTCACGGATCGGCTGCACCGTCTCGCGATGATGCTGCACCGCGTCCATCGCCGTTTTGATGGTATCGCGATCCTCGGGAAAGCCTTCCAGCACGGCGGAGGTGAAAATCAGGTTGGGTGGAACGGATGAATGGCGGTAGGCGTAGCCCATGTCGGCATTCTTCAGGACATGGAACTCGCCCTTGCGGTCGAGCGCCCTCACCTCCACGACGCGCTCGCGTGTCTCCACCCCGTTGGCACCGGCGTTCATCCTGAGCGCACCGCCCAGCCCGCCTGGAATGCCGTGATAGAAATGGAAGCCGCCGATGCCGGCTTCGAGCGCCACTGCGGCGAGGCGCTTGTCGGGCGCAGCCGCGCCGGCGCGGATCGCCGTTGGCGAAATCGCCTCGGCATTGCCGAAACCCTTTGCCGACAGCCGCACGACGAAACCGCGTATTCCGCCTTCGCGGACAAGCAGGTTCGAGCCGATGCCGACCACCATGACCGGGATTTCCACCGGCACGGCCTTCAGGAAGGCGGCAAGGTCTTCCTCGTCGGCGGGCTGGAAAAGCGCATCCGCCGGGCCGCCGGCGCGGAACCAGGTGATCTTCTCCATTCCCGAATCGGGCATGAGACGGCCGCGCAGGCCGGAAAGCCGGTCGCCAAGCTTCGCAAGGAGCGCTTCGCCTTCCGTCAAGCAGCATCCTCCGTGATGAGTTCATTGGGCAGGGCATAGGCCCATTGCGTGATGTTGCCGGCCCCGAGGAAGATGACGAAATCACCCGGCTTCGCCAGTTGCCGGATGATCGGCGCGATGGCCTGCGGCCCCTCGATGAAGCGTGCGTCTCGGTGGCCGCCGGCGCGCATCCGCGCCACCAGCGCCTCGGCCGAGACCCCTTCGATCGGCTCCTCGCCAGCCGGATAGACCGGCGCCATGAGCACCGTGTCGGCCTCGTTGAAGCAGGATGAGAAATCGTCCATCAAGTCGCGCAGCCGCGTGTAGCGGTGGGGCTGGGCGATGGCGATGACGCGGCCCTTGCTCGCGTCGCGCGCCGCCCTCAGCACCGCCTTTATCTCGACTGGATGGTGGCCGTAATCGTCGAACACGCTGACGCCGTTCCATGTGCCGGTCAATGTGAAGCGCCGCTTGACGCCGCCGAAGCCGGAAAGGCCTTTTCGGATCTGCTCGGGCGTGAGGCCGAGTTCGTGGGCAACGGCGACCGCGGCAGTCGCGTTGGACACGTTGTGGCGGCCGGGCATCGGCAGCGCGAGCCGGTCGATGGTCGTGGCCGAACCCGTCTTGCGGTCGCGGATCGTCACGTCGAAATGCTGCGTCGTGCCTTCGAGCCTCCGGTTGGCGAAGCGCACGTCGGCCTGCGGGTTTTCGCCATAGGTGATGACGCGGCGGTCCTCGATGCGCGAAACCAGCGCCTGCACCTCCGGATGGTCGATGCACATCACGCCGAAACCGTAGAAGGGGACGTTCTCGACGAAATGGCGAAACGCCTCGCGCACCTTTTCGAACGACCCGTAATGGTCGAGATGCTCGGGGTCGATATTGGTGACCACCGCGATATCGGCCGGCAGCTTGAGGAAGGTGCCGTCGCTCTCGTCGGCCTCGACCACCATCCACTCGCCCTCGCCCATGCGCGCATTGGTGCCGTAGGCGTTGATGATGCCGCCATTGATGACGGTAGGATCGAGGCCGCCGGCCTCGAGCAGCGTCGCCACCATGGAGGTGGTCGTAGTCTTGCCGTGCGTGCCGCCGATTGCGATCGCCTGTCGGAAGCGCATCAGTTCGGCCAGCATTTCCGCGCGCCGCACGATCGGCAGAAGCTTTTCCCGCGCCGCGACGAGTTCGGGATTGTTCTTCCTGATGGCGCTCGAAACCACCACGACCTCGGCGTCGCCGAGGTTTTCCGCTTTGTGGCCGACGAAGCAGTCTATGCCTTTCGCACGCAGGCGCTGCACATTGGCGCCGTCCGCTTGGTCGGAACCCTGCACGCGATAGCCGAGATTGGCGAGCACCTCCGCGATGCCGCTCATGCCGATGCCGCCGATGCCGATGAAATGCACCAGGCCGATCGTTTCCGGCATCTTCATGCGCGCTGTCCCTTCTCGAAATCCGCTACGCCAACGCCTCCGGCAATAGCCTCTGTCAGGTCGGCGAGCAACCGCGCCGCATCCGGCTTTCCGGCCGAGCGCGCGGCGGCCGCCATCGAAAGCAGCCGCGCCTTGTCCTCCATCATGCCGGCGATCAGCGCCGCAAGCCGCTCGGGCGACAGGCTGTCCTGGCGGTGCACTTCCGCGCCTCCCGCTTTGGCGAGCGCCGCCGCATTCGCCGCCTGGTCGTGGTCGAGCGCGTGCGGATA
>JAKDNM010000065.1 GCA_030456445.1 Hyphomicrobiales bacterium
TAGCCTTCGCTTTGATGCGAATGGCGCGGCGCGGAGGGTTCAGCCGGTGCGCACGAAATCGAGGAATGCTCCTTCGGCGCGCGAGCGCGAGCGATCGCCGTGGCGCAGCGCGGTGAAACGGCGTTCGGGAAAGGCGATCGGCAGTATGGTGAGATCGCCTGCCGCGAGTTTCACCTCGGCGACGAGGCGCGAGATGACCGTCGCGCCGGCGCCGGCCTCAACCGCGCTCCTTACCGCTTCGTTGGAAGGGAGTTCGAGCGTCACATCGAGCGTATCGGGGTCGACGCCGTAGGCACGCACGGCATCCTCGAATATCTGCCGCGTGCCGGAGCCGCGTTCGCGCAATGTCCATTTGAGCGCGGCCAGATCTTCCGGCTTCATCGTTCTCTTCGCGGCGAAGGGATGGTCCGCCGCCACGACGAGCAAGAGCTGGTCGGCGCCGACATCGACACGAACCAGAAGCGGATCCTCGACATCGCCCTCGACGAAGCCGATATCGGCGTCGCCCGCCGCGACCGCTCGCGCCACGCCCGCCGTATTGTCGATGACCAGCGACAGCTCGATATGCGGGCGCGTCTCATGGAAGCGGGCGATGAAGCGGGGCAGGAAATAACCTGAGATCGTCTGGCTCGCCCACAGCGCCAGCCTGCCGCGCTCCAGCCCGTCCAGTTCGGCAAGCGTCTGCCCGGCCTGCGCCAGCCGCTTGAGGACGGCGCGCGCCTCGGGCAGGAAGACGCGGCCGGCCTCCGTCAGTTCGATATGACGGCCGACCCTGTCGAAGAGCCTGGTTCCAAGCCCGCCCTCCAGCGCCTGCACGGCGGCGCTTGCCGCCGACTGGGTCATATTGAGCGCGCTCGCTGCCTGCGTGACATGCAGCCGCTCCGCTACGGCGATGAAGACGCGAAGCTGTTCGAAGGTCATTTCCGCCGGCTCACTGGCACCGCATCGCTTTCCGTTCTCCGTCGAGCGACGATATCAGCCGATCGTGAGGATGAGGGCAAGGCTGAAACAGGCGATGAATATCCATGCGAGCGCGCCGAGCGCCAGCGGCCGCACGCCCTTTGCCTTCAGCTTGCGGATGTCGGTCTCGAGCCCCATGGCGGCGAGCGCCATAGTGAGCAGGAATGTCGTTACCGGCGTTACCGCATGCGTGGCATCGGAGGGGATGATGTCCAGGCTGTTGACACCGATCATGGCGATGAAGCCGAGGACGAACCAGGGCATCGGCGTCTTCCTGCCCGGCTTCGCGCTCGATGCGCCCGCTCCCCGCCGGACGGCGATGACGCCGAGCGTCATGACCAGCGGCGCCAAAAGCATCACGCGGCTCAGTTTAGCGATGGTGCCGAAATCGCCGGCTTCCTTGCCGTGCTGGAAAGCGGCGGCGACGACCTGCGCGATTTCGTGGATCGAGCTTCCGGCCCACAGGCCGTAATGGTGCATGTCGAGGTGGATCAGCGTGCCGAGCATCGGATAGAGGAACATGGAGAGCGTGCCGAACACGGTGACGCAGGCGACCGCGTAGGCGACGTCCTCGTCGGAGCCATCGGTGACCGTATTGGTGGCGATCACCGCCGAGGCGCCGCAGACCGAAGTCCCGGCCGCGATCAGTTCCGCAAGCTTGCGCTCGACACCGAGGACGTGACCCATCGCCTTGGTGAGCGTGAAAGTGGCGATGAGCGTCACAATGATGATCCCGATGCCTGTGCCGCCAACCGCGACGACCTGGCTGGCCGTCAGTTGCAGGCCGAGCAGGATGATCGCCAGCCTCAAGATGCGACGCAGGCTGAAGACGACGCCGCCCTTGGCGCGCGCCGGCGTGCCGACGACGTTGTGGAACAGGATGCCGAGCAGGATGGCGAGGATCATCGGGCTGAACGTGTCGATGCCGGGGATTTTTCGCAAGCCATAGGCCAGCCCCGCGATCGCCACGGTGAGCAGCAGGCCGGGAGCAAGCTCCAAGGCCGTGCCTGCGGCAGAGGCGTGGCCGTCGGGTTCTTTCCGGGGAAGGGTGGCGATCGTGGCGTCGGACATCGGAAGCTCCATTGTTGGCAGCGCTTCTGGTCCCAAAGTGCCCATCGATCCAACAGATTGATATGGTCACTCCGATCGTATTTTCCGATTGGTTGCCATCTTCCGACCAAGCCGGATCGCGACGACGATCATGGGAAGGCCGGGAATGAGGAGCGGGGTGAAGCGCCCGGCGTCGGCGGAAATCACCGCCCGTTAAGGTTAGTCAAACGTTAAGCCTTGTCGTCCACATTGCCGCGGCAACGGGGTTTGTCGCGGGGGCGCGTCCAGTGGGGCTCGAGGACGAAAAACAAGAAAAACACGGTGGTCTTTCGGATGCCGGTACGGGCAGGGGAGGCGATGCGGCGACAGCCGATTTCCATCGGCTTCTGGAAATCAGCACCGATTGGACATGGCGGACGGATGCGACGCATATTTTCGTCCATCTTTCCGACGGAGTCGAAGCGGCCACCGGGATGAAGCCGAAAAAGGCGCTCGGCAAAACCTGGTTCGATTTCCTTCCGATGACCGCCCGCCTCAACAAGGAATATCAGGCGCATCTCGACGATTTGAAGGCGCACCGCCCCTTTCGCGAGTTCGTCTACGAGGTCGCGAACGCGCCGGTCCATTGCCGCTGGCTTTCCGTTTCCGGCTATCCGCTGTTCGACGAAAAAGGCGTCTTCGCCGGCTATGAGGGTACGGGCCGAAACGTTACGAACCTTTTCGCCACGCAGGACGCGCTTGACGAGATGCGCGGCCAGCTCAAGCAATCGCAGGATATGCTCGGAGCGGTCTTCGAAGCGCTCGATGCCGGTATCGTGGTCTACGACCAGGAGGACCGGCTCCTGCTCTCCAATACCCGCATGGCCGAACTCTACCCCCATATAGGCAATGTCGCCGAGCCCGGCATGGTGCTTGGCGACCTGCTCGCGAGCGCCTACGATTGCGGCCAGTTCATCGATGCTCCCGGCGCCGAGTGCGCCGCGCGGACGGCGAAGCGGGACGGCTGGCTGAAAGAGCGCCTCGGGGAATATTGGGAACCCTACACCGAGCGCGAACAGAAACTCGATGACGGAAGATGGGTACATCTGCGCAACCGCCGCCTCGACAACGGCATGTTCATCGGGCTGCGGACCGACATCACCGCCATAAAGGAGCGCGAGGAGGCGTTGGCGGATGCGCTCGATCTGGCCCGGCATACGGAAGTTCTGCGCTCTGCCCTCGACCTCATGGAAGACGGCTTCGCGCTTTATGACACCAACGACCGGCTCGTCCTGTTCAATCCCGCCTATGTGAAGATGCATGTGGGGATCGAGGACCATATCCGTCCGGGGATGACCTTCGAGGCGGTGCTGCGCGCGGCCATCAGATTCGGCATGGTGGAGATCGGCACGGCCGATATCGACGCTTATGTCGCCGAGGCCATGAAGCGGCGCAAGGAAGGCCCGAGCGCCGAGATGATGCTGCATTTCTCGGACGGGCGCTGGGTGATGCGGCGCGAGGTGCGCACGCCGGAAGGCGGGATCATGGGCATCCGCACCGACGTGACGGAGATGAAGAAGCGCGAGGAGGAACTGGCCGAGGCAAGCCGGCAGGCCGAGGAACTGCTGTTCGACCTGACGCGGACCATCGAGGCGATGGACATGGGCATTGTCGTGGTCGATGCCGACATTTGCGCCGAGATCATCAATCCGGCATTCTACGAGCAGTGGAAGATGACCCCGCAGCAGGCTGGGATCGGCAGCCATTTCCGCGCGCTCATGGACATCAACCGCCACAACGGCATCTACGATCTCCCCGACGAACAGTGGGAAGACTATGTCGCCTCGCGGTTGGGCGAGATCCGTGGCGGCGACATCTCGCCGCGCGAGTTCAAACGCGCCGACGGCCGCACGCTCATCTATTCCGTCACGTCGCTTTCGGGCGGCAAGCGGCTGATCTCCTATTTCGACATCACCGAAATGAAGGACCGCGAGGCGAAGTTCGAACGCGCCAGACGGGATGCGGAAGACGCGCGCGGTCAGTTGCAATCGGCGATAGACGCACTCAAGGACGGGTTTGTCCTGTGGGATCGCGACGACCGTCTTGTGGTCTGCAACGAAGCTTTCCGCGTTCAGTTCGGCCTGATCGAAAACGTGGGACCGGGCCGTACTTCCCGCGAGATACTGCTCGATCTGGCGCGTACCGGAGCGATCTCCGACGCTGTCGGCCGCGAAGAGGAATGGGCCGATGCCCAGGTCGCGGAGCGCGCGACGGAAATCGGCAAGGAAATCGTCTTCCGCGCCAATGACGGCCGCTGGATCATGCGGCGCGACCAGATCACCGCCACGGGCGACCGCGTGGGCATCCGCACCGACGTCACGGAGACCAAGCAAAGCGAGACTGCGGCCGAGGAAGCGCGCCAGCATCTGGCCAATGTGCTCGAACTGCTTCCGGCCGGCGTCATCATCTATGACCGCGACGACAAATTCGTACTGGCCAACCGCAACGTCCAGGACATGCTGAAGGGAATGGAAGCGACCTGGGTGGAGGGCCGGTCGCTTGAACATGCCATGCGGAGCGCGCACGAGGCCGGCTATTTCCGCCACAGCGACGATCTCGAACTCGATGCGCTCTATGACACCGATCTCGAAGCGTGGGTCAATGGCAAGATCGAGAAATACCACCTGCCTCGCGCGGTCTACGAGCGCCGCAATCCGGACGGACGCTGGTATCAGGTCTACGATACCCGCACGCCCGAGGGTTCGTTCATCGGCGTGCGTGTGGACATTACGGAACTGAAAGAACGAGAGGAAGCGCTGCGCGAAAGCTCGCGCGAAAACGAGCTTTTCCGTTCCATCATCGACAATGTGCCGGTCGCCATCTACGCCAAGCAGACGGACCTCAAGCTCACTTATGTCAACAAGGGCTGGTGCAAACTGACCGGCGTCGATTGCAGCGAGGCAGTGGGAAAGACCGATGCCGACATATTCGGCCCCGATGGCGAGGCCTTCATGCGCGACGACCGCGCCGTGTTGCGCTCGCGCAAGCCCCAGATATTCGAGGAGACCGCGACACGGTCCGACGGTTCGACCCGCTATCAGGAAGCGCGCAAGAGCGTCATGGCCGCTTCCGACGGCTCGCTCTACCTGATCGGCTCGACCACCGATGTCAGCGAGATGAAGGAACGCGAGCGCGAGTTGCGCGAGGCGCAGCAGAACGCCGTTCTCGCCGACCGCGCGAAATCGGAATTCCTCGCCAATATGAGCCACGAGATCCGCACGCCGATGAACGGCGTGCTCGGCATGGCGGAGCTTCTGGCGAAATCGGATCTCGATTCCAAGCAGAAGACCTTCACCGATATCATCGTGAAGTCGGGCAACGCGCTTTTGACGATCATCAACGACATTCTCGATTTCTCCAAGATCGATGCCGGGCAGCTCGTGCTCGATCCCGCGCCCTTCAATCTGGTCGAGGCCATCGAGGACGTAGCGACGCTCGTTTCCACCCGCGCCAAGGAGAAGGATCTGGAACTGATCGTGCGGGTCGATCCCGACCTGCCCGAGATGTTCGTCGGCGATGTCGGCCGTATCCGCCAGATCATCACCAATCTGATGGGCAACGCGGTCAAGTTCACCGATACCGGCCATGTCCTGGTCGACGTCAACGGCGAAATCGGCAACGGCGCCGGCAAGCTGCGCATCAACGTCACCGATACCGGCATCGGCATCCCGAAGGACAAGGTCGACCTTGTCTTCGACAAGTTCAGCCAGGTCGACGCATCCTCTACCAGGCGGCACGAAGGGACCGGCCTCGGCCTTGCCATCACCTCCAAGCTGGTCGCGATGATGGGGGGCGAGATCGGCGTGGAGAGCGAATCCGGCAAGGGCTCGACCTTCTGGTTCACGCTCGAACTGCCGACTTCCGAAACGTCTCCCGGACGCAAGCCGACGCCGATCGACGTGACCGGCTCCCGTATCCTGATCGTCGACGACAATGCGGTGAACCGCGCTATTCTCTCCGAACAGATGGCCTCGTGGTCGTTCGATGCCTGCGCGGCCGAATCGGGCGAAGAGGGGCTGAAGGTGTTGCACGCGGCCGCTCAACACGGCATCAACGTGGACTGCGTCGTGCTCGACTACCAGATGCCGGGGATGACCGGAGCGGAGGTCAGCCGCATCATCCGCTCGACCAAGGGGATCGCGAACACCCCGATTATCCTTTTGACTTCGGTCGACCAGTCGCTCTCCAGCACGCAGCATCGCGACCTCGGCATCGATGCCCAGCTCATCAAGCCGGCCCGCTCCTCGCATCTTCTGGAGACGATTGTTTCCGCAGTGCAGAAGCACCGCGCGCCGGACCTGTCGGCCCTCATGATGGATGACAGCGGCATGGAAGCCGATGTCTCCGCGGCTTCGCCTGTCGCGGCAGCGCCGAAGACCGAGGCGTCACCAGTGCGGCAGGCCGGAACGCCGATGACCGCAACCGCAACGACGGCGCCCGTAACGATCACGACCGAGCATCGGCTCGACATTCTCGTCGCCGAGGACAACGAGGTGAACCAGCTCGTCTTCACCCAGATCCTGGGGGAGACCGCCATGAGCTTCGAGATCGTCGGCAATGGCGAACTCGCGCTGGCGGCCTATCGGGAGATGCAGCCACGCATGATCCTCATGGATGTCTCCATGCCTAAGATGAGCGGGCTGGAGGCGACGGCGGCGATTCGCAATCTGGAAGTCGAAAGCGGGACGCATGTGCCGATCATCGGGGTCACGGCGCATGCGCTCAAGGGCGACCGCGAACGCTGCATCGACGCCGGCATGGACGACTATCTGTCGAAGCCGATCAGCCCCAAGGCGTTGCTCGAAAAAGTCGCGCGCTGGTCGGGAGAGAAACCCGCCGTGCTGCTCAGCGCGGGCTGATCGCCGATAAAAACCGCTCGCGGCCCGAAAAATATGCGGGCCGCGCGGACGATTCCCTCAAGGAATTGTTCCCGCGCGTCTTTTCCCTGGCGCAACCACGCCATGCAATCGCGTGCATGGCTTTTGCCGGTCAGACGCTGCGACATCTGTCATCGACGCGTCATTTACCTGTCATGGAACTGTTACATGCGGCCGCTATGGCCAGTCGCGGCGCAAGGGCGCCACGCGAATGTCCCAATAGGAGCAGGCTCCATGATCACTCTCATTCGTTCGACCGCGCTGGCGACTATGGCCGTCGCCCTGTCGATCGCAACCTTCCCCGCCAGCGCCGCCGACATCACCGGCGCCGGCGCCACCTTCCCCTATCCGATCTATGCGAAGTGGGCGGACGCCTACAAAAAGGAGACCGGCATCGGCCTCAATTACCAGTCGATCGGTTCGGGCGGCGGCATCAAGCAGATCAAGGCCAAGACCGTGACCTTCGGCGCCTCCGACGCGCCGCTCACAGGCGAAGACCTCGACAAGACCGGCCTGGCGCAGTTCCCGATGGTGATGGGCGGCATCGTGCCGGTCGTCAATCTCGAAGGTATCAAGCCTGGCGAACTGGTGCTGGACGGCTCGACCCTTGCAGACATCTTCCTCGGCAAGATCACCAACTGGAACGACGAGGCCATCCAGAAGCTCAATCCCGACGCCAAGCTGCCCGATCAGGCGATTGCCGTCATCCACCGCTCCGACGGATCCGGCACGACCTTCAACTTTTCCTACTATCTGGCCGACGTGAATGCCGACTGGAAGGAAAAGGTCGGCGTCGCCAAGGCGTTGCAATGGCCGGTCGGCCTCGGCGCCAAGGGCAATGAGGGCGTCGCCAACAACGTCGCCCAGACCGGCGGCTCGATCGGCTACGTGGAATACGCCTACGCCAAGCAGAACGAGCTGACCTATGCCGACATGATCAACAAGGACGGCAAAAAGGTCGAGCCCACCGCCGATGCCTTCTCGGCCGCCGCCGCCAATGCCGACTGGTCTTCCCAGCCGGGCTACGGCGTCATCCTGGCCAACCAGCCGGGCGCGGAAGCCTGGCCGATGACGGCCGCGACCTGGATCCTCGTCTACAAGAAGCCGGACAATCCAGAAGCCACCGCCGACGCGCTGAAATTCTTCGCCTGGTCCTATGCGAAGGGCGACGAGATGGCCGGAGCGCTGGACTACGTGCCGATGCCGGACAACGTGGTCAAGAGCGTCGAGGAGATGTGGTCCAAGGACATCGTCGGCTCGGAAGGCAAGCCGCTCTACGCCGAATGACGGCAGAGCGATAACCGATCCGGGGACGGGAGAGCAGCTTCGTTGCCTTCCCGTCCCTCTTCAGTACGAGGGCCGCATGACCATCACCGCCGAAGCCGCTAATTCGTCGAGTTTGGCCGCGAATATCCGCGCGGCGGCCGTACGGCGCTTCGCCCTCACCGATTCCGTGTTCCAGACACTGACGCGTCTGTCCGCCGCCCTTGTCCTGGTGCTTCTCGGCGGTGTCGCGATCTCGCTCGTCGCCGGCGCCTGGCCGGCGCTGTCGCATTTCGGCTGGGCGTTCCTCGTCACCGAATCCTGGAACCCGGTGACCGAGAAATTCGGTGCGCTCGCGCCGATCTACGGCACGCTGGTCACCTCGCTCATCGCCATCGTGATCGCCGTGCCGATCGGTATCGGTATTGCGGTGTTCCTTACCGAACTCTGCCCGCGTTCGCTGCGGCGGCCGATCGGTATCGCGGTCGAGCTTCTGGCCGGCATTCCCTCGATCATCTACGGCATATGGGGCCTGTTCGTTTTCGCGCCGTTCCTGCAGGTCCATCTGCAGCCTTTCATCATCAAGCTGTTCCACGGCGTCCCGGGGCTTTCCAGTCTGTTTTCCGGCCCGCCCTATGGCATCGGGCTGATGACTTCCGGGCTGATCCTGGCGATCATGGTGCTGCCCTTCATCACCTCCATCACCAAGGACGTATTCGATACCGTGCCGCCAGTCCTCAAGGAATCGGCCTACGGCATCGGCTGCACGACCTGGGAGGTAACGCGCCGCGTCGTCATCCCCTATACGCGCGTCGGCATCATGGGCGGGGTCATGCTGGGGCTCGGCCGCGCGCTGGGCGAGACCATGGCGGTCACCTTCGTCATCGGCAACGCGCACCGCATTTCGGCCTCGCTGTTTGCGCCTGGGACTACGATCTCGGCTTCGATCGCCAATGAATTCACGGAAGCCGACGGCGAACTCTACACATCCTCGCTGGTCGCGCTCGGCCTCATCCTTTTCGTCATCACCTTCCTGATCCTCGCTGCCTCCCGCTTCATGCTGATGCGGATCGAGCGCCGGGCCGGAAGCTGAGAGGGAGCATTCGCAGAATGGCTGCCGCATCGTCGCGCCACAATCGCCGCAAGGCCCGCAATACCCTGATGATGGGGCTGAGCATTGCCGCGGCTGCTATCGGGCTCGCCTGGCTGGCGCTCATCCTTGGAGCGCTGGTCTGGAAGGGGGCTGCCGGCCTGTCGATTGCCGTGTTCACCGAGATGACGCCGCCGCCGGGCGATGCGGGCGGGCTCCTGAACGCCATTGCCGGCAGCGTGGTCATGACCGTGATCGCTATCGCGGTCGGCACACCGGTCGGCATATTGGCCGGAACCTACATGGCCGAATATGGCCGCTTCTCGAAGCTCACCATCGTGGTGCGCTTCATCAACGACATCCTGCTTTCCGCACCCTCCATCGTGATCGGCCTGTTCATCTACGAGATCATGGTGCGCCCGATGGGGCACTTCTCCGCACTGGCCGGCGCCTTCGCGCTCGCCATACTGGTGATGCCGGTGGTGGTGCGCACGACGGAAGACATGTTGAACCTCGTTCCGAACGCGCTGCGCGAAGCGGGCGCGGCCATCGGCGCGCCGCGCTGGATCGTCATCCGCTCGGTTGCCTACCGCGCCGCGCTTTCGGGCATCGTCACCGGCGTATTGCTGGCGATCGCGCGCATTTCGGGCGAGACGGCACCGCTCCTGTTCACCGCGCTCAACAACCAGTTCTGGTCGAGCAATGTCAACGCACCGATGGCCAGCCTGCCGGTGACCATCTTCCAGTTCGCGCTCAGCCCATACGATGAATGGCAGCAACTGGCATGGACCGGCGCGCTGATCATCACCTTCGCCGTGCTGATGCTCAGCATCGTCGCGCGCGCCCTTACCGCCCGGAGAGAGGACAGATGACACAAATGCTGTCGCCGACATCCATCGCCGCCAGCCGGCCAGTTACAGAGGAAGCGAAGCTAGAGGTGCGCGGCCTCAATTTCTTCTATGACCGGACGCGGGCGCTGAAGGACATATCGCTGTCGCTGCCGGCGAAGAGCGTGACCGCCTTCATCGGCCCGTCGGGCTGCGGGAAATCGACGCTCCTGCGCGTTTTCAACCGTATCTACGAACTCTATCCGAAGCAGCGCGCCGAGGGCGAAGTGCTTCTCGACGGCCGCAACATCCTCGACAAGGGGCAGGATCTGAACCTGCTTCGCGCCCAGGTCGGCATGGTCTTCCAGAAGCCGACGCCCTTCCCGATGACGATCTACGAGAACATCGCCTTCGGTATCCGGCTCTACGAGAAACTGCCGAGGTCCGAGGTCGACGGCCGGGTCGAGGAAGCGCTGAAGCGCGCCGCGCTCTGGACCGAGGTGAAGGACAAGCTCAACGCCAGCGGGCTCAGCCTCTCGGGAGGCCAGCAGCAGCGGCTCTGCATCGCCCGCACGGTCGCGGTGAAGCCGGAGGTGATCCTGCTCGACGAGCCGGCCTCCGCGCTCGACCCGCTCTCGACCGCGAAGATCGAGGAACTGATCGACGAGTTGCAGACCGACTACACCATCGTCATCGTCACCCACAACATGCAGCAGGCCGCGCGCGTATCGGCCCGCACCGCCTTCATGTATCTGGGCGAACTCATCGAATTCGGCGACACCGAGGAGATATTCACTTCGCCGCACGACAAGCGCACCCAGGACTACATCACGGGCCGCTTCGGCTAGGCTCGACTTCACAGGGACCGGATCATGACAGAGCATACCGTCACCGCTTTCGACGAGGATCTGAAGGCCGTCGACAGGCTGATCCACGAGATGAGCGATCTGGCCGCCGCGATGGTCGGCTCGGCGACCCGCGCGCTGCTCGACCTCGACAATCCGCTCGCGCAGCGTGTGGTGTCGCAGGACACGGCCATGGACGCCATGCAGCGCGATCTGGACGAGCGGGCGATCACGCTGATCGCGCGGCGCCAACCGGTGGCCGCCGATCTGCGCTCGGTGGTAGGCGCTATCCGCATGGCGGCCGATCTGGAGCGGATCGGCGATCTCGCCAAGAACATCGCCAAGCGCGTCGGCGCGGTGGGCGAGGCCATCCCGCCGCGCCGGTTCGCCCACGGCATCGACGCGATGACCGATCTCGTGCTCTCGCAGGTCAAGGGGGTGGTGCGCCAATATGAGGAGCGCGACGCCGAAGGCCTCAGCCGATTGCGCGCCGACGACGAGAAGATCGACATCCAGTACACTGCGGTGTTCCGCGAGCTTTTGACCTATATGATGGAAGACCCGCGCAACATCACCGCCTGCACGCATCTCCTGTTTTGCGCCAAGAACCTCGAGCGGATCGGCGACCACGTTACCAATATCGCGGAAAACGCCTACTATATCGTCACCGGCCGGCAGCTTTCGCCCGACCGGCCGAAGCAGGACGAAACGGCGATCCTTCTGGCGGAATAGCAAAACGGGCCAATTCCGATGATTGCACCGAAAATCCTGGTGGTGGAGGACGAGGAGCCGCTCTCCGTGCTCCTGTGCTACAATCTGGAGGCCGAAGGCTACCAGGTGGAAACCGTCATGCGCGGCGACGAAGCCGAGATCAGGCTGAGGGAGAACGTGCCGGACCTTCTCGTGCTCGACTGGATGCTGCCCGGCATCTCCGGCATCGAGCTTTGCCGCCGGCTGCGGATAAGACCGGAGACCGAACGCCTGCCGGTCATCATGCTGACGGCGCGCGGCGAGGAAAGCGACCGGGTGCGTGGCCTCTCGACGGGCGCCGACGACTATCTCGTCAAGCCGTTCTCGATGCCCGAATTCGTGGCGCGCGTGCGCGCACTCCTGCGCCGCGCCAAGCCCGAGACGCTTTCAAACGTGCTCAAGGTCGGCGACATCGTGCTCGATCGCGAGACGCATCGCGTCTATCGCGGTGAGGCCGAGATCAGGCTCGGCCCGACCGAATTCCGCCTGCTCGAATTCCTCATGCGCACCCCCGGCCGCGTCTTCTCGCGCGGCCAGTTGCTTGACAATGTATGGGGCGAGACGATCTATATCGACGAGCGCACGGTCGACGTCCATGTCGGGCGCCTGCGCAAGGCGGTCAATGACGGCCGCATGCCGGACGTCATCCGCACTATCCGCGGCGCCGGCTATTCCATACAGGAGGCCTGACCGGCGCCCTGCGGCTTCAGAGCATTTCCACTTTTCTCCGAATCGCGGAACCGCTCTATCATATTGTTTTCACGCAATTCCGGACGGAAAACCGGTTCCCACTTTTCCTGGAATTGCTCTAGGCGTATGCCTTCCCGCGCGCGGCCATGGATGGCGGATTTCCCGCGGCGAAAACCTCCTGGTCGAGGAAGGTCAGCGCGCGCATGGCACAGCCTTCGCGGATGAGGGAAAGCTGGTCGGGCTCGGTGGCAAACGATATCGCTTCCTCGTACTGGCCGCCGACGGTCCTTGTGATCGCGGCGCGCATCGGTCCCTCGATCAGGTCGAAAGCGCGCGCGCCGATGCCGACCATCGCCACCGGCGCCGGGTCGATGAGCGCAAACAGGCTGCCGAGGCCGATACCGATCGCCTCCCCTGCCTGTGCGTAGGCCGTCCGCTCCGGCCCGTCATGCGTGCGTGCCTTCTCCGCCAGCGCCAGCATGTCCCGGTCCTCGATATCGGCGATGAAGCTGTCGCGGTCCGGCAAGCGGTGCGCGTTGCGCCAGATCGCGTAATTGCCGGCATAGGCCTCGATGCAGCCGAGCCGCCCGCAGCGGCAGAGATCGCCATCCGGGATGTGGATCATATGGCCGAACTCGCCGCCGGACGAGCGCGTGCCGGTGAACAGTTCGCCGTTCAGGAAGAGCCCCATGCCGATGCCGTTCGACAGGAGAACCGAGACGAAATTGTCGCGGTAGCGCCCCGGGTCGCGCCAGCGCAGCGCCACGGCGGTCATGTTGCAATCGTTCTCCACCGTGACCGGAAGGTCGAACGCCTTCTCCAGCGCATCGCCGAAGCGGATGTTCCGGTGCGGCGTAATCGGCGACCAGAGCATCGCCGCTCCTCCTGAATCGGCGACGCCCTGCACGGCGAACGAGATGCGCATCACCCTCGATCCGGCGGCACCGCCTCTGGAAACGAGGCGGCTGACGATCCGGATCGCTTCGGCGATCAGTTCGTCCCGTCCAAGCGTCATCGTCGACAGCCTGCACTGCTCGGCCGCCACGATATTCCCGGCATAGTCGAGGAGCGTCGCGGAAAGCGTGTTCAGCGCCAGAAGCATGGTGACGACCGAGCTTGTTTCGGGATTGAGCCCTAGGGCCACCTGCGGCCGCCCGCGCTTTGTCACCGCCGTTCCGCCCTTCACCTCGGTGAGGATGCCTTCCTCGATCAGGTCGGCCGAAATCGCCGAAATGGTGGAGGGGCTGAGCCCGGTGGTTCCGGCGATCTCCGTGCGCGACGGCTGCCGGGCCCTGCGGATGGCGGAGATGATCATGGCACGATTGCGCCGCCTGAGATCGTCGTGGCGGATTCCGACCGTCATTTTCGCAATTTCCTCCCGCGCCGCCCGGCATTGAAGCCGACGATCGTGCGCGGGAAGCATATTGACATGGATAAAAGAGTGGGTCATTCTTTTTTTCGAAGCTCGAAATAAAGAGCTTCCGAGAGACCGACGGTCTATTCAGCGCGCCGGCTCGGCGCAGGGAGGAAATCATGGGAAAGTTTACGGCCGCCTTGCTGGCGGGTGCCGCGATCGCATTTTCGTTCGCACCACTCGCGCACGCGAAGGACAAGATCATCGGCGTGTCGTGGTCGAATTTCCAGGAAGAGCGCTGGAAGACGGACGAGGCCGCCATCAAGAAGCAGCTCGAGGCGGACGGCGACAAGTACATTTCCGCCGACGCCCAATCCTCGGCCGAGAAGCAGTTGAGCGACGTCGAGAGCTTGATCGCGCAGGGCGCCAATGCGCTCATCGTGCTGGCGCAGGACTCCTCGGCCATCGGCCCGGCTATCCAGAAAGCGACGGACGAGGGCATCCCGGTGGTCGGCTATGACCGCCTGATCGAGAATCCGAACGCCTTCTACCTCACCTTCGACAACAAGGAAGTCGGCCGCATGCAGGCGCGCGCGGTCCTGGCCGTCAAGCCGGAAGGCAATTATGTCTTCATCAAGGGTTCCTCTGCCGATCCGAACGCGGATTTCCTGTTCTCCGGCCAGATGGAAGTGCTCAAGGACGCCATGGATTCCGGCAAGATCAAGAAAGTCGGCGAGGCCTACACCGATGGCTGGCTGCCGGCGAACGCCCAGAAGAACATGGAGCAGTTCCTGACGACCAACAACAACAAGGTCGACGCGGTGGTCGCTTCCAATGACGGCACCGCCGGCGGAGCGATTGCAGCGCTTGCCGCGCAGGGCCTGGCCGGCTCGGTGCCGGTTTCCGGGCAGGACGGCGACCACGCGGCGCTGAACCGCATCGCGCTCGGCACCCAGACCGTGTCGGTCTGGAAAGACGCGCGCGAACTGGGCAAGAAGGCGGCCGAGATCGCTTCCATGCTCGCCGACGGCAAGAAGATGACCGAAATACCGGGCGTCCAGAAATTCGACGGCGGGCCGAAGCATGTCGAGATGAACTCGATCTTCCTGAAGCCCCTGCCGATCACCAAGGACAATCTCGACGTGGTGATCGACGCCGGCTGGATCAAGAAGGACGAAGTCTGCCAGGGCGTGAAGGCCGGTACCGTCAAGGTCTGCGGCTGAGCTTCGACAGATCGCGCCGCCGCGGTTTGACCAAGACCGCGGCGGCCACGTAATATGGCCGTTAGCGCAGCAGACGCGGTGGCCCGCTTTTGTTGCGCGGGGAGGAAGCCATGTCCGATTCGACCGCGCCGCTCGACCGCGCCCGGGCGGCGGAACTCAGTCCCCTGAAATCATTCCTCAAGGCGACCGAAATCGATACCCGCATGCTCGGCATGGTGGGGGCGCTGGCGCTCATCTGGATCGTTTTCCATATCCTGACGGGAGGGCTGTTCCTGACGCCGCGCAACCTGTGGAACCTTTCGGTCCAGTCGGCTTCGATCGCCGTCATGGCGACGGGGATGGTGCTGGTCATCGTGACGCGCAACATCGACCTCTCGGTCGGCTCCATGCTCGGCTTCATCGGCATGATCATGGGCGTGACGCAAGCCGAGTTCCTTCCCAGGCTGCTCGGCTACGAGCATCCGACGATCTGGATCGTCGCGCTTGCGGTCGGTCTTGTCCTCGGCCTCGTCCTCGGCGCCTTCCAGGGCTTCCTCATCGCCTATCTGGAGATTCCGTCCTTCATCGTGACGCTGGGCGGCCTTTTGGTATGGCGCGGCGCCGCGTGGTGGGTGACGAGCGGCCGTACCGTCGCGCCCATGGACGACACGTTCAAGCTCATGGGAGGAGGTCCGCAAGGCTCGATCGGCGCGACCTGGAGCTGGGTTGTAGGGATCGTCGCCTGTCTCCTCGTCGTCCTCGCCCTTATCAACGGGCGGGTGCAGCGCAACCGCTTCCGTTTCCCGCAACGCCCCGTCTGGGCCGAGTTCTTCCTCGGCGGCGTGACCTGCATCGCGATCCTCGGCGCAGTCGGCGTCGCCAACTCCTATCCGTGGCCGATCGGCATCGTGCGCCGCTACGCCGAGGCGCATAACATCACCATTCCCGACAGCGGGCTGTTCATCGCGCACGGCATCGCCATACCGGTTCTGATCGCCATCGCGGCGGGCGCATTCATGACTTTCCTGTCAACACGCACCCGCTTCGGCCGCTATGTGTTCGCCATAGGCGGCAATCCGGAGGCCGCCGAACTCGCCGGCATCAACACACGCTGGGTGACATTGAAGGTCTTCATGCTGATGGGCATGCTGACGGCGGTGAGCGGCGCCATCTCCATCGCGCGGCTGAACGCGGCGACCAACGCGCAAGGCACGCTGGACGAGCTTCTGGTGATCGCCGCCTCCGTCATCGGCGGCACGTCGCTCGCCGGCGGCGTCGGCACGGTCGCGGGCGCCATGCTGGGAGCGGTGCTCATGCAATCGCTGCAATCGGGCATGGTGCTGCTCGGGCTGGATACGCCCTTGCAGAATATCGTCGTCGGAGCGGTGCTGGTCGTCGCCGTCTGGCTCGACACGCTCTATCGCCGCAGGATCCAGTGAGGCCGACATGGACGCTCAAACTCCCTCGCTCGTCGAACTGAGGAACATCTCCATCTCCTTCGGTGGCGTGCATGCCGTCGACGAAGCCTCGGTCGATCTTCATGAAGGCGAGGTGATGGCGCTTCTCGGCCATAATGGCGCGGGAAAGTCGACGCTGATCAAGATACTGTCGGGCGCCTACAAGCGGGATTCGGGCGACATTTTCATCCGCGGCGAGGAAGCGGCGATCAACAACCCGCGCGATGCCAAGAAATACGGCATCGAGACGATCTACCAGACGCTGGCGCTGGCCGACAATGTCGATGCGGCGGCCAATTTGTTCCTCGGCCGCGAGCTTCGCACGGCATGGGGCACGCTGGACGACGTCGCCATGGAAAACCAGGCGCGCAAGGTCATGGGGCGGCTGAATCCGCGCTTCCAGCGGTTCAAGGAGCCGGTCAAGTTGCTGTCGGGCGGCCAGCGCCAGTCCGTGGCGATCGCGCGCGCCATCCTCTTCGATGCGCGCATCCTGATCATGGACGAGCCGACGGCGGCACTCGGGCCGCAGGAAACCGCGCAGGTCGGCGAACTGATCAAACAGCTCAAATCGGACGGGATCGGCATCTTCCTCATCAGCCACGACATCCATGATGTCTTCGATCTGGCCGACCGGGTCTGCGTCATGAAGAATGGCCAGGTCGTGGGAACCGCGCGCACGCAAGACGTCACCAAGGACGAAGTGCTCGGGATGATCATCCTCGGCAAATGTCCGCCTGGCGCCGTGCCGGGGCCGGGCGCCATGCAGGCCGTGGCGGCTTAAAGCATGATGCAATTGGATTGAATCGCATCATGCCCTTATCTCTTTGTTTGAGCATGATCTTTTCGGAAAACCGGTTCCCACTTCTCCGGATCATGCTCTAGGCTCAGCCGAGGATTGCGCCGCCGAAGATCAAGAGCAGCACCAGCCCGATCAGCACGATGACGATCAGGATGCGGGCGAGGCCACCGGCCAGGCCGGCGATGCCGGGGAAGCCGAACAGGCTCGCAACGCCGGCGATGATGATAAGTATTATGATCCAGCGGAGCATGGAAACCCTCATTTAAGCCCGGTTGGATCGGGCTTGGCGGCACGTCATTGCATTGGGGATTTTGGGGTTAGGGGGAGGCCGCCTCGCGACAGCCCCTCCCGAAGACCGGTTACCGGCAGCGACGTTCGTAGACGACGCGACGACCGTAGCGATCATGGCCGCGATAGCGGCAATAGCCGTTACGATCGGCGGATTTTCCGAGCAGATAGCCGGCCGTACCACCGATCAGAGCGCCGCCGAGTGCGCCGCCCGTCGTGCCGGTCGCAAGACCGCCCACGGCCGCGCCTACCGCGGCACCACCGACGCCGGTCTGTTCGGCCGTCGTACAGCCCACCAACGCCAATGGAGCGGCGGCCACCATCACCAAGATAAGCTTTTTCATCAACCTTCTCCTTAATATGCCCCTTCGCGCCAAACCTTCGGGGCTGGCTACATTTCATTCGATAACGGTATTCGCGGCTTCTTTACGGCCACGTGCCACGATTTCTATTTGTGGCTAACCGGTCTTTACCGGAATTGATCACGTGCGGATTTGTTTTCCTCCAATTCCGCAGGAAAACGGGAATCCAGGCATATCGTTCCATAAAAAAGAACATGCACGGCGCCGGCATCCTAATCGTTCTCGAAATTGTGGGGGGGAATGGTCAGCCGGTATCCCAGTTCCGCCGGGCCGAAGGCGAGGCTGGCGCTGCCGCCGAGGGAGGCTGGAACCACGCGCTCCAGGGCAACGCTGCCGAAGCGCTTTTCTTTCAGCATGCTCGGGTCGGCAGCGCTTGCCTCGGACCAGACCAGTATCAGATCGGGCTTTTCCCGCCCGGCATCGCTTCTTTCGGTCGATATCGTCACCGAACCGTCGCCGGCGGCGAGTACGCCATAGCGGACGGAGTTAACGGCAAGCTCATGCAGCGCGAGCCCAATATGAAGCGCGGCATTGGGATTGAAATACGGGTTCTCGCCCTCCATGCGGATATTGCGCTGCGGGTCGGCGCAGTAACGGGCCACCTGCCCGGCGACGAGTTCCTGCAGCCTGGCGCCGCGCCAGTTGGAAGACGTCACCAGATCCTGCGAAGATGCGAGCGACTGAATGCGGCCGCGAAAACGCAGAAGAAAGGAATCGATGCCGCCTGAATATCGGCCCGTCTGGGTGGCGATGCTCTGGATGATGGCGAGGAGGTTCTTGGAGCGGTGGCTGACTTCCCGCAGAAGCGTGCGCAGGGTCTGTTCCCGTCGCCTCTGCTCGGTCGTTTCGACCATGGTGGTAAGCAGTCCGCGGATCGCCCCGCTATCGGCCCGGTCCACGTCCACCCATATGTTGAACCATCTGGTCCCGCTCGCGGCGGAAACCGAGATCTGGGCCGTCCGCGACACGCCGTCGGCAAGGATGGTTTCCTTCAGCTTCCAAAGACGTTCGGCTTCGTCTTCAGGGAGGAAATCCCCGTCGCGGGAGCCGGCGGCAATGCCGCCGCTGCTCCAGGGCGGCGGGCCGCCGCGCGTCCACACTACGCGGCCTCCGGGATCCTGATAAATAACGGAAATATCGCAATTCTCCAACGCCTTGGCGAGATTCGTGCCCACGCCGACGCCCACTGGCGTGCTTCCGTCCGTGATCGCTTGCTCCGTGCTCATTTGACCTGCATTTCCGCGTGTCGGAGCAAAACGAGCGAGGACGTCAACAGGTTCCAGCCGAACGCAGTTCCGCCGGATGTGCGTCTGTTCGAAACGCATTCACCCGGCGGAGCATGGAAGCTGTTTTGAGGGGCGGCTCGACCTAGCGGACGCGGCGATAAAAGCCCGCGAGAAGGGAAATGGCGAAGAACGCCGTCAGCATGAAGGCGAGCAACTGGGCAACTCCCGCCGACGATGCGGCAAGACCGCCAAGCCCGAATGCGGCCGCCATCACGGCCACGATGAAAAACACCAGTCCCCAGTAAAGCATCTCGATCTCCTGTAATCCCGACGCCGCCAGCCATCGACAGGGTCAACGGGCCCCGTCGCGATTGGTTCCATGTCGGGAGGCGGCTGCCCTTACGGCAACCGCAGTACGCGCCAATAGGAATCAAATAACGGCGAAATGACGGCAAATAGACAGACCGCCATCGGGCGCCGAAATAAATTCAGGCGGCGGCCTTGGCCTGGTTATCGAAGAAAAGAGCCTGGCTGATAAGCGCTTTAACCATTTCAGGATTGAAAGGTTTCGTTACCAGAAAGGCCGGCTCAGGTCTTTCCCCGGTAAGCAGGCGCTCCGGGAAAGCCGTGATGAAGATAACCGGGATGGGTGAGGTGGCAAGGATGTCGTTGACCGCATCGATACCCGAGCTTCCATCGGCGAGCTGGATGTCGGCAAGCACCATCTTCGGGTTGGTGCGCTTGAAGATTTCCGCCGCCTCGCTGCGCGTGCGGGCCGTACCGACGACCCGGTGGCCGAGACTTTCGACCATCTCCTCGATATCCATCGCGATCAGGGGCTCATCCTCGATGACGAGGATATCGGTCGCGACCTGCCTGGATATCTCCACGCTCGCTTCCTGCAGGAGCGAGGAGAATTCTTCCGCGTCGACATCGAGGATTTCCGCTGCCTCCTCGTCGGTGAAGCCTTCGACCGCGACCAGCAGGAAGGCCTGCCTTGCACGCGGCGCGAGCGCGGAAAGGTTGGCGGCGGCATGTTTTTCCCAGCCCGACACCGGGCTCACCTGCGGAACACGGACGGCAATCGTGCCGTAGAGCTTGGCGAAGGCCTTGTAGAGCGCGACGCGGGTGTTGGAGGCATCCGGAAAGATGCCTACATCGGCGATGATGGCCTCAAGTACAGCCGCAACCAGCGCGTCACCGCTTGTCTGGGAGCCCGATACAGCTCTGGAAAACCGCCGCAGATAGGGCAATTGCGGTGCAATCGACGCGGATAGGCTCATTCGTTTCCGGCTCCCTCAATATATGCCACGCACAAACTTGCTGAAAAACGCCGCTATGGCGAAAAAGTTCCATAGCAGGGAACTCTTTTTACGATAAGGCGTTTATGCGCAGACCGGGGCAGCGGCAAGGGCGCCTAGGGCGCTTGACGTAGCCTTACGAGATGAGGTGCCTTGCGAGATACTGGGTACTTGGGGG
>JAKDNM010000194.1 GCA_030456445.1 Hyphomicrobiales bacterium
ATTGGGGTCGAGCGTATTGGGGTCGGGCCTGTCCATCTTGTTCAGGCCGTCTCGTCCTTGCGTTCGAGCACCGTCAAGGTCAGCCAGCGCGCGGTCAGCGCCGGCTTCTTCGAGTTCTCGATCTCGATCGTCACGTCGTAGCTCGACTGGATCCAGCCGGACGGGCGGACATTGAGGTCGGCCAGCACGAAGCGTGCCCGCACGCGCGCGCCGGTCTTGATCGGCGCCTGGAAGCGGACACTGTCGAAGCCGTAATTGATGCCCATGCCGGCGCCCTCGATCGGATGCAGCGTCTCGAAGGCGAAGGTCGAGAGAAGCGACAGCGACAGGAAGCCGTGCGCGATGGTGCCGCCGAAAGGCGTCTCGCGAGCGGCACGTTCCGGGTCGACATGGATGAACTGGTGATCGTCGGTGGCGTTGGCGAACTGGTCGATCATCTCCTGGGAGACGGCACGCCAGGGCGAGACGCCCACTTCCTTGCCTACCGCGGCCTTTACCTGGTCCACGGTGACAGGTTCCAACTTGTATGCTGACATCTTCGCCGCTTAGCGCCCTATCTGACGTCCTTGAACAGTCTCATGCCGTGATTGATGGATTCGCCTCCATCGATCGGCAGGATGGCGCCGGTGACGTATGAACCGGCCCTCGAACACAGATAGAGCGTCGCCCCGGCAATGTCACTCGGGGCTCCTATCCGGCGCAGCGGCACGTGGCTGGCCACGATCTCAGCCTTTTCCTCGGTGGCGGTCGCAAACGCCGTCATGCGGCTCTGGAAGGGGCCGGGGGCGAAGGCGTTGACGGTAATGAATTTTTCCGCGAACTCGTTGGCGAGCGTGCGGGTCAGGTGATGCACGGCTGCCTTCGAAGCCGTGTAGGAATAGGCGCCGTCGGCCATCGGCTGCGTGCCCATGACCGAGCCGAGATTGATGATGCGGGACGGATCCTCGAAGCTTGCCGCCTTGACGAGCAGCGGCAGCAGTTCCCGCGTCAGGTGGAAGAGGCCGGTCACGTTGACGTTCAAGACGCGGGCCCAGGCGCTATAGGGAAACTCCTCCAGCGGCGCTCCCCATGAGAGGCCGGCATTGTTGATGAGGATGTCGAGTCGGTCGGTGCGCTTCTTCACATCCCCGGCGAGGGACAATACGCCTTCCTCGCTGCCGACATCGCCCGCGAAACCTTCCGCCTTGCCGCCTGCTCCCAGAGCGTTCAACTCATCGGCGGCATGACTGCAATCTTCGCCCTTGCGGGAGGCGATCATCACCTCCGCGCCGGCCTCGACGAGCGCGGTGGCGGCCATGCGGCCGATCCCGGTCGCGCCGCCGGTAACCAGCGCTTTCTTGCCGGCGACCGAAAACAGCTCATCGAGATATGGCATCATTTCTCTCCGCGCTTTTCTCTCCACGCTTTTCTGGCCGCAATAGCTACAGGCAGTGGCGCGCGTTGACAACATACCCGGTAGTATGTTCATCATTTTCGCGATGTTGAATCCGCTTATCCTCATCCGCGAAAGAGAGGCACGCGGGCGTGGGAGGGTTATAGGCGGATGGCGCTCAGCGTTGGGGAGCATATGCCCGACAGTTCCCGCGCGGATATTCTGGAAGCTGCGGCGCATTGCTTCATGGAGCGCGGCTATGCAGCGACCTCGATCGACGACGTGGCGCGCCGGCTCGATGCCACCAAGGGCCGCATCTATCATCATTATTCTTCCAAGTCCGACCTGTTCGCCGACGTGTTCCGCTTCGGCATGGAGATGAACTACCGGGCGATCGAGCCGTTGCGTCGCTCGGGCGAAAAGGCGGTCGAGCGCTGGCGGCAAATGGCACTTATCCATGTCGTGCAGATGATCACCACGCGGCAGTTCCAGCGGGTCGTGTGGGAAGGCGTGGAGATGCACCTTCGCGGTGCGACGACGCCGGAACAGCGGACCGCTTTCGCGGAACTGATCGAACGGCGCTCGCGCTACAGCGATATCTTTCGCGATCTGCTGGCCGAGGCGCGTGACGACGGCGACATGAGGTTTGAAAACCTCGGCATCGCCAACCAGCTTGTCTTCATCACGCTGAACTCGCCGATATTCTGGTATTCGCCGCGCGCCGGCGAAACCGCGCGTGATATAGAGGAGATCGGCCGCCAGGTCGTGGCCTTCGCCCTGCATGGGCTCGGCGTCAGGAAAGGAAATCCATGAATTCGGAAATGAACCTCGGCATGACCGAGCGGCTGAAGCCGATCCACGACAAGGTCGGCCGCATGGTACGCGAGGAGATCGCGCCGCTCGACGAGGAATTCCTGGCCGAAGTCGGCAGGAACGGCGACCGTTGGTCGTATACCGACCGGCAGACGGAAATCCTCGACGGGCTGAAAGCCAAGGCGCGCGAACGCGGCTTGTGGAATTTCTGGCTGACGGATTCGAAGCGCGGCTACGGGCTGACGACCGTCGAATATGCCTATCTTGCCGAGGAGATGGGCAAGGCGCATCTCGGCGCCGAAACGTTCAATTGTTCCGCGCCCGACACCGGCAACATGGAAGTGCTGGAGCGCTACGGCACGGACGAGCACAAGAAGCTCTGGCTTGCGCCGCTCCTGGAAGGCAAGATCCGTTCCGCCTATCTTATGACCGAACCGGATGTCGCCTCGTCCGACGCGACCAACATCGCTATGAGTTGCGTGGGTGAGGGCGACGAATATGTGCTGAACGGCGAGAAATGGTGGTCGTCGGGCGCCGGCGATCCACGCTGCCAAATCTATATCGTCATGGTGAAGACACCGAATGACGGGCCGAAGCACCAGCAGCATTCGATGATCCTCGTACCGGCGAAGACACCCGGTATCACCAAGCTGCGCGCCATGCAGATCTACGGTCACGACGATGCGCCGCACGGTCATCTGCATCTGCGCTTCGAGAATGTCCGCGTGCCGGCATCGAACCTGCTTCTCGGCGAGGGGCGCGGCTTCGAGATCGCGCAGGGACGACTCGGGCCGGGGCGCATCCACCATTGCATGCGCGCCATCGGGCAGGCGGAGAAAGCACTGGAACTGATGTGCCAGCGGGCGCTCCGCCGCGAAGCCTTCGGCCAGAAGCTGGCCAAGCTCGGCGCCAATTACGACATCATCGCCGAGGCGCGCATGGAAATCGAAATGGCCAGGCTTCTGTGCCTCAAGGCGGCATGGATGATGGACCAGGGCGACGCGCGCGCGGCAGCGCCGTGGATCAGCCAGATCAAGGTGATCGCGCCGCGCATCGCACTGAAAGTCACGGACGAAGCCGTGCAGATGTTCGGCGCGCAGGGTATCAGCCAGGACACGCCGCTCGCCCACTCGTGGACGAATCTGAGGACGCTCCGCCTTGTCGACGGCCCCGATGCGGTGCATCGCCGGCAGGTGGCGCGTGCGGAACTGAAGAAATATACGCAGCAGAAGCTCTGAGCCGAAGATCGGGATCGCCATGAAAGCCATCGTGGCGCGCGATTTTGCGCCGATAGAAGAACTCGTCTACGCCGACTGGCCCGAACCGGAAGCCTCCGGCGACACGGTGGTGATCGAGGCCGAGACGATCGGCGTCAATTATCCCGACGGGCTGCTTGTCCAGGGTCTTTACCAGTTGAAGCCGCCGACGCCTTTCGTGCCCGGCATGGAAGTCGCCGGGCGCGTGGCGGCGGTGGGCGAGAAGGTGAAGTCGGTAAAGGTCGGCGACCGCGTGGCGGCCATGTCGGCGCTCGGCTCCTATGCGGAGAAGGTCGCCGCACCGGAACGTTCGGTGATGAAGCTGCCGAACGGGATGGATGCGGGCGACGCTTGCGCGCTTCTGTGCGGCTATTCCACCTCGCATTATGCGCTCAAGCAGCGCGGGCAGTTGAAGGAAGGCGAGACGCTTTGCGTTCTGGGTGCGTCGGGCGCCACCGGGATCGCCGCCATCCAGATCGGCAAGATCATGGGCGCGCGGGTGATCGGCGTCGCCTCCAGCGAGAATAAGCGCAAGCTGGCGCGCGAGGCCGGCGCGGACGAGACGCTCGGCTACGAAAACCTCAAGGACGCGCTGAAGCAGGCAACCGCCGGCAAGGGCGTCGACGTCGCCTATGACCCTGTCGGCGGCGACGCATTCGACGCGTTGTCGCGGTCGATCGCCTGGGGCGGGCGCCTGCTGGTCATCGGCTTTGCCTCCGGGCGCATTCCGCAACTGCCGGTCAATTTGACGCTGGTCAAGGGCTACAGCGTCGTTGGCGTGTTCTGGGGCGACTTCACGCAACGGGAGCCGGAAGCCTTCCAGGCCAACATGAAGGAACTCGTCGGCTGGTACATGGACGGCAAGGTGAAGCCGCTTATCGAGGGTACCTACCGTCTCGCCGATGCGGCCAGCGTGCTCCAGCGTATCCATGCCCGAGGCACGGT